>JBGTJW010000389.1:0-9255 GCA_041744955.1 Stenomitos sp. | reverse complement strand
AACTGCTCATCCTCAGGGGTGCATTTTCTGGGATTACGAAGGATGAGCCAAATGGCTCGACGTGCCGTGAGTGCGGGTCGCTGAGAGTCAACTACTTGGGGTAAGCGTCGATGAGTTGGGTATTGCCTCAATTCAAATCCTTGCGCCTGAGACAAGCGACGAACATAGCGATTAACCGTCATGTAGCTGCCAGTGTACCCTTGCTTTTGAATCTTTCCAAATAAGTCTTTGACTCCTCTGTGCCCTTGATTCCACTGCTCGAGGAGATAGCCTTGATAAGCATTGAGCATGCTCCTACCTCGGTCACTGCGTCCTTGGCGTTCAGGAAAGCTTGAGGTATACAAGTAACGTTGCACTGTCCTACTGCTTAAGCCTACCTTCTGAGCAATAGCAGCGGTTGACCAGCCCTGATGATGCAACTTCCAGACTTTCTGGTAAGTGTTCCATCGTTGGGCTCGGCGCTGTTGAGACAGTTGCTGTAACTTTAGAGGTGCAGCAGGGGGACAGATTGCCACTGCTGTTGCTCCCTCTGCATCAGTTGCAAAGGCTAGGCGATGAACTGTGTCTACTGCTTTGAGTGCTTTGCCTTGGGCTGCTAAAACTTGCTCGAGCACCTCAGCTAAGTTTTGTAGCAGATGGAATCGGTCAGCCACCTGGACGGCCTTGGGCGCACCCTCGGTTATGCCGGCTTTGTATTCCTTAGAGCGGTCACGGGAAATCACCTGAATGCCTGGGTGCTGGTTTAACCACTCAGCGACAGTTCCAGCTTTGCGGTCCTTGAGTAAAGCCAGGGGACGGTTGTTGTCCAAATCTACCAAGATACTCCCGTAGCGCTGACGCTTGCGAAAGGCAAAATCATCGACACCCAAAGTCTGAGGAGTCACGATGGTTGGTAAGGGCAGTCTCATGGCTAATCGCAGCAAGGTGTTACGACTGGTCGGGCAACAGAGCTGGTGGCTCAATCTCTCTCCCGCTGCACCTCCTAATGCTACAGCAATCGCAGCGAGGTGCTGGACCAAGCGCTGAGTTCGTCTGGCCCAAGGAGCAGCGATGGTAGGAATTCGTTCGGTGAAGATGCGGCGCTTGCACCCAGCATTGCGGCAGAAGAGCTTTCGTACCTGAAGTTGTAGCGAAACCTGATACTTTGCCCAGGCTATCCTTTAGTCACATCTTTCTTCACAAACGATACAGGGGCTGAGAAGTAGATGCAGAGGGAACCAGAGCGATTTCGGTCTTTAATCGAGCCAGAGAAATACTTCTAAATTGCAACAGAAGTTAAGCCAATCGGTAAACTGAAGTTAAGAGACCTTACTGAATATGTCAGCAGATGACGCAGAGTGAAGTTGCATCACAAAAGCGACACATGAGACAAAAGAGTCCCCAAATCCGGTTGAATAGCTTATGAGCTGGAGGATTGAGGCACTGTAGCCGTTTGGATTGGATACAAAAGTATAGAAACGATGAGGAATCACTGCAGTGCAACCGGCAACCAAAATGTTGCAACACGGGGCAACAGGTGATGCACCGCTGTGAAACTGGCAGCCAAAATCGTGCAACACGGGGCAGCATTTGCAGGATCTGTGGACCAATTGGCAGCAGTTTCCGGAAACTGTAGCAGGGATGAATCGTTGGTTGTCCCCTTGGTGTCATGCGTGAGGCAAAAGTTCAGGCGTTGTCACTCTAGCTCAGACCCCTTGTATATAAAGGAGGACATCCATGAGCTGGGCAGCAGAGGAATTGAAAGATGCTGACTTAGGGGACCTGCGGCGCAATCGTCGCTTGATCCGGATAGTAGAAGATTTATCAGAGCAACCGCAGGCGAGTGTATCGCAAGCGAGTCGAGATGCAGCAGCGATGCAAGGAGTGTATGACTTTTGGTCAAACCCGCGCATTTCAGCAGAGAGTATTCTAGCTGGGCACCAACAGCGGACGATTGAGCGCATCAGAGCCCACGAGACCGTCCTAGCGATCCAAGATACCAGCGAACTAAATTCAGCTCCCATCGACGCACCCAAGGATTAGGCCCCCTGAGTAACCCAGCCGCCCAAGGACTGAAAGTGCACACCGTCCTAGCCGCGACTGCCACAGGCGTTCCCCTAGGCGTGCTGCATCAAAAAGTATGGGCGCGAGAGAAAACCCGCCGCAGCGACACACGGCGACGCAGCAGCATTGTCCAAAAAGAAAGCGCTCGCTGGATAGAGAGCCTAGAGGTGAGTCAAACCCTGATACCCACAAAAGTACGGCTGATCACCATAGCAGATCGCGAAGCCGATATTTATGAACTCTTTGCCCACCCTCGGCGCAGCAACTGTGAGTTTCTCATCCGTGCCGCGCAGAATCGTAGTACAAAAGTGGATGCATTCTCAGCAAATGTGCAACCGCTATTTGCAGCCATCCGTCAAACCCCCTGCCAAGGAGAATTTACCTTAGCGTTGCAACGCACTCCCCGACGTGCGGCGCGAGGAGCCAACTTAAGCATCCGCTTTACGCATTTGTGGCTGCAACCGCCAGCGCATCTAAAATCGCTGTCTCCGATTGCGGTGGATGTGATTCTAGCGGAAGAAGAGCACCCCCCAGAAGGAGAGCGTCCCATCAGTTGGCTGCTACTGACGACCCTAGGGATCAAGGACCTATCTGCTGCGCGTCAAAGTCTAAGCTGGTATGCCCAGAGATGGTTAATTGAGCGATATTTTTTCGTCCTGCAGAGTGGGTGCCGCATCGAGGCATTACAACTGGAGAGAGCAGAGCGGTTGCAGCGAGCCTTAGCCACCTACACGATCGTAGCCTGGCGACTGTTATGGCTAACCTACGAAGCGCGGCAGCATGCAGATTGCTGTGTTGAAAGTATCTTAGAACCAGCAGAATGGCAAGGGTTGTACTGCACAATTCATCAGACCCCCCGACCCCCGACGGTTGCTCCCAGCTTAGGGGAATGTGTGCGTTGGATCGCCCAGTTAGGAGGCTTTAAGAATCGAGGTAGGAACGAGTCTCCTGGTATTGAGACCCTCTGGCGAGGACTGCAGCGGCTGCATGACATTGCTGCAACCTGGCAGTTAATATCTTTACCTGCATCATCCATACCCAAGGAATCCCCCTCTGATTAACCCATACTCAACTTAACCTGAACCCGATTCTAACTGACTACCCTAAAGCTAGAGATGTGAAGAAAGATGCGATAAATGGACAAAGAGAAAATCATGGCCTACAAATTTAAGGGTGCTTAACAAACTGAGACATAGTCAGCTTTACGTCTGTTTTGACTCAAGTGCATCAGAGCTGAGTCATACGTTGATGTAGGAGTGACAATTGAGTGAGGCCGCTTGGGGGAACGTCAGAATGAGGCGCTAGTCGTCCACTTTTCCCAGCAGTTTCGGAACGATGGATGAGGGAAAAGCGTTGCTGATTGAAAAAAGGATGATTTGGGAAACTGAATTTTGGGACTTTCCACCTACTTCCACGCCACAAAATCATCTAGAACTAGTCATGTTGCTCTCTTAATAAGGGGGTTGGACTCAAAAAGGTTGCCCAGGCTGGCTGAGAAATCACTAAAATCAGAACTACGACTGATTTAGAACTATCAGGAGTGAACAGGGTGATTCCAAAGCTGAGTGAAGCAACCATTCGTCACCATGCGGTCGCCCCATCGTTTGATCGAGGTCAGGGCTATTACCACAATGGTTCGGTGAGTTCCCTGATTCAACGAGGCAGCGTGTTATCTGCCAATGTTGAAGGAAGTGAAGCAGACCCTTACCGAATCAGGATTCACTTTGACAAAGGGGGTATCACCAGCGCAACCTGTACCTGCCCCTATGACTACGAGGGATGGTGCAAGCACATTGTTGCGACCCTCTTAACCTGCCTGCATCAACCCGATCAAATTGAGCAGCGTTCCGAACTGGCTGAACTGCTGGAGCCCCTGAGCCGCGAGCAATTGCAAACGATCGTGCAAAATCTTACCAATGAGCAGCCAGAGTGGATGGACACGATTGAGCAGCAGATTACGCAACTGACCCAATCCAGAGTCACAAAGCCAAAAGCTCCTAGGCGTACCACCGTTGATCCAAAGCCCTTTCAACAGCAAGTCAGGCGCGTCATCGACCGATATACCGAGCAATGGAATGATGAACCCGCTCTGGATGAAATCCGGGAAATCATTCAAAAAGCTGATAAGTTTATCGAGCAGGGTGACGGCAATAATGCGCTGATTATTTTGGGTGCGATCGTCCATGCCTACGTGCAGGACTGGATGAATCTAGACGGCTCCAGTGGCGAAAGTGGTGCCTTCTTCCAAGAACTGGATGATACATTGACTGAGGCAATTCTGAGTGCTGAGTTATCAGCCAGCGATCGCCATCAGTGGCAAAGAAATTTGGAAACCTGGCGGACAGAAGTGGATGCCTACGGCGTTGACAGTTTTGACATGAGCCTTGCGGCGTTAGAGCAGAGATGGGAGCATCCACCACTCCAACGCGTTCTTCAAGGGCAGATGACTGAACGGGGCGCATGGGAGGACAAGGCTCCCGATTTTGCCGATAGTCTTGCCTTAATTCGGCTCAAGATCCTGGAACGGCAGGGTAAACATCAGGAATACCTCTATCTTGCCGAAGCAGCAGGGCAGACCGAGCGCTACTTGCAAATGCTGGCAAAACTGGGACGAACAGAGGAGGCGATTGTCCAAGCACACCAGCAAATGAGGACAACAGAAGAAGCATTGACACTGGCGCAGGCATTACGAGAGCAGGGAGAACTGGAGCAGGCACTCCACATCGCGACCCAAGGACTTTCACTTGGTGGAAACAGCAAGTACCCATTAGCGGTCTGGATGAGTGAACTGGCGGAGGGGATGGGTCAGCAGGAGGCAGCCCTACAAGCCAGAGTTACTGCATTTAAGACCTGGCCTTCGTTACCTAATTATTTGAAGGTGCAGGAGTTGGCAGGCGATCAGTGGAAATCACTGCGGCAGGAATTGCTGAGAAAACTGCGGGGAGCCTCTGATAACCTTCATGCGGAATCAAAGGTGGCAATTTTTCTGCAAGAGGGCCTGATTGACGCTGCCATTACCACCGTCGATCAACTCAGTTCCTACCAGTCAGACGTGATTCATCCGGTGATGGATGCTGCTGTGGCTCATCGTTCTGAATGGGTGATTGAGAATGCCAGCAACCGTGCCGCATCAATTATGAATCAAGGCAAAGCGCAGTATTACCACCATGCGGTGAACTGGCTGCGTAAAGTTCGGGCTGCCTACATTCAGTTGGGACAATTGGAGGAATGGAAACACTATCGAATGACGCTAATGCAAACTCATGCCCGTAAACGGAAGTTAGTTTCACTACTGCAACAGGTGTTGTCAAGTTAACGATTAATCTAACCTCTTGTTGAGAAAGTCATCTTTGATTGGACGTTGAAAACCCGATTCCTTCATTATCGAAATGGCCTTTTTCTCAATAAAAACGCCCTCGGGAACTCAACTTGACAACGCCCATAGAAGTGTTAGTGAATACGGAGATGAACCATGAAACTAGCTCGTGACGGTATCCAGCTCTCCTTCGAAATCGCAGGGGCAGGACAGCCTGAGTTCTTGTTCGTCCACGGACTCGGTGGAGACCGCACTCATTTTGCACCTCAGGTGGATTACTTTGCCCGTAAAGGTCGTGTTCTGAATGCCGAATTGCGAGGACATGGTGAAAGCGATAAACCGAAACAAAAGTATTCAATTGAAGGCTTTGCTGAGGATCTCGTCTGGCTCTGCACCCAGCAGAATATCAAAAAGCCAGTTATCGTTGGTCAAAGCATGGGAGGTAACATGGCTCTCGAAATTGCCGCATGCTACCCGGACTTTCCCGCAGCCATTGTGCTCTTCGATTCAGGTGTGCTCTTCCCTGAATCCGCAGGTTTTGTATTCACTGAGTACCTGGAGGGATTGAGGAGCCCGGACTTTGAGGACCAGGTTCGTAAAATTGTAGCAGACTCATGTCTACCAACCGACAAATGCCACGACCAGGTTGAGCAGACATTTCTAGCAACACCCCAGTACGTGATGGTTTCCACGTTTGAAAGTTTCTTTCCCTGGGATTTGCATCGGGCGCGTGATTGTGCCAAGGCATGTCAGGTGCCAGTGCTGTACATCGAAGCGACTCATCGGCTCGCTAATCTAGATCTGTTTGCGGAACTATGCCCACAACTGGTGAGTGCGAAGGCAGTCGGCTCTGGGCATTTTTTATCTCTAGAGGTGCCTGAGCAGGTCAATGCGATGATTGATCGGTTTATCTTACTCCACGGCCTGAGGGTAGCGAACGTGTAAAAACGGACAACTAGCAAAAATAATTGTATAAACCTCATCTGAAAACGCCCAAAATTCCCAAAGCCTAGTTGTTCAGCCAAGCGACGAGCCTTGCGGTCATCGAGAATAATCACCCCTGCTTCCAGTTCCAAAGCCAGAGCGATCGCCTCTGCTTCACCAATATCAACTTGAGTCTTTAAGACAGCAACAGTTGTCAAATCTTGAGCAGCTTGGACAGTCAGCCAATCAGCCGTAATCCCCACCTCTGTTTGCACTGCTGGAGGAGTGAGAATAACTGGAAAAACTTGGGGGAGAATATCCAATCGTCCAATCCGTTCCAGCCCAACCAAGCAAGTCGCATTCGTCACTGCTCGTTGAACCGATTCAGAGGTAGACTGGTGGCTCAAAGGAACATCTCCCGCTCTAAGTCCTCAGCTGGATAATTAAACACCGGAATACTCATCTTGCCTAGTAGTTCCATAAAAGTAGGTCTAGAGTACCCCGCCATTCTCGCTGCCTGTCCCAGTGAGAGTCGTCCTAGCTCAAACGGCCTCGCTGCCAACACGAGTCGTGCTTCCTCAACTGGGATTTCCGGTGGTAGTTCTACATTTAGCTCGTTCATTTGCTTGCATCTCCCTTACGTACTTCTCCTCAGTCTTACACCCACACAAAGGGCACCGACTCCTCAATTCTGATGCCTTGTCTGCCCTTCCTGATATTATGATTCGGGCCTAACTCATGTTGGAGATGATGCTTCTCAATCTCCTCCCTGCGCTGCTCCACCACGCGCTCAATCACCTTTTGATTCGCCCTAGTCAGACGTTTCAGTAGTGCCACTCCAAACGCCCACTTATTCTCATGGGTTCTGCCAGAAGCACTGTTATAGGCCACCACAGCATCAATGGCTGCATTCACCTTCGCCTCCGCATTTTCCGTTGTTCTGACTGCACGGGGCACCTCGTCATCAGCACCAGTTGCCACCGTTGCTACTGGCGTTTTCCCTTTAGACTGAGCATTTGATGCTGTCATAGTCTTTGACTTACCTGCTCGATGAGGTGAGGCTACCGAACGCGGTGACGATCTAGAGCTGACTAACTCCGTGCGTTCGTGAGCGAGTTGTTCCACCAAACGATTGACCGTCGTACTCAGCGCTGCAATCTGGTGCCAAGCCTGCTCCTGCGCTGTCAAATCTGCTGTTTGTGCTGGTGAGATTGGAGCTTCCTCCTGAATAGTTGCTGCCTCCTGAGTCTCTACCAAAGATGGCTCCACCCCCTGCGGTTTTTCCTGCCGAGATTGACTCTCAGGGGATACTACCTCCTGCACTGCCTCCACTGTCTGCGGTTGCTCCACTACCTCCGGAGCTTCTAGTTGAGACACTGCCCCAGCCGATATTGGCACTGCCTCCACCGTTCTAGACTCCCCTCCTGCTATCGTCTTCTCAAGGTGTTGCTCCACCCATTCCAGTAGCGCCGCAAACCTGTCCATCTGATTTCCTTCGAGTGCCAGCCGCTCAAAGATCGCCCCAAAGCGATCACGGTCTTCAACCCATACCCGTACCTTTACCGGCTTACGCTTCTGCAATTTGACCCTAGGCCCATCTAATTCCTGCAGTTCCCTCACCTCCATCGCTGGCTTAAACGCTTCAATCACCTGTACCCCGGCATAGCCCAACTTGATGCCCTTGCGACCCTCCCGATTACCATTTCCGTCCCCAATCTCATAATCAGAATAGTGACGAGACGCTGCCAGCGATCGTCTGAGCTGGGGATTCTCCTCATCCAGCACCTGAAAATGGCCTTGAATCTGCGCCTTAAACTCCAGATCGCTGACTCTAGGCGGACAGTACCAGTGAGTTGCAATCGTCGCATAGACACTCCTAAACAGATGCGTGTAGAGGTTGTCTCGACCCTCCCTTAAAGGCACCAGATCACCAAAAGCGCGATCGCATACCTTAGCTACATCCTTACTAAACTTGTCATTCACTGCCTCAGCATCCATCCCTTTCGTATCCACCAATTTCCGTATCCTTGCCAACGCCTCCACCACCCTCCGAGCTGTCGTCAGCGTTGGAATTTCAAACGACAGCCTCTGAGACTCCCCCCGTCGCTTCAAGGCTCCTGTAAAGATGACCGACCATTTCGACATCACTTCAAACTGAGCCGTCGCCAAAATTTCAGAACTCCGCCGTCCCGTCAGCACCGCCAGACCTGCGGCAATCTCTGCCCACTCCTGCGACTCCAGCAACCGCACCGCCTGAGCCACAACCCCCTCAGGATTGTCGAGATACTGCTGATTTTCATTACGCCGAGCCACCTGGGTATCAATCGGTTGATTAATCTCAACCCACTCCGCCTTAGTAAAACTCATTGACTCCAGAGCAAAGTGATCCTCCCCCAACCGGCGCTTAATTTCCGTCCTCACCTCCGTCATCAGATTACGCTGTTGTTTGAGAGCCTTCATCCCATGAGCTACCCATTGTTCCTTCATCAACTTGGCCCAGCGCTGCGCCTCAGAACGACCGAGGGGAGAATCTTCAAGCACCGCGATCGCAGGTAAATACTGAGTATCAACCAACTCCTTAAGCCACTTGCGCATCAGAAAGAGTCTCCTTTCGATTAATTAACAGATTAACTGCATCGTTAACAAAATAAATGTCTGCAAGTATGGGTTATAGCTACCAGTATCTCATACCTATACTCAAAAGACAAGAAAGTATCCCTATTGAAGTATGAGAATATCTAATAGGGGTAGAGGATACAGGTACAAAAGCAACCCAAAGCTAAGTCATTTATAGTAGAATTGCTGCAAGTTATACGAGATTACGTCATCTCATACCCATTAAGTAAGGTAGACCCATACAGATTTCTTATACCCATACCCTCATCAACCACACAGTCATAGAAAGTTTTTGTACTCAAGTCTGGGATCAATCAGAAATACTGATTAAACAATGGGTATAGGTAAGTCCATAA
>JBGTJW010000388.1:0-2746 GCA_041744955.1 Stenomitos sp. | reverse complement strand
CGTTGACTGGAAACAGAATGAAATTGTTGACTAGTGCTAGGGTGCTGAAGTCTCGAAAGCTGGCGTTGGCGTAGCTATTGCGATCGACGTAATCGGTGGTGCGAATATCGGGGCCGATGGAAACACTAAGATTTCTAACAGGCTGAAAAGTGTAAACCAGCCGCCCAATCCCAAAATTTCCATCACTGGGTGGTTTAACCGAGTAATCTAGCACGCTGCCAAAGTTTGGCTCTAAAACACCCGCAACATTGTCGTTCGCGCCATTGCTGCCCGTATCAATCCGAATTTTGAGTAAGTCGGTACCCGTGAAACTGGTGTTTAGATCGAGGGCAACTCGGTAGAGAACCGTTGGATTCAAGTCCTGATCAGCCAATACTCTCCCAGTTGGATCAATGATGCTTTCCCCTGCAAAATCGCCGCCATTGACTGAGAAGAGTACCTGTCCAGTGAGTTTGGTGGTGGTCGAAAATTGTTGAGCTTCTAAGGTTGCAGTTCGAGCTTCAAGGGTGTCTACTCGTCCCCGCAGTGTTGTCAGTTCAGCAGCAAATTCCTCCTGAAGTCGTTGCAAGGTTTGTAGATCGTCTGTTTCAACTAGCTCTGCTGTGGCACCGGCGAGGCGCTGATTGAGTTGATCGAGACAGGCATTTAACCCGGTAGCAAACTCATAACGAGTCAGCGATCGCTGTCCGCGAAACGTTTGGTCAGGATAGCCAGTCATACAACCGTAGCGTTCCACCAGCGATCGCAATGCCTGAAACGCCCAATCGGTTGGTTGTACATCGGCAAGCTGGCTCACCAATGTCATCTGACTACTCATCGTCTCCTGAGCAGCGGCATCCCCCAGTAGAGTTTGTGAAATGAGAGACACTCCAATCATTAAAGAAGGCAGGATAAACCGAGAGAAACGTTTCATCTGGAGCAACCATCATAGAGACATCAAATGGTTAGACAATTTTAGGCAGCCCGTCTCGACTTAGAAGGCAGTGTGATTGCAGGCAACCGACTAACGAGACACCGCCGTTTTTAAGGCAGATTGAGCAGTAGCGATCGCCTGCTGACGAGCATCATCTCCACCCATCAGATTATCGGCGTGAATCACTTCAACATCGGTGATGCCAATGAAGCCGAAGATGAGTCGCAGATAGGGTTCCTGCATATCGTAGGGATAGTAAGGCGTATCTTTGGGATAGGAACCGCCCCGCGCCGTAATAATCAACAGCTTTTTGCCCGTAACCAAGCCTTTGTAGCTACCATCGGCTTCAACGCTAAAGGTACGACCGACGCGCACAATTTGGTCAAGGTATGCCTTAAAACCTGCGGGAATGCTGAAGTTATACATTGGGACGCTGAAGACATAGCGATCGGCTGCCAAGAATTCATCCACAAGTTCATTCGAGGGACGAATGGCGGCGGCTTGCTCAGGTGTGTGTTTGTCAGGTGCAGAGTAAGCGGCAGCGATCCAGGGTTCATCAATTAGGGGAACGGGATGATGCCCTAAATCGCGGTAGGTCACGGTATCACTGGGATGTGCCGCTTTCCAATGGGCGATGAATTCTTTTGAAAGGGTGCGGGAGATCGAGCGATCGCCGCGCGGACTTGAATCAATATGAAGAATATGAGTCATGTCTGGAATAGCTCCTGGTAAAGATCAAATAAGAACAATTTCTAATTCACAGTTGTTAAGAGCCGGAAAACAGAGCAATTAATTCCTGAGAGGGTGCCTGGTTGCCCTGTGCCATCAAGTCTTTGCCCTGAAGTGCCACCGCCACCCGCGCTACATTCGCACCATGATGATAAGCACATTGAAGCATCTCATCGGTGATGCCAACTGGCTCCATATTGGGTCCGCCGCTTCTGCCATGCGCGCCCCAGTGACTGCCAGCAACACCTGCTCCGGGTGTTGTTTTGGGCAACGGCACTAAAATCATGCCTGCCGCTGCCAGGGCTGCCAGCAATCCCAGTTGGGCAATTTCTACACCTGCTCCGGCATTGCCATAGCCGCCACCAACGGAGAACACACCGCCCACTTTACCCACTAGGTCATCAGTGAGCCAGAGAACTTCGATCGTGTTCTCAATAAACTGTTTTACCCGCGCATCCGCCGACCGATGACGTAGGGGCGTACCCAACAACAGCGCGTCACACACCTGGACTTCTTCTCTCGTTGCCTCGGTTGCTTCCCGCAGAATTACGGTCGTGCTTTCGAGCGATCGTGCACCGTCGGCAACGGACTCAGCCATGCGTTGAGTGTTACCCAGCGTTGAGGTATAAACGACCAGGATGTTTGTCGTGTGGGTCATCTCTACGCCTCAACCAACTTGGTAAGAATTTCTTGATACATGATAGTTTGAATCGTCTGTCCAACCCCTTCTGACCAGGAGTTCGCCAGTTCTGCCATCACTTGATTGGTGGAAGTCAGGGTGACCCCATGCTTCTCCATCCGTCTCAAAGCCGTTTCGTCCGCCAGCGTTGTAGGTGAGCCGCCTGCATCCACCACCACCTGAACTTCAAACCCCTCTTCGGTCGCGCTGATAGCTGGATAGACGATACACACATCATTCGTCAACCCTGCCATAATCAGCTTTTTCTTGCCTGTGGCAACCACTGCACTTTTATACTCGTCATATTCCCAGCAGTCGACCACACCGGGACGTTTAATCCGGTTGCTATAGGCTTCGGGCGCTATATTTTGCAAGTCATCCAGCAATAACCCTTGAAAGTGGTCTTCCATGCTGGTGGTCAACAC
>JBGTJW010000387.1:0-3937 GCA_041744955.1 Stenomitos sp. | reverse complement strand
TCAAAACATTTCGTCAAATTGCCGAACAGGGGTTGAAGTTGATTGATAGCAGCGCACCACCATTGCGCCAACGTCTTGAAGAAATGCACGCAGTTCATGCCTTTCTCGAGCAAGAACTGCCGCTCATGATGGAGCGATGGGAGCAGCAGCACTCGTCTCAGGTCATGCCCACAGCAGCAGATAGCCCTGCCCAGGTTGGTTAAGCGCCTCAAGAGCTTCATCTGCCTCTGCTGCCTCAATAGACAACAGCTTTATTTCTGATTTTCTCTCCTTGCTCTGTTCACTCTCTATCTACAGATTCTCTCCCTATGCAACTTCCTTTTGTTGGTAAAGCCAAAAGCACTCCCTGGCTAATAGGACTGGTAGTAGCGGGTGTCGTTGGCGTTTCTGCGGTAGCTGTGCCACTGGTGCGTAATGCCGCTCCTAAACAGTCCATTAGTCAACTGACTGTGCCTGTACAAGCAAAAGACATCACGGCGCGCATTACTGCCAGTGGTGAAGTGCAGGCAGTAAAAGAACTGAACTTGAACCCGAAAACGGCTGGTCGGCTAGAAGCGTTGCTGGTGCAGCGGGGCGATCGCGTTAGAAAAGGGCAGGTCGTAGCACGCATGGAAACGAGAGAACTACAAGCCGATCGCGCTCAGGCGCAGGCAGAAGTTGCCAGAGCACAAGCAAATCTTTCCTTGTTACGTGCAGGTAGCCGCCCCGAAGCGATCGGGCAGGCAGAAGCAAGCGTCACCCAGGCAAAGGCGCAAACTGCCGCTGCCCAAACGCGACTGGATTTAGCCTTGCAGCGATCGCAGCGCAACCAGGCACTTTCAGCCGAAGGAGCAATTAGCCGCGATCGGCTGGACGAAGTGCTAAACGAGGAACGGAGCGCCAGAGCAAATGTGGCGCAGGCTCAAGCAGGCTACAACAACCTTGTGCAGCAACTCAATCAGCAACGAAACGGTTCTCGTATTCAAGAAATTCAGCAAGCAGCGGCGCAAGTGGCATCAGCACAGGCAAGTCTCGATCGCATTGGTATTCAGCTAGAGGATGCGGTGATCGTGGCTCCGTTTGATGGTGTGATCACGCAGACGGGCGCAGAAGTGGGTGCGTTTGTTGCACCGACTAGCTTTGCCTCTAGCACATCTTCAGCGACGTATGTTGCCAACCTTGCTAGTGACCTGGAGGTTAAAGCGAAGGTGCCTGAAGTGGACATTGCTCAGATTAAGCTGGGGCAAACGGTTGAAATTCGGGCAGGGGCATATCCCGACCAGTCGTTCAAAGGCACTGTACAGCGGATTTCTCCCAAAGCGGAAGAAGACGCTTCGCAACGAGGTGTTGTGACCTTTGCCGTCTGGGTCGGACTGGATTCTGGTAAAGACTTACTGCGATCGGGCATGAAGGATATTGACCTTACCTTCTTTGGCAAGCCCATCCCGCAAGCGCTGATTGTACCCACCGTGGCGATCGTTACTGATAAAGGACAAACGGGCGTACTTGTCCCCGATGCCCAAAACAAACCCAGGTTCCAACTGGTGACAGTCGGTTCCACGATCGGCAACGAAACCCAAATCCTCAGCGGCATCCAGGCTGGCAATCAGGTCTTCGTCGAACTCCCCGAAGGTCAGAAACTGGAAAACATTACGAAGGGAGTGAACCAGAAGAATTAGAGCGTGGGGGAGCAAAGGAAGCAGAGGAAGTTTTGCTTATGACCTAAACTCAAGCCGAAAGGAATTTTAAATTTTGAGTTAGTTCTAACTTCTGCCTTCTGCCCCCTGCCTTCTGCCTTTCTCCTCACCCCTCACTCCTCACTCCTCACCCTTTCCCCAATGGACTTACTCGAAAGCGGCAAAATGGCAGTCAAAACGCTGACTGCAAATAAGTTACGTAGTACGTTGACGATGCTAGGCATCATTATTGGCAATGCGTCGGTGATTGCGATGGTCGGCATTGGGCAGGGTGCCCAGAAGCTGGCATCAGAACAGTTTGAATCGCTGGGACCCAATGTCTTGTTTGTCACACCAGGTAGTGGCGAAGCACGGAATCGAAGCTACGATCTACCGCGCACGTTGGTTTGGGAGGATGCAAAGGCGATCGCGGCTCAAGTGCCTTCTGTGAAGGAAGTGGCTGCCCAACGCCAGAGCCAGTTGCCAGTGGTCTATCGTAATCTCAACAGCAATTCCTTAGTCGTGGGCACCACACCAGAATTTCTGGCAGTGCGTAGCTTTGACATGGCAAAAGGACGCTTTTTGACGCAGCAAGATGTGGATGGCAGTAAGCAGGTTGTGGCGCTGGGAGCCGATATTGCGACCCGTTTCTTCGGCAACAAAGACCCGATCGGAGAACAGATTCGCATTGGCGGCATCAGTTTTCAGGTGATTGGTGTGTTGCAGGCAAAAGGTGCGTTTTTGGGCAGTAACCAGGATGATGCGGCATATATACCGCTGACCACTCAAGCCAGCCGTCTGACGGGACGCAACTCCCCCTATGGCTTGGATTTGACCTTTATCTCGCTCTCTGCCAAAAATGAAGCCAGCGTTGGGGCTGCCGAGTTTCAAGTATCAAACTTGCTGCGGCTGCGGCACAAAATTACTGATCAAGATGACTTTACGGTGCAAACGCAAAAGGATGTACTGCGCATTGTCGGCACCATCACAGGCGGCTTGACGGCAATGCTGGCAGCGATCGCAGGTATTTCTCTACTGGTCGGCGGCATTGGCATTATGAATATCATGCTTGTCTCTGTCACGGAGCGTACCCAAGAAATTGGCTTACGCAAGGCGATCGGTGCCTCTCAACAGGACATTCTGATCCAGTTCATTATTGAAGCAGTACTGCTCTCGGCGGCTGGTGGTCTACTTGGCACCACGATCGGCGTAGGCGGTATTCTCGCCGTTGGTGCTGTTACTCCTCTTAAAGCAAGCGTTTCACCTGTTGCGATCGCACTTGCAGTAGGTGTCTCCGGTGGTATCGGCTTATTTTTTGGTGTCGTCCCTGCCCGCCAAGCCGCGAAACTTGATCCGATCGTTGCGTTGAGAAGCACTTGATTGAAGGCAGAAGGCAGAAGGCAGAAGGCAACAGGCTGTAGGCTAAAGGCTGAAGGGCGGGATCGGGAGTCAAGAGTCAGAAATCCGGTTTCTCAAAGCGTCAGGTTACGACGTTAAACTCAGCCAAAATGCCGATCAAGCCAGAACTAACTCCAACCGCTCTTTATACCCTTCATACTTTATCCTTTCCCCCTCTGCTCACCCTGCCTTCTTGACCCCTCCACCCCCTCACACTCCCACCCCTCCTCATGCCTACCTCCACCATCATTCGCCTCGAAGACATTTACAAAATCTACGGTTCTGGTGAAACAGAAGTGCAGGCGCTTGCGGGCGTTGATCTGGTGGTCGAACAGGGCGAATACTGCGCCATTATGGGTGCGTCTGGTTCAGGCAAGTCCACCATGATGAACATGATTGGTTGCCTCGATCGACCAACCCGTGGGCGTTACTATCTTGACAGTGAAGATGTTGCCCAACTAGACGATACGGCTTTGGCTCATGTGCGGAATCGCAAGCTGGGGTTTGTGTTTCAACAGTTTCATCTGTTGCCACAGCTATCGGCGATCGAAAATGTCATGCTGCCGATGGTGTATGCCAGTGTGCCTGAGCGTGAACGGCGCGATCGCGCCGTCGAAGCATTGACCCGCGTTGGGTTGGCAAACCGCATGAACAATAAACCGTTTGAGCTATCGGGTGGGCAACAGCAACGGGTCGCGATTGCACGGGCGATCGTCAACCGTCCTGTGCTACTGCTGGCAGATGAACCAACGGGTGCTTTAGACTCGCACACGACTGTAGAAATTCTCAATATCTTTACTGAGCTAAATGCTAGTGGTATGACCGTTGTGATGGTGACCCATGAAGCGGATGTGGCGCGTCGAACGAATCGAGTGATCTGGTTT
>JBGTJW010000386.1:0-4344 GCA_041744955.1 Stenomitos sp. | reverse complement strand
GATATCGCTGCTCGTAATAGTCTGCTCCCGGATCGATATATCCTTCACCTGAAATCCAGAGATGATAGAAGATACGGGCAAGTTTGTGAGCCGTAGCCGTAATTGCTTTTGGTGCGCCCAAGCGGGCACGTAATCGGTGATGAAAGGCACCCTAATGCAGAATGGCTCTTACCAGCCGCTTGAGCTGCCATGCGAAACGCATTCGCCGCTCGATTGACCACCTGGCCAGTGGCTGAAATTTTGACCTTTCCTCCCGTACTCCGACTACCAGGGCACAGTCCTAACCACGACGTAAAGTGCTTAACGGTCGGAAAGCGGCTTGGATCTAATCCTACCTCCGATAGGATGGTTTGCACCGTCAACACTCCCATGCCATCAATTTGAGTAAAATCAATCCCACTCATTCGATAGAGATGGGTGCGTAAATCAAAGGCGGGTTGATTGTCCTGCGGCTTGTGTTGCTTATGTTTGGCTGATGGTAAAGGCTTGTGCGTCAAATCTACTTTGGCATCAAATTCGGATAGACACTGCTCAATTTGTTGGTCGCAAGCGGTAATTTGCGTTTGATAAACATCGCAGGTAGTCCTAAAGAGGAAAGGATGAGAGAATAGAATTAGATGTGATTGAATGTTTTGCTATGTCTGTTGCTCTTCCTGCTTGCCCAAGTTGTCAGTCTGAAGATGTGGTGAAAAACGGTCGAATTCGGCATGGTAAACAGAATTACAAATGTCGAGATTGTGGGCGACAGTTCGTCAAAGATCCCAGTGGCGAATGATTAGCGAGGAAACCAAAGGCATCATTGACCGGCTTTTGTTGGAGAAACTGCTGTTGGCAGGCATTGCCCGCGCCTTAGAGATTTCAGAACTGTGGATTCAACAATACGTTAATCAGATTTCTGAGCAGGTGAAACAGGAGGTGCAAGTGCGCCCAAAGCCGAAACGCCGTCTGACAGTGCAGATGGATGAGTTATGGTCGTTTGTGAACGACAAAGGTAAGCAGCAGTGGGTGTGGTTGGCAATGGATGCAGACACCCGTGAGATTGTGGGAGTTCATATCGGCTCACGCAGTGCGGCATCGGCTCAAGCCTTATGGCAGTCGATGCCCCTCGTCTATCGTCAGTGTGCCGTCATCTATAGCGATTTCTGGTCGGCTTACCCCGTAGTTCTCACGCAACCCGCGACATCGAGCAGTCGGCAAAGAGACCGGCAAAACTAGCTACATTGAGCGATTCAACTGCACGTTACGACAACGAGTGTCCCGACTGGTCAGAAAAACCTTTTGTTACTCAACCTTTGCTCCTTTTCAATTTGATTAAACCTTGGTTGAAGGTATTTCCTATTCCCCAACTTTCTCTTGGCTTTGACCGTTTAATTGGTATCATGAATACCTTTCACAATCATCTATTTCTGTCCCTTTGGCAAGACTATTTCTATTTTTCCTCTGCCTAGTGTGACAAAAGAAAGTTAAGCTGATGTGCCTTCAAGTTGCATAAAGCGGACGGGCAAGATGCCATTGGTGTCAAGTTAAGAAAAATAGAAACTTGTCAAGTGGTTAAAACTCAATGGTTAAACTGAACACAAGGGTGTTGAGAACAGCCATGAGTAAGCCACGGAAGAAACAAGGAAATCCAGATTTTCGGCATCAAGTCACCGTACCTGCCCCAACAAGTCAAGAAATAGAATCGCGGCTGTTTGAGTTAATAACTCCAGGGACATTTGCCAATCTCAAAGGGGTAAAAGATAAACAGCGGAGTTTATGTTCGCGAGTCTTAACTTTACCAGTGATGGCAGCAATCGTGTTGAGTTTAGTGGATCGACTTTTGCAGCATTTAACAGATGTGCTACGCTGCCTGGAAGTGGAAGGATTGTTGTGGGTTGAGGCAACGCAGGTGAGTCGGCAAGCGTTATCTCAACGCCTTGAGAGCTTGCCAGCACACCTGTTACTCAAGCTGTTTGAGCAAGTAATGGAGCGTCTAGCAGCCAAGAAAAATCCCATTGAAGTGGCACCTGCTTGGGCATCAATAGCTTCTAAGTTCGGTGCAGTATGGATTGCGGATGCATCAACCTTAGAAGCCATGAAAAAACATTTGGGACAACTCCAAGAAAAAACAGGTGCAGTGTTGGGGGGGAAGATGTTGATGGTAGTGGAAGCATTTAGCCACCGCCCAGTTGCCGCGCTTTTCGATGCTGATGCTAAACGCAATGAAACAAAGTGGTGGCAAGAAATAACAGAGCGGTTGCCAGTGGGTGGTTTACTCATAACAGATATGGGCTTCTATGGATTTGAGTGGTTTGATAGACTAACTGAGCAAGGAAAGTATGTCTTAACCAGACAAAAAGCGAAAGTGCGCTATCAAGTAGTGCGCTTGCTTGACAGTGGTTCCTACTACACTTGGCGAAATTATTCAAATGGGACTTCACCACACTGATCCTTGTCGCTACCCGATGCGCCAAGTGTCAGTACTCTGGGGCAAGACTTGGTATCATTACTTGACCAATGTCCTTGAAACGCAACAACTTTCACCACAGGAAATTTGTGACTTGGATCGCCGACGTTGGCAAATCGAAGATGCATTTTTACTGACAAAACGTTTGTTGGGTTTATCTTATCTGTGGGTTGGCGGCACTAATGGTGTGCAGATGCAAGTCTATGCTACTTGGATTTTTTACGCAGTACTCAATGATTTGTCTGCTGATGTTGCTGTGGCTTTGCAGCAACCCATCGAGCGGATTTCAGTGGGAATGGTCTTTCGCCGCTTGGATTTTTTCAATCGCGCACTCCTGCAAAACCCATTATTACAACTCATTCCTTGGTTGGTCGAGCATCAACGTTCTATGGGCTTGGTTAAAGCTATTCGTCAACGACATCGACGCAACGCCGCTAGGTCACTTGACATCTGGGCTGATGCTTTAACTTGACACCAATAGCAGGATGCCTACCATTGGGATAGCCGTCCCGGCTGTTCCAATGGCTCACTTAGGATTGCTATAGGTTCCCTAACTATTCAGCTATCTAATGGTAAATAACCGTGCTTTACTGACTCAATACTGCTCACTTAAGAGCTAGTACAAAGAAGGTTGTGATATCACGCCAGACACCTTTGTCTGTTGCTAACGCCTCAATTTCTGTATCGTATTCAGCCTTCAATTGCTCTATTTGTTCTGGCTCTAGTTGCAACAGCGGATTACCTTTTGGGTGGAGCCAACTGACTCCATTCCAGCACTTTTGAGCATCACTGACACTGAGATAGTTGCCTAATTGCTCAGTTTTAACTTCAATGTCTTGAAAACCTGCAAAAAGAAGCAGATTATAACACTTTTCTGGAGTACCGAACGTTTCCTGTATATTTGGCAGCGAAATGCCATATTTAGCGCAGATTATAGTTATCAGAGGTATCATCAAAGATATTTCATCATAAGCAGAAAATGCAACAATTCCACCCTTTTTGAGCCAGCGATGCCAACTACTACCACTACCATCAGCCAATCCAATTACAGAACCCATTGCATCGGTGAGATAGTAAACTGGATTACCACTAGCATCCAGCCGCATCATCGGACTAGCACCTGCATAAATGTAGTTGGAAGTGTAACAAATTGTGATATTTACTCCTTTTGTAATACTTATGTAGTATTTAGGTAGTAGATGGTTTCCTGAATACCTTAGTCACAGGCTTTTGAAGCTCTTTCTTCATAAAGATTTTAGGAACTTCTTTGTACAGTCTCAAAAGGCTATTAAGTAATATAGCGTGTTTCATAAGTAATACAAGTTACGCTTCCTTTGCTTCATAGCACCTTTAAGCTTATTTTTCTAATCTAGAATCAAAACTGAATTCTTCTGGCTGATTAATCTTAATTCGCTCAAAACCAGGGTGTTCTGGATTGAGTAGAAAGTTCCTCTCAACGGCGATAACTGCTGACGGCACGGAGAGGACTGCTGTTTGACTTGCTTGAAGCCACTTCCGCCCGATTGCAGATAAAGCTGCCGGGGCAGGGGTATCGCGCCAATTTTCTAAAAGTTGGTCTGGAGCGATTGCATCAATCTGCAAGTTATTAGGGATGTCTGCCGAAATAGCCACGAATACAGTACCCATATCCTCTTTTGCCAAGTGGACGAGTAACTCCAGCGCTGCTAATGCCAAACTAGATGATGTGTAAACTGCCCTTACACCTTTAGGTGTCCAACGACCACCCACGAGCTTCGTTCCTTCACCGCTAAAAGCTGTGTTCGCGTACCTGCGCTTGCTAATGCGCCAAACCCGCATAATAACTAACTATATACTCCATATTCAATGCGGGTGAGAACGTCTTCTACCTGATTGACTCCGGTTTCAGTGTCCAGCAA
>JBGTJW010000385.1:0-4024 GCA_041744955.1 Stenomitos sp. | reverse complement strand
TCGAGTGACGCGAATTTCACCCGCAGCGAATTCCACCTCTCGTCTGATCCCCATAGAAGTGACCATGCCCAACCCCGCAGGTAAAGTAGGCAGCGGGTTACTGGCACGGGTAAGCTTTACGCAACCAACAACCGATCGCATTGTCGTGCCCCTTGCGGCGATCCAGAACGATCGCGCTAGAGGTCAACAATCCAGCCAGAAACCGGAGCCGACCGATCGACAAGCGAACCAGCAGCCCAGACAGCAAGGGGCAAACGCAGGAGCCGCCACCACTAGACAGCCAGCAAACGGTGACGCAAAGCCGAAGCAAACAAAGGGCACCCTGTTTGTAGTGGCAGGTGAAGGTGAACAGGCAAAAGTTGCTGCACGATCGGTCACGCTGGGCGAACAGTTAGACGGCAAAGTCCAAATTCTTGCGGGACTGAAACCAGGCGATCGCTTTGTAGCACGCGCCAGTAAGCCGCTTAAAGATGGTGAGTCTGTGCGTTTAAGCATCCTGTCAGCGAAATAGATCCCCAGATCCCTCCCCAGATCCCCGACTTCTTTGTGCAGTTTTGCTTGATGGCTTGCACCTGAGACAGAAGTCGGGGATCTAACATAGACCCCCAGACTCCCCATTCCCCATTCACCCGTCATGCAAAACCTCCAATCATCTGGCTTTAGCCTGAGTACGCTCTCGATTCGGCAGCATATTGGCACCTTGATGCTCACCCTGACGATCATCATTTTGGGAGCCTTCTTCCTCATGCGCCTGCCCGTCGATCTACTCCCCTCCATCACCTATCCCCGCATTGGGGTACGGCTTGAAGCACCGGGCGTTTCACCGGAAGTGGCGATCGACGAAATTACCCGACCGCTTGAAGAAGCCTTGGCGACGACCGATGGAGTCGTGCAGATTTATTCCCAAACTCGCGAAGGACAGGTCAGCCTGGATTTGTACTTCAACCCTGGCAGCAATGTGGATCAGGCGCTCAACGATGCGACGGCAACCTTTAACCGCAATCGGAATCGGTTACCTGACACGATCGAAGAACCGCGTCTGTTTAAAGCTGATCCCTCACAGTTGCCCGTCTACGAAATGGCGCTCACCTCACCGTCGTTGCGAGATGTCGATTTGCGCGTGTTTGCCGATGAGGAGCTATCCCGCGAATTGGCGATAGTGGAAGGGGTTGCCTCTGCGGATGTTTCGGGTGGTGTCGGCGAGGAAGTGCGGGTCAACATTGACCTCAATCGCCTGCAAGCATTGGGCATTGGACTGACAGGGGTACTGGATGAACTGGAGCAACGCAACCAGGATGTCTCTGGTGGACGCATTTTGGGTGAAAGCTCAGAACCATTGACGCGGGCAGTGGGTCGCTTCCAGAATGCGGGTGAAATTCGGGACTTGTCATTCGCTGTTAGCGGTCAGCCGTCAGCCGTCAGCGGTCAGCAAGCAGCAGGCGGTCAGCAAACTACTTCAACGCAAAACTCAGCACTCACTACTCAAAACTCTCCCGCTCAACGAGTGTATCTGCGCGATTTTGCTCAGGTGGTTGATGGCACGGAAGAAGAGCGGGTGCTGGTCAGCCTCAATCGGCAGAAGGCAGTAAAAATTAGCATTCAGAAGCAGCCTGATGCCAATACGGTGAATGTTGTCACAGCCGTCAAAAAGCGGATTGAAGAACTGCGTCAATCGGGACTGATTCCAGCCGATGCGCTGCTGACGGCGACGCTGGACGAATCGCGATTTATTCAAAATTCCATCTCAAATGTCGTGAGTTCGGGTTTGACGGGGGCAGGGTTGGCGGCGCTTGCGGTGCTGCTGTTTCTTGGTTCGTTGCGCCAAACGCTGATCATTGTGCTGGCGATTCCGCTGGCAACCCTGGCAACAATTATTTTGATGGGATTGTTTGGACTATCGCTCAACATTTTCAGTCTGGGTGGCTTGGCGCTGGGTGTGGGGATCGTCGTAGATAACGCGATCGTGATGCTGGAGACGATCGCCGATAAGGTCAACGAGTATACTGGGCGATCGAATGGGCAGACACCTCATGCGTTGGGGAATGGCAACGGTAATGGTAATGGGCACAGCCAGAAAAGTTTCAATAAGCAAGTTTTGAGCCTTGCAGCGTCGAGCAGCCAATCCGTTGAGTCGGCGCTGGTTGCCTCCACGATGACCAACCTGGTGGCAGTGTTGCCTTTTTTGCTGTTGGGCGGCTTCGTCTCGTTGCTCTTCAACGAATTGATTCTCACCATTAGCTTTGCAGTTGCAGCATCGTTGCTTATGGCGGTGACTGTTGTACCTGCCCTGGCATCCCGCCTGCTCACCGTCCGCTGGTCGAGCCGCATCAACCGCTTTTGGCTGCTTCGCACCTTTGATGAACGGTTTACTGCTGCGACCGCAGGTTACGGCAGACTGCTAGGGCGCTTGTTGCCCAAACGAGGACTGGTCATTGCAGTCACAGTCTTCATTTTGGGCGGCAGTAGCGTGCTAATGATCGGGCAGATTCCCCAAGAAATCTTGCCTCGCATCAGCACCGGACAGGCAAACGTCAACGTGCAGTTTCCACCCGGCACCTCGCTCGCAACCAATCTACAGGTGATGGCAGCGGTTGATGATGTGCTAATGGAGCAGCCAGAAACGGAGTACGTCTTCACAACGGCTGGTGGCTCATTGTTTGCTGCCAATGTCTCGGCTAACCCATCGCGTAGTTCGGGTAACATTACGCTGAAACCGGGCACCGACGTGGCAGAGTACACCGATCGCGTCACGCAAGAACTCAATAAGCTGAACCTGGCAGGCATTCGCGCACGGGTATCGGCAGGCGCAGTGCGGGGTTTAAGCCTCAACAACTCGCCGTTGCGGGGTGCCGATGTGGATGTGGTGCTACAAGGGCAAGATCCAACCATCTTGCAGCAAGCGGGACGACAAGTGTTGACAGCACTAGATGCCCAGGCAAGGCTGTCAACCTTCCGTCAAGAGGCGGACGATCGCCAGCCCGAAGTACAAATCCGTCCCGATTGGGAACGTGCAAACGCGCTCGGTTTGACGACACAGGACATTGGCAGCACCATTCAAACGGCGATCGAAGGCTCTGTGCCCACCCAACTCCAGCGCAACGAACGTCTGGTGGATGTACGGGTGCAGTTGGATCAAGATTTGCTGAAACAGCCGTCACAGTTGGCACAACTCCCACTCTTCACTGACAATAACGCCCTGATTCGACTCAGCGATGTCGCCAAAATTGAAGAAGGGCAAGCGCCAGGAGAAATCCAGCGCATCAACCAACGTCCCGTCTACTTGGCAGCAGGCAATTTGACAAAAGGTGCAAGTCTGGGTGCTGCCCTGAAAGAAGTTCAGGACATTGTGTCAGGGCTTGACCTGCCAGAAGGTGTCACCCTTCAGCCCAGCTATGCCGCCCGAACGAGTAGCGAACTCCAGTCGTCACTCACTCTTTTAGGCGGCTTGGCAGCCTTTCTAGTCTTCGTCGTTATGGCGGTACAGTACAACTCTCTCGTAGACCCTTTGGTGATCATTCTGACCGTGCCGCTAGCGATCGCTGGGGGCGTGTTTGGACTGTTTGTGACGCAAACCGCGATCGGTATTACGGTGCTGGTGGGTGCGGTGCTGCTGGTCGGGATTGTGGTCAACAATGCCATCATTATGGTGGAAATGGCAAACCAACTGCGGGATGAAGAAGGACTCGATCGCCAGACTGCCATCATGAAAGCTGCCCCTCAGCGCTTGCGTCCCATTATGATGACGACCATCACCACAGTCTTAGGATTATTTCCTCTGGCGTTGGGTATTGGCGAAGGCTCGGAGTTCTTGCAGCCCCTGGGCGTAGTCGTATTTTCTGGTCTATCGCTAGCAACGTTGCTCACGCTGTTTATCATTCCCTGCTTCTACGTCTTGTTGCACGACATCTTTAAGCGAGATATGGGTCTTGGGCAGTTGGTGACGCGGACACGATCGCTGGTGCTGTCTGGACGAAAGTAATCGCTGCGGTAACGCATTAACGAAAATCCAGGGTTATTTGAGCCG
>JBGTJW010000384.1:0-4547 GCA_041744955.1 Stenomitos sp. | reverse complement strand
CGCCCAGATAGACTTCAAACCAGGCGTGCAGATCCATTGGCTCAAGCTGGTAGAGATAGCCGACTACCATCCGCGTTGGAATGCTGAGACTGCGACAAAGGGCGATCCCTAAATGAGCAAAATCTCGGCACACGCCAACGTGGTTTTTAGCAATGTCGATCGCTGACGTAGACGCATCGCTGGTGCCGTATTCGTAGGTTACGTTCGTGTGAATCCAATGGCGAATGGCTTCTACTTGCCCATAGCCCGGTGTGCTATCGCCGACAATCTCACTCGCCAAATCACCCAGACGATCGGCTTCACAGTAGCGGCTAGGCAACAAAAATTGCAGTACGGTATCAGGTAGATTCTGCACAGGAAGGAAGGGGGCATCCGGTTCAACATCAATTGCATCAGCAGTTTCAACACAGGCAGTGGTATGAACGCGAAAGATACCCTCAGGAGTCATCAACCGCTGACATAGATTGCCATAGCTGTCCGTATATTCGACGATCGGCGTACTGGGTTCGAGCGTGTATTCTTCGCGCACCACCCACTGACCCAAACCACTACGCGGTCGCAGCATGAGAATCAGAGGAGTTGGAGCGCTTGCCTCAAAGGATAGTTCACAACCAGCATTCAATCGCATCTGCACCTCTCTACTCAGTCGGTAATACTAACTATTTCTACGACGCTATCCAGCGACTTACCACCATTGGCGATTATCCCAAAACCAGCGTCGCTGTTGCGGACGAGCCTCTGTTAGGGGTCGCCCACGTAAGATAGACCACGTAACCGCATCCACTACACCATCCTTTCTTAGCTTGTGCTGCTGCTGAAAAGCGGTGATACAGGTCTGCGTTGCCGGACAAAAAATGCCGTTGCGTTCGATCGCGTAGCCATTGATATGCAACAACCCCTGCAACTCCGCCACATCTGCGCCCGTATGCCCCTCTCGGAGCAAACGACTGCCTGGTTGGACAGTGGTTTGCAAGGCGATCCATGTTTTTGGTCCAACACAGCCGTCAATCCGCAACCCGTGCTGTCGCTGAAACGCTTTGACTGCCGCCTCTGTGACATAGCCAAAGTTACCGTCTACCCGCACCTTTGAGAAACCGTGAGCAACCAGTAGTTCCTGTAGTTCAACAACGTTGGCTCCTGTATCCCAGGGATGCACCGTTGCACCGATCGTTGCAGCATTAGCGATGATGTGTGCAGTCCATGCATGGGGTTCCACGGGTTAAATGCTCCTTCGTCATGCTAGACGTACTGACACGCTTGGCGAAATGCGTCTCTTGCTTCCTACCCTATCAGGATCGCCCCCTGCAAGTAGCCATGTCGGCGACAAAGGCTAAACTGAGTGCGGCGATGTCGCAGTTACGTCATTCACACACGCTCACTCTGGCGCTGGTGAAAGGAATGTTCAAGATTGATCACCCTTGCACTCAAGGAAGTATGGTTTGATAGAAAAGCGATCATCGGCACGCCAACAGCCAGATACTTCAAGTGAGCAGGGATTTAGTGCCATGAAAAAATTAGCGAGAGGGCTGCGAGAATTTCGAGCAACTTACTTCTCAACGCATCGAGAGTTGTTTGAACAGCTTTCACACAAACAAAAGCCGAGGGTGCTGTTTATCACCTGCTCCGATTCTCGGATTGACCCAGCCTTGATCACACAGGCATCACCGGGAGAACTGTTTGTCATTCGCAACGCAGGCAACATCATCCCACCCTTTGGCGCGACGAATGGCGGAGAAGGTGCAACGGTTGAGTATGCCATTCATGCGCTAGGGATTGAGCAAATCGTCGTTTGCGGGCATTCTCACTGTGGTGCGATGAAGGGGATGCTGCAACTGGGCAAGCTCGAAGAGGAAATGCCACTGGTGTATGACTGGCTAAAACATGCTGAAGCCACACGCCGACTGGTAATGGAAAACTACGGTGAGTATGAAGGCGAGGAACTGCTGGAGATTGCGATCGCCGAAAACGTGCTGACGCAAATCGACAACCTCAGAACGTACCCCGTCATTCACTCCCGGCTGTATCAGGGACGGCTCAAAATCTACGGCTGGATCTACCACATTGAAACGGGGGAAGTGTTTGCCTATGATGCGGCTGACCACACCTATGTACCTCTACCGCAATTTTTTGGGGATGAGCAAGATCCGTCAGGGCAATCAGGGGGTAATTTCCCATCGCCAGTTGCCTGCGAACTGCCCCAGCGCTTTGAGCAATTGCAATCTACCTCTAATAGTAAGAGTCCCATAACTCCGAACGGTCAACTGTCTGCCACTCAAGCGCTTGTGGATGAGTTTGGGCTACCCCCAGGACAGGCAGAACGGATCTACCGGGGTTCCGCCAGACATTAGGCACGATCGCCTAACACCCCTGTTGACCGATGCAGGCTACGATCATCGCAGCGAACTTGAAGAAAAAGTGTATTCGAGGACGGTCTGGGAAGGAGACGTTACTCTTAGGCATAGCAGGATCGGTTCACAACGATCTCACGACTATCTAATGTCTAATGAAAATGGCAGGCTAGCTTTCGATGATGAGCATGATGCTTCAACCATCGAGCTTCAACTACCAACACAATGACGCATCACACAATCGCACATAACCAAGGAGAGTAGCATGGCTGTTTTAAACTGGCGCAGAGCGATCGCGCCGCTCATGTTGTCTTTACTGCTGCTGGTGACAGGCTGTACCGCAACCGAGCCATCACCGTTTGATCAAGCACAGCAAGAGAGTACTCAAAAAGGCGCACAACCCGCAGTTGCTAAAAATGCAACCCAGGGCAGTAGCTTTAATAAGTTCTTCCCCAAGCCGGATAATGATTATGAGCGCGTCTTTACGCAAGAGAAAAAAGGCTTTGCCGAAGCGAAGCTGAAGAAAGATGGCAAAGATTTGGCGATGCTGGCAATTTCAGATGCTGCCAGTGACTCTACAGCCGGCATGAACCCGACAAAGAAATTTGAAAAAAGCGTGACTAAGATTGCGGGTTATCCAGCCGTCGATGTTGGTACAACACAAACAGCCGTCCTGGTTGCCGATCGCTATCAGGTGAAAGTTTTGTCACGTAACCCATTGTTTACAAAAGCCGATCGTCAGGCATGGATTCAGCGGTTTGACCTGGCTGGGTTAGCAAAATTGAAGAAATAAGCGATCGCCAACTTTTAGCAGACCACTGTTTTGTAGACAAACTACTTTTAACGTATGAGCAAATCCATTTTTGAGTTAGTTGATGGGCTGCCAACCGGCGGCATTACAGTCAAGGCATTGCGAGCGCTCGATTTTGCGGTTCCGGGTCAATGGCAGAATCTAACTGGCTTCACCAACACGATTCGTGACGTGACGGGCGAATCTGACGAGGCGCTGATTCAGCAAATTGGCGAACGGGCAGTCTATTTATATAACGACAAGTCTCAGGGCTATCAGCGTGCGTTGTGGCTTTACCAGACGGTAGACAGTGCCTCTGGCGCATTGGGAGCCGCTGCTATGGCGAATAAAGTTGGGCAAGACATTTCTTTCCTGGGCTTTTTGGGCAATCTTACGCCCAAGCCAGAGAAAGCGCAGAGCATTGACCTGACCGTGAAGCTCGTCGTTGAACTGGTTGCTTTCTGTCAAATTAACGGCATTCCCGGCGACAGCATTGGTGACTTCTTAGCAGCCTTAGGCGATTACGGCGGCGAATCATTGATGCGGATGGCGGCTCTGGTTTGTTTTGACGGGCTGATTCCGCTGGGTCCTGACTTTATTTTGAAAGGGCTTTCGACCATTCAGAATATGTCGCCCAAAGAGCTAGAAAGTAACCAGACCTTTAAGGGCGTGAGCGACCTGATTCCCGGTGGTGACTCGGCTGGCAAGCTCGGCTTCATCAACCAGAGTTTTGATTCGGTCAAAGGCTGGATGAGCGATTTTGTCGCGTCGCGCAACTTGACTCAGGACAATGTGCTTGATAACCTGACCAAGTTTGTTGAAGTCTCCAAAGACAAGCTAGATTATGTCGGCGCGTTTCTGGATATTTCAGTGAACTACTACACGCATACGGGCACACAGACCCTTGCCCGTCGTTTGATTGAACGGGCTGTAGCAGAAATCTAGGCGCGATCCGCCCCTTGTCCTTTATCTGCAATCTAAGTAGGGACGTTCCATGGAACGTCCCTACAACCCTTTTAAAGTAAAGTGAGAACCGCTGATCGCCTCTATATAGCTATCGCCACAGAACTTAGGACATTGGGATCAAAGGGTGTGTGGGGGCTTCGCCCCCAGCCAGGGGTTCTACCCCTGCACCCCGTCCTAACCAATATGGCTACGGCTATAATTTCGTGCCGCACTCCGGGCAGAAGTTATTGTTCGTCACGTTTTTCGCGCCACAGCCGCCACAGTAGACCAGTTCGGCGGCTCTTGCCAACGTTTTGCGCTCTGGCAAGCCCACCATCTGAGCATTGCTCTTACCCGGCGGAATCATTGGATAGCAGTTCTCATCTTTGCGAACACGGGCATCCAGCAAAACGGGACCATCGTGAGTCATCATTTGGGCGATCGCGCTCTTGAGTTCGTCCCGC
>JBGTJW010000383.1:0-8284 GCA_041744955.1 Stenomitos sp. | reverse complement strand
CCCATCATCACGTTCTCTTGAGCGGTGAGACTGCTGTGCAAATTGTGCGCCTGAAAGATGTAGCCACAGGAGCGTCGCGCTTCCACTGCAACGCTTTTTGCTGCACCCACCAGTTCTGTATCCAAAATGCGGAGGCTACCGGACTGGGGCGAGCGCAACCCACCCATCAGCGAAAGTAAAGTTGTTTTTCCCGAACCAGATGGTCCCGTCAAGATGATAATTTCACCAGCAGAGATCGAGAGATTAATGCCAAACAAAACCTGTTTACGTAGTTCGCCTGTGCCAAAGAAATGGTCGAGTTGCTCGACGGCGATCGCCGGTGTAGAAGAATCAGTGGACTTGCTTTCAGACGTAAGAACCTGCTGCATGATTACTCCTAAAAACTATCGGCAGGGTCAGCAGACTGCACCTTACGGGTTGCAATCATGCCAGATACGGAACACATCACCAGCGTGAGAAAAAAGACAAAGGCAAACCGAGAAAATGTCATCGCAATCGGCAATGCTGCCACGTTACGAATTAGCGCATACTGTCCCAGCGCCAAGCCCAAGCCGGGGATAAAGCCCAGCGTTGCCAGAATGATGGCTTCTTCAAACACAATGAGCAGCAAATAGCGATCGCGGTAGCCCATTGCTTTGAACGTGGCGTATTCGCTCAGGTGGTCATTTACATCGGTGGAGAGAATCTGAAACACAATTACGGTGCCGACAATGAACGCCATTACCGTACCGAACGTGAAGACAATGCCGATCGGGGTATTCTGTTGCCAGTAGGCTTGTTCAAACTCGACATAGTCTTGTTTGGTTGAGGCGATCGTGTCTGGGGGCAAAATTGCTTTGATTTGAGCCAGCACTTGCTTTGGATCAACCTCCGGCTGGACTTTGACTAAACCCAGCGTTACCTGTCCTGCACCCCGTTCAGGAAAGAAGCGCAGAAAGTTTTCCTGACTGGTAACGAGCGTGCCATCGGTCGCAAACGAGGCTCCCAACGGGAATAACCCCACTACCTGAATGGTGCGGCGATCGATTTCGGTTTTGACCGTCTGCCCTTGCTGCACCTGGTCGATAACCTTGCCATAATCGCCGCGCGTCAGGCGATCGAACAAAAACGTATCCGGTTGCTTCAGCTTGTCCAGATTGCGATTGATATCTTCAAAGTTAAATGCTGGATGCTCAAGACTTTGGCCCACAAGTGTCAGTTCCGTTTTGCGGCGAGACTGCGGATTTTTCCACACAACGCGCGAAACATACAGCGCCTCTGCTGACTGCACTCCAGGCACATCTTGAACCTGATACAGACGACGACGTGGCACGGTATTTGCCAAACTTAGATCGCGGTACTGGGCACTCCGAATGATAATGTCAGCATCCACACCGCGGTTAAGTAACGTGTTGCTATCAAACAGTGCGGCTTGAATGCCCATCTGAGCAAACATCAGCAGGTCGGCAAAGCCAATGCCAGCAACCGCGACAAATAATCGCGCTTTGTTCTTCTTCAGTTGAAGCCAACCTAAGGGCGTGCGATCGCTCATCGCTTGCCAGACATTGCGTTTTGGCGGACGAGGTACGGGTAGTTTGGACTGCGTAACTTGCTTTTCGGGTAACGTCAGCGTCATAGCTGGATCTCTCCTGTTACCTGCAAATTGGTCAATCCAGCCACTTTCTGGATGGAAGCAGGATCCAGTTGTACTCGCACTTCCACAATGCGAGCATCAATGTTCCCGGAGGTGTCAGAATTTACAACATTCTGGCGCTTGATCTTCACACCAACTTCCATCACCTCGCCAAAAAGTGGCTCAGGGCGACTGTCGGCAAAGAGTTTGGTCGGTTGTCCCAGTTTCACCTTGCCGATGTCAGTTTCGTAAACTTCCAGCAGGGCAGTCATTTGCTGTGTGCCGCCCAATTCCACAATGCCATCAGTGGAAACCAATTCACCAGGGCGAGTGTGAATGTCCAGCACGACACCATTCTGAGGCGCACGTACCGAGGCTAGGTCAAGCTGTGCTTTTGCCTGTTGCACCGCCGCGATCGCCTGATCCACCTGTGCCTGTGACGCTTCAACATCGACGGGGCGCACCTCGGCAATCCGGTCGAGCGTGGCTTTGGCAGATGAGAGTTCGGGCGATCGGGTGGTTTGAATCCGCTTCAGCACCACTTGCGCTTCTTGCAGACTGCGTTGTGCCGTCGCTAAAGTTAAGGCTTTCGTATCTCGGAGGGAGGCTGAAGTCGCGCCTTGCTGGTACAGTTGCTCGTAGCGCAACGCTTCCGCCTGAGCATTTTGCAGTTCTGCCTGAAGTCGGGCAACCGTTGCCGCCTGTGCTTGACTGTCGCCCTGACGCTGTGCCTCCAGTCGTCCAATCTCGGCTTTCTGCGCGTTTACCTCGCCTCGTTTTGCGCCTGCTTTAACGACTGCCAGATTGGATTGTGCCACTTTCACCTGCTCCTCTGCCTGGACTAGCGCCGCTTGGAGACGATCGTGACTATCCAACACAGCAACGACCTGTCCCACTTTGACCGTGTCACCCTGCTTCACCAACAGCCGATCGACACGACTACTGCCGCCGGATGAATTTGGAGCCGCTAGCTTGATAACTTTGCCGCGCGGTTCCAGGTAGCCCAACGCTGTCACGGTCTGAATTTTGGGCGCGACTTCCGTTTGAGCAGGCTGAGTGCTGGTAGACTGCGATCGCCACACATAAACGCCAATACCTCCTGACAGGAGCAGAGCCGCCACCATCAAAAACTTCCACGAAGGCAAGCGCTTTCCAATTGCACCGATCATTTCACTCTGCATCGTGCTCTGCTCCTGTTAGAATTAAAGTCAACTAAACCGTTTAGTTAAGCAAGCTTGCTCTTAAACTAAACGATTTAGTAAAGTTGTGTCAAGCCTATTTTTTGCTGATGGAATCTGTTACCCCCCCGAATACCACACGACACTTATCGCCAGAGAAAACCGCTGCCATTCTGGATGGTGCCACGCGCATTTTTCTGGAAGAAGGGTACGCTGGCACCACAATGGATCGAGTTGCTACAGCGGCAGGGGTATCGAAACCAACGATCTACAGCCACTTCCACGATAAGGAAGGGCTGTTTAACGCGTTGATGGCGCAAATGGTACAAAAAATGCAGTGGGCGCAGTGCGCTGAAGATCTACGGCGATCGACATCAGAACCACCTGAAGTCGTACTGCATCGATTGGCTAATGATGTGTTGGATAGCTGCATTGGCAAGCCTGAACGCATTACCTTCATTCGGCTGGTGATGGGAGAGTCGGGTCGTTTCCCGGAACTCGGTCGTGCCTTTGTGCAACACGCCGAAAAACCCTCTCTAGCGGCACTGACGTATTACCTCACCGCTTGCTCAGACTTAGACTTACCCGACCCAGCCGTCGCTGCCCGCATGTTTATGGGTACGCTAATTTATTTCTTCATGACTCAGGAAATGCTGCACGGTCAGGAGATTATCCCCATGGAGCGCGATCGACTGGTCGCACAACTGACTGCTTTGATCATGACGCATCACTCTGCTGCTTAAACCAGGATATAGAGTTGGGGTTGAGCCGACATAGGGGTTGAGCCGATCTATGACTCAAAAAGTGCAAGACGGCTTGGAAAACCTGATTAGGATTGAGGTTCAGAGAGTCTATCGAAGCGAGTCTCTGAAGCAGGCTTAGTTTTAGCAGCGGAAAATTTTTGGTCGCTAGTGAGTAGTTGGAGTGCACTGTCCCATTTATGGAGCCCGGTCGATCACGACTGAGAAACCTGTAATGGCGCAAAATCGTTGTTTGTGATTCGGACTGTCCCATTTTCAGTCATAAATGGGACAGTCCGAATCACAAACACCACAACGAAGCAACCGCTGAAAGCTTTCATTCATAAGTCTTCCAGCCTTAACGACCACTTTTTGTCCGTTGCTAAAACTAAGCCAACACGATCAACCCCTTCAGTTTTCGGGTTGTCTGCGTCAGTCCGTAGCTTGCTTCCCGAAGAGTGGACTTAATGGCTCTTTACTCTTTTGTCCTCTTGCCCTCGATCTTTTTTCTTTGCAGGCTTTGCTTAACTCGGATGTGCTTACCCCTTTTCGTCCACATCCTCAAAGGCGCTCGATGCCATACCAACTTTAGAGCATAAGTTGGTAAAATTGCAGCGATACTCTACGCTGGACTGAGGTTTTTAGCCGTACTACAACCTGGAAGCCAACTATCGAAAGTTGGTAAAAGGCTGAAAAGCGTGGACAATAGCAACAGTCTGCCAAACGCTAGCAGGAACCTTGCCCGTGTCATCCCCCCTCTTTCCTGACCTTGAACGCTATGAGGCGTTTCTCACAACGCTCAAGTCACATATCCGTAACGCGCAAGTGAGAGCAGCGTTAGCGGTGAACAACGAACTCATGCTGCTCTACTGGAAGATTGGCAAGGAAATCCTGAACCGTCAGCAGCAGGAAGCCTGGGGTAGCAAAGTGATCGAGCGGCTTGCCAAGGATCTCAAGCATGAGTTTCCTGACATGGCTGGGTTCTCGACCCGCAATCTGAAGTATATGAAGGCATTCGCTGAAGCCTATCCTAATGAAGCAATTGGGCAACGCAGCGTTGCCCAATTACCGTGGCGACATAACATCGCCTTGCTAGAGAAGCTCAATGACCCGCAGCAACGGCTTTGGTATGCTCAACAAGCCCTGGAACATGGCTGGAGCCGCGACATTCTGGTCATGCAAATTGAAAGTGCCTTGTACCAACGCCAGGGTGGCGCGATTACCAATTTTGAGCAAACGTTACCCAAGTCACAATCCGACCTGGCACGCCAACTCTTGAAAGACCCTTATCATTTTGACTTTCTCACGTTAGGGAAAGAGGCTCAGGAACGGGATTTAGAACGAGGCTTGGTTGACCATATTCGTCACTTCTTACTGGAACTGGGCACAGGTTTCTCGTTCGTCGGTAGCCAGTAGCCCATCGAGATCAGTGGACAGGAATACCGCATCGGTCTTTTATTCTATCACTTCAAACTGCGCTGCTTTGTAGTGATTGATTTGAAGATGGTGGAATTCCAACCTGAGTTTTCAGGCAAGATGAATTTCTATGTCTCAGCCGTCAACGCCACCCTGAAACACCCAGATGATCAACCAACCATCGGCATCATCCTGTGCCGCTCTAAGAACAAGATGATTGCTGAACTGTCATTACAGGGCATGACTCAGCCCATCGGCGTTTCAACCCACAGAATCGGCAAGGAAATCCCAGACCAACTGAAGGGGATTATCCCCACTGTGGAGCAACTGGAAATGGAAATCACAACAAGGACAGGTGATGTCCCAAGCGATGAGGCGCTGACGAGCGACGAACAGGCTTAACCGCTCTTTGCCCCATCTCACAGGTCTACGCAAGGCTTGCAGCCATGTCACCACTAGAACAGCCGAAACGCCCTTCCCCTAATGTACGCACCTATGCTGAAGTACGATCGCGCGAACACCTGCTGGCGGAAGAGGTCGAAGCCATGCGCGAGGCGATCAAGAAGAACGGTGGTCGTCATGCCCACCGCGATAGCACTCTCATCCTGGTGATTTATCGGCACGGGTTACGGGTGGAAGAAGCCGCCAATCTCAAGTGGGATCAGGTCGATTTTGCGTCTGGCAACATCCATGTACGGCGGATTAAGCGGGGTACACCTTCGACACAGCCGTTAGGTGGTGATGAAATGCGGGCATTGCGAAAGCTCCAGCGGGAGTACCCGACTTCGCCCTTTGTCTTTCAGTCCAGCCGTAAAGGACCACTGGCAAACGACACGATCGCGGGCATCGTGGAGCAAGCGGGAGTACTGGCAGCGTTACCGTTTCCGACGCATCCACACATGCTGCGGCATGGCACTGGGTACTACCTGGCAAACAAAGGCGTGGACACGCGCACAATTCAAGCGTATTTAGGACATCGTAATATCCAGCATACGGTTCGCTACACTGAGCTAGCCCCAGGACGCTTCAAGGGCTTATGGGATGATTAGTGCCTACGTTGAGACAGCGTAAGCACCGCAGTTAGTTAAGGAAAAAGCGGTTGACTATGGCAGTTGTATCAATGCTGTGTTCGAGGATTCGATTCAGTTGATCAGTCTATCAATTCGATCAGCAGTGCAGTATCCTTCTGTTGTTACCGTCAAATAGCAACCTAATGGGACAGGTGATTGCCGTCTTCAATCAATCTGGAGGCGTTGGAAAAAGCACGTTAACCATGAATTTGGGTTATCACTTGGCGCAGCGCAAAAAGAAAGTGCTGTTAGTTGACATGGACCCACAAGCAAGCCTGACAGCTTTTATGGGGCTAGAGCCGTCTGACCTAGACAAAACGATTTACGAATCTGTGATGGCATCGGAACCCCTACCCATTCATACCGATCTTCATGGTATCGATCTTGTGCCTGCCAACATCAACTTAAGTCGGGCAGAGTTAGAACTGGTAGTAGCGGACATGAGAGACTATCGGCTGAAAGAAGCGTTAAGTGCTGTTGTAGACGAGTACAATTTTATTTTTATTGATTGCCCTCCCAGTCTTGGCATCTTGAGCTATATCTCCTTGGTAGCAGCAACGCATGTACTCATTCCCATCCAGACGCAATACAAAGCCCTTAAAGGAACGGAGCTTCTGCTAAGTACGATCGCTCGTGTGCGGTCGCGTGCCAACAAAACGTTAAGTGTTGCGGGTGTAGTACCGACAATGCACGAAGCCAGAACCGTACAGGGGGTTATGTCTTTACAGTCCATTCAGGAACAGTTAGCTAAGATTGGGGCTGTGTTTCCAACCATCCCTCGCTCTGTAAGCTTTGCTGATGCTTCCCAGGAACACGTACCGTTGGCACTGTATAGCCCCAAGCATCCAGCGGTGCCTTTGTTCAACCAGATTGCTCGTAGTCTAGAAAAATTACCATGAGTGGAAGAAAGCGCACCAACCAGCCTTATCAAATTAAAGGTGTTGACGCTCTCTTTGGTGAAACAGACCAAACAGAGACGGAGGATCGCCATTTAGCAACGGCTGACATCGTGCCATTTGAGCAACAGCCGCGTCGATACTTTGATCCAGAGAAATTGAACCAGCTTGTTGAGTCAATCAAACAGCACGGTATTTTGGAGCCGTTGTTGGTACGTTCTCTAAAGCATGGCAAATATGAGCTTGTTGCTGGAGAACGCCGTTATCGAGCAGCAATGATGCTCGGACTGACTGAAGTGCCTGTAGTCATTCGGAATTTCAACGATCAAGAAGCGCTACAAGTCGCCCTCATTGAAAACTTGCAACGAGAAGATCTGAATCCCATCGAGGAAACCGAGGGCATCTTAGAGTTGGTGGCACTTCGCTTACAGAAGGATGTTGAGTACGTTATTACCTTGCTCAGTCAGGCAGCCCATCCAGAACGCAACTCTGTGGATAACGTTATCCACAAAGAAGAATGGCAAGTGCTGCAAAAGGTTTTTGCTACTGTCGGGCGCTTTACCCCTGAGAGCTTCCGTACTAATCGGCTGCCGCTACTGAATTTGCCAACTGACATTTTGAACGCTTTGAGGGAAGGGAAGCTTGCCTATACCAAAGCGAGGGCAATTGCACGAGTAAAAGATGAGGCTCAACGGCATGAGTTACTTGCAACGGCTATTAAGGAGGACTTGTCTCTGGTTCAGATCAAGGATCGCATAGTAGCTAGTGCCAAAGTTGATCGTGCTGAAGCACCAGTTACATCGCTCAAAACTCGCTTTGAATCAGCTTACAGACGTGTTAAAAAGTCAAAGGTTTGGGATAGCCCCAAGCAGCAGCAGACGTTGGAGAAACTTCTGGAAACCTTAGAACAGCTTGTAGAGCAAGATTAGTCCAAATTGTGCAAGCAAGGTAGAGAGAAAGAAGACGAGCCAGAAGCAATAGCTTCCCTTTCTCAGTAAGTTGTTGGAGCAAACTGTGCCATTTATAGTGCGACAGCAAGCTTGCCAAGGACTGAGCCTTGAGCCTGCTGTGTGGCAGAGCCAAAGCGTGGGGCGACAACAGCAGGCATATTGTCGCCTTGATGAAAGCAGGGGGTCAAGGAGCGCCGTTTTGTTGGCGATCCCTTGTCGAGTCCACAAGTGGATCAAGCTTGGTCCTGATCTGCTGGTATCGGCTCGTCGCTGTCCTCTGATGACTAGGGACTGTTTTAAAACTATAACCACATCATGATAGAGGCTAGAGTCAGCATGGCGAGGTAGTTTTCAGCCTTTTTCTCATAACGGGTGGCAACCCGGCGGAATTGTTTTAAGCGATTGAAACAGCGCTCAACCCA
>JBGTJW010000382.1:0-15821 GCA_041744955.1 Stenomitos sp. | reverse complement strand
TCATGCTGAAACACTTTCTCATACAGAGATAGTTCTGAACCTTCAGCCAATTGCTTCGATTTTTCAACGAGTTCCGTTACCGATTCTTTAGGCTCTTCTTTGATACCGTACTGAACGATCACTGTGTCCAAGACACCCAGGTTTTTTTGATCGTCCTTAAGCATATCCTGGAAGCGATCGCGGATGTTGGCATCAGGAATCGAAGGAATCAGCATTTGTTCATTACTGATCAATAGCTCTTGAATCGCTTTGATGCTGGCAAGTTGCTGACCAATTGCAGCACGTTTTGCGTCGTTTAGTGTAGCAACCATTATTTACTCTCTCTTCTGAAGGATTAGAAAATTGGACGGAATCAAATTTGTACAGCTTTTGCAGTCAAAGCTGCGAACAAATTAAGCGCTATCTGCCTTTGAAAGACTGCTTATGTTCGAACCAAGCTGCTAACCATAGCTTGTCCAGATGGTCAAGCATAGTTAGGAGCGTGAATTAAATAACCTGTCATTCTGGGTAGGATGCCGTGTAGCCTTCGGCATACCTTACGGGAAGCAAACTACCAGAAAAGCGTCGCGTCACGCATCAAAGCCGGGAGTTAATGCGTGACGACTAGCGCCTCACACGTCCTACAAAATTCGGTGTGATTGCCTTCTTATTCCTTAGCAGCATTGCCATAAAACAGCCAAAGCATCAATAGGCAGAATCTAAGCGAGTACTCTCAACTACTGCATTGTTGTAGTTGTAGTAGTGCGGGGACTACGGGTACCGATCGACGCACCAATGAGCGCTGCTACCAAACCCAACAAAGAGCCAATTGCAAAAGACCAACCGACTTTAGCGGCATTCCCAGCAAGATCACGGGTCTGTTGAGCGGTTATATTTACATCAGGAGAGGCAGCAGGATTAGGAAGACCCGCTCCAGACTGTTGCGCTTGATTAATCACTTCACCCGCATTTGATGCTGCAATACCAAACGCACCTGCAACACCGTTAGAAAGCAACCAGGCGCTGATTGCTAAGGTAGTTGCCCAGAGAATGGCCCCATTCAGTAAGCCGGTGCTGCGATTCATTGGTCCACAAGCACGAGTCGTCGTCCAGCCACCGAGAAAGAGCGAAATAAGCAGACTGATGATTGCCCAGATGCCAACAGCGGAACCCACGTCACCTGCGTCTGAGCGAGGCGACCCTGAACCAGAAATGCTTGACAAGCCGATCGCTGCACCCAAGGCACTCAACACTAATTGAGTACTTAGAGCAACAACGAGACCAGCAATGATGGGACCCCACCGCACGCGATCGTGGTAATCAGCGACAGGGAGAGTTGTAGAACGCTCTACCACGTTATTGATCGGTCTATCTGCGTATGCCATAGTTTATGCCTTTAACTCATTTACACTTGTTCCTGCATCAAAGGGAATTAATTTCAGCAGGGGAATGTAAATAGAGTAGGAAACGGTTTAGGCTCCTACCCCTACCCACAGGCATAAATCACAAAACAAGGTTGTAAAGCTTATTTGGCAGCCTGTAGACGTAGCACGAGTAACGACTTTTACCGCTAGATATTTAGTATAAGCATCTAGAAGCTCAGCGCTTAAGTGCTGCATTTTGAAGAATCAATACATTATTCAATCCGTAAACTTACGACCTGTAGAGCGCCTATCCATTCAATCTGATGGTGCCTTGAATGATTCTCACAGCTTACTGCGACTCTCTTTACTGAGTGGACTTTGAGGGGGCGCATCATCAGTATGTTTACAAGCTCCTGGTGTTTAAGGTTGCCTTGCTGACAGTTGCCCCCCGACCTTTCAATCTGTGTCAATCTATGTCTGAAGCTTCGATTGTAAGCGTCTCTTTTGAAACAAGACTATAACAAAAGGGTGCCTTGTTTGTCGCTCTTATTAAGCAACCGCAAAATTTTATTGCCTGACTATTTATTAAAAACAGGTAAAGGGATTGAATCTTCTTTTAGAGAGAGGTAAGGCAAGAAATAAATTTCTATGGTTTTACAAGAACGTTCACATTCGTTAAGACAGGCGTTCATACTCGTTAAGACAAAAGAGGAAAAAACATGGCTCTCTATAAAATCAAAGACTTCGATCCAGATTATCGCCAGCATTTTGACAACCAGGATTTTTTGAGCTTTGATCTCTACAGCGGCAAAGAAAAAGTTGGCTCAGTTGATAATCTTTTGGTGGATGAAGGAGGCAACTTTCGCTATCTAGTAATCAACACTGGCATTTGGGTTTTTGGCAAGAAAGTGTTGCTCCCCATTGGTCGCGCTCGGATCTCTTACCCAGAGAACCGGATTTATGCAGACAATCTCAGCCGAGCACAGGTAGAAAGCCTGCCTGAGTTTGATGAAGATTCAACCATTGATTACGACCATGAAGAGCGTGTGCGTGGCTCTTACCGCTCAGGCGCTACAACTGCTGGTAGTGCTGCGGCTCTTGATCAATCGGCTGCGATGGGCAATACACCTCTTGATCAATCGGCTCGTGCTACAGCTTATAGCCGTGATACCTACAGCTACGATCGCGATCCAGATCTTTATGATCTCAACGAAGCGAATCACCAAAACATCAAACTTTATCAAGAGCGCTTGATCGCCAATAAAACCCGTCAAAAGACGGGCGAAGTTGCTATCAACAAACGAGTGGAAACTGAAACTGCACGGGTGTCAGTACCAGTTGAGAACGAGCGTGTGGTTATTGAGCGGACAGCAGGAAGCAACGTTGGTACTCCCGTTGATGCGTCTGCCGCTGATTTCCACGAAGGTGAAGTTGCGCGTATGGAAGTCTACGAAGAAGTTCCTGACATTCACAAAGAAACCATCGCGCGTGAGAACGTGAGCATTCGCAAAGAGATCGATCGCGACACTGTTGAGGCTGAAGAGCAGCTTCGTCGTGAGGAACTGGATGTGGATACTCAAGGTCGTCCAGTCGTTGACCAAACGCCTAACAAGCAGTCTAGAAAGGGACTCTAAACTGACGAGCTACAGAAACGTTAGTCTCGTTCTAGTGGCTAATTAGACAGGAATGATTAGTGCAGGTAAAGGCAATATCGCTTTGCCTGCACTTTTGTTCAGACTTAATTTTTTACAACTACAGAGAAGTTTTGGAAACGTTATGGCACCTAAAAATAATCCCAACCAACCTAAGTTTTTAGAATCTATGCCCTTAGAGGCATCAGCACCATTAGAAGCATCGGCACCGTTAGAGTTTAGAGAAGAGGTAAAGTCAGTAGCACCACCGACTCATAACCAGGTCGATGAAGCTTTAGCAAACCTTTCTCAAACTCAAGCACCCGTCGTTGATCGCGATCGCGCTTATCCGCCAGTGCCCTCAGTAGAGCCAGCGCGTGTCGATCCTTACAGCCAACAGGACGTTAACCTTCAGAGGCAACCGCAACCGCTTGCCGCACCAAAGGTTGCAGAAGAATTGGTGGTTCAGCTTTTGGAAGAACGGTTAGTGGTCGATCGCCAGCGACGCAAAATTGGTGAAGTCATTGTTCGGAAAGAAATTGAAACGCACATAGTTGAAGTGCCAGTACGGCGCGAGAAGTTAATTATTGAACAAGTTGGCTTAGACGCAAGACAGCTTGCGGTGCTCGATTTGAAGGAGTCGGATCTGGATGGTGTTTCGTTGGCAAACCACTCTACGGCATCGCTACCAACAACCGTCAGTGGCACTTTTACTTCCATCAAAGCAGCAAGCCAATTTTTAGGAACGATCGCCTCTGCTCAGTCTGAGGCGGATTGTCAAACGGTACAAATTAAACTTGTGGTAGAAGGTGCAGAACAGGCGCAGCTTTATCAACAATGGTTCGATCGCTACTCCAACAACAGTGCTTCAGTCGATTGAAGTAAGCGCTTCATGGTGAACCGATTAGATGGAATGGAATGATAGGTAACAGTCGCTGCCTCATTTAGCGTCCTCATAACAAACTAAACCCAGGCTGGAAGTCATCCCCTTGGCATCACTAGCTAAACTTTTTCAATAGTTTGAGTAGAGATTGAGTGCGGGGAGTCAGGAGAGCGCGTTGAAGATATTGGTCTGCCGCTTTTTTGATTGCTTCTGCTTGCGTAGGATAAGGATGGATCACTTTAGAGATGGCGTTAAAGCCCTGTTTGGTCACGATCGCTAAAGTGATCTCACTAATCATCTCTCCTGCATGACGGGCGACGATCGTGGCACCTAAAATTTTGTCTGAGCCTCGCTTGTGTAAGATTTTAACGAACCCGTCTGGTTCACCATCTGCCAGGGCACGATCGACATCGGAAAATGGAATCATGATGGTATCGGTCGCCAACCCCTTTGCTTTTGCCTCCGCCTCATAGAGTCCAACATGGGCAATTTCTGGATCGGTATACGTTACCCAGGGCATCACCAGACTGCTCAATTTGCTGCGTCCCAGACCAAAGGGACAAAACAGAGCATTTCTGATCACAATGCGGGCGGCAGCATCGGCAGCATGGGTAAATTTCCAGTTCATGCAGATGTCTCCAGCGGCATAAATGCGGGGATTGGTGGTTTGCAAATAGTCATTCACTACTACGCCCTGACGAGCATCATACTCAACGCCCACTGTTTCGAGATTCAAGCCATCAACATTGGGTGTCCGTCCAGTCCCTACTAGAATCTCATCTACCACCACGGTTTTCACCGCACCGTTTTGGCGGTAGTGGAGGACTTTCCCCGCCTCTGTTTTTTCCACTTTTTCCAGGCTGCAATCCAGAAGCAAATGAATGTTCTCTTGCAAGAATTGTTGTTGCACGATCGCGGCGGCATCAGCATCTTCACGATCGAGCAACTGTCCATTTTTATGCAGAATGGTTACGTCACTACCCAGGCGATGGAATGCCTGCGCCAGTTCACAGCCGATCGGTCCACCACCGATTACGGCTAACCGTTTTGGGCATTCAGTAAGGGAAAAAATCGTTTCATTGGTCAAGTAGCCTGCTTCTGACAGTCCGGGAATCTCAGGACGAGTGGCACGGGCACCGGTAGCGATCACCGCTTTCTTAAAGTGCAACTGGCTATCGTTAACGGCGATCGTGTTTCCATCAACAAACGCTGCACTGCCCAAAAACACATCAATGCCCAACTTGCTAAACCGATCGACTGAATCGTGATCACTGATCCCAGCCCGAATTTGTCGCATTCGCTGCATCACAGCCGCAAAATCAATGTCGATGTGCTCTGGTGGGTGAATACCAAACGAGGCTGCATCTTGCATCTCACCAACGACCCGCGACGAGCGAATCACACACTTAGATGGCACACAGCCAATGTTGAGGCAATCGCCTCCCAGCAGACTTTTTTCAATCAGGGCAATCTTCAAACCGATCTTTAGCCCAGCCGCACCAGCCGCCACAACCAGCCCAGCCGTACCAGCCCCCAGCACGACCAGATCGTAGACAGCCGCCGGTTTAGGATTGACCCAATCGGGTGGATGGACATGAGCCATAAGCACCTGATTGTACTCATCCAACGGCTGAAGTGCTGGTTCCTGTCTGATTGAAGGTGTCATAAATTCACTCTTTAAGCGCCATACGCTGTTTGACGATCGGGTTTAATCAGCGGCAATGCGGGTCATGCTAGGTCGTTACTGCAACAGTAACAAGGATAACGAGCTTAACCAACGATCGCCCCGTTGTACACGGGTTTACCAAGCCACTCATTCTCTACAGCATTTGCAGTTTTACCCTTTAGGATAGAGCGATCGCCCACCTCGTAGGTTAGGTTGAAGCATGAAATCCAACACCTCTCACTCCTGCCCCACATCATCCAGGACAAGATTGAGCTAGAAATAAACAGTGAGGCTGGCAACGTGGGAATATTTGGTTTCGCAGACTCAACCTACGGAAAGGGGCGATCGCTCTAACTGGCATAAAGCTCCAAATCGCAAGCGCTTGAACCAATTCTAGACTTGAAGTTGCGCGGCTTTAGGCTGCTGTCTTTATTCTGTGCCAAATAAATGAATTCCCTTATGAGAAAACGTTTTTATATCCCTGGTATTATCCTTTCATTGTTTCTAGTAGTAGGTGTTTGGTGGCTCCTAGCCAAAGAGTCGATCATATCCAACGTTCAATTAGTTCGTTTTTATACTAGTCAAGGTGGAGATGGCGAAAAATTCTGGATTCTTAGAAGTGCATTGAGTAGTGAGAATCCTTGTACAGATGAGGAAGTTACAGCTATTCAAAAGGTTTATGAGACAAAGAAGTTCAGCAAAAAGGCATGTTCTAGTCTTATGAATGGGTACATTGTCGCTAGACCACATCCATATAAAACTATTAATTTTATAACACCAGAAAAAAGAGGGCCTGATGATAAACCTTTTCAAGAGGACGGATTTTGGGATGAGATGGTTCTTTTCAAGAAGACTTCAAATGGGCAATATCAGATCGTTTATTTCGCAACCAGAAGCTTGATCTGAGGGCGATCACCCGCCTTGTCAAAAAGCGCAATGCCAGACTGCCTTTTCATAAGGTCTAAGACTTTCTGAGCAAGGCTTTTTGAGACGTTGCTTGAGACACACTAATCACTCCGTCTCGAAATGTATCGCAAGCGCACCAATCCGGTTAGCAGTTTTACCACGCAAGACAGCCTCTTCGATCGGCTGCACAGGAGTGATTTCCTTACTGCTTGACGCTATCCCAGATACCGTTTGATGCTAACCTAGAGAAGTTGTCTAAAATCGCACATCCAGGATTTCGGGTGTTTTTTAGCCATCAGCTACTAGCTATCAGCCCAAGAGTTTCTCTTTAAGCTGACTGCTGACCGCTGACTGCTCAAAGATGCTCCTGGATGGAGGATTAACCCGAATCAGGAGTTCAAATTCAATGCCAGTTGTTTCGTTGGCTCAATTGTTAGAGTCTGGGGTTCACTTCGGGCACCAAACCCGCCGCTGGAACCCCAAAATGGATCCATATATCTACACCTCGCGGAATGGTGTACATATCATTGACCTGGTGCAAACCGCCCGGTTAATGGATGAAGCCTATAACTACGTCCGTACTGCGTCTGAGCAGGGCAAGAAGTTCCTCTTCATTGGCACCAAGCGTCAGGCAGCAGGGATCATTGCACAGGAAGCGGCTCGTTGCGGCGGCTACTACGTCAATCAACGCTGGTTGGGCGGAATGCTGACCAACTGGGTGACGATTAAAACGCGGGTTGATCGCCTGAAAGAGCTAGAGCGCCGTGAAGAAACGGGTGGACTCGATCTGCTGCCCAAAAAAGAAGCCTCTGTGCTGCGCCGCGAGTTGGAAAAGCTGCAAAAGTATCTGGGCGGCATCAAAGCCATGCGGAAAGTGCCTGATATCATCATCATGGTGGATCAAAAGCGCGAGTACAACGCGGTGCAGGAGTGCCAAAAGCTCTCACTGCCGATCGTGGCATTGCTCGATACCAACTGCGATCCCGATTTGGTGGATGTGCCCATTCCAGCGAACGATGATGCCATCCGTTCCATTAAGCTAATTGTGGGTAGGCTGGCAGATGCGATCTATGAAGGTCGTCATGGTCAGCTTGAGTCCGAAGACGAATACGAAGACTACGAAGGCGGCGAGGAAGAGTTCGACTACGAAGACAACGACACCTCGTTTATTCCCGAAGCTGGCGAAGAAACCGCAGTGTAGAGCGTTGTTAGTTGTTAGTTGTTGGTTTTTAGAGACTCTGACAACTAGCAACTAACAACTAATAACTAAAAACAAAAAACTATTCAGAGTAAAAGGCAATGGCGGAAATCACAGCAAAATTAGTCGGTGAACTGCGCCAAAAAACGGGCGCAGGTATGATGGACTGCAAAAAAGCGCTCACAGAAACCAGCGGTGATCTGGAACAAGCGGCTGATTGGCTACGCAAAAAAGGGATTTCCTCGGCTGAGAAGAAAGCAGGCAAAGTAGCGGCTGAAGGCATTATCGACAGCTACATTCATACGGGTAGCCGTGTGGGTGTGTTGGTTGAGGTGAACTGCCAAACAGACTTCGTAGCGCGCAACGAAGCGTTCAAAAAGCTGGTGCAAGACATCGCCAAACAAATTGTGGCATCGCAGCAAATCGAGTACGTGAAAATTGCTGACATTCCAGCCGAAATTGTAGCGCGGGAAAAGGCGATCGAGATGGGTCGTGATGACCTTGGCAGTAAGCCAGAAGCGATCAAAGAGAAAATTGTGCAGGGACGGATTGAAAAACGTCTGAAAGAGCTTTGCCTGCTTGACCAGCCTTACATCCGGGATCAAAACATCACGGTTGATGAGCTAGTGAAGCAAAACGTGGCTCAACTGGGTGAAAACATCCAGGTGCGTCGTTTTGTGCGCTTTGTTTTAGGCGAAGGCATCGAGAAAGAGGAAACAGACTTTGCGGCTGAAGTGGCTGCCCAACTGGGTACGACTGCCCCTACTGTGTAGGCTGCTTCACCAAAGAAGCGCTTGAAGCAACGAAAGAGTCAGGCACGAGCGGCAACGCAGAAGCTAAAAACCAACGGTCGATCGCTCACGTCAATCGATCTAAAAGCAATCAAAAAGGCAGTCCTCGGGGGCTGCCTTTCTGGTAAGTATGGTTGCGACCGTGCCTGATTCAGGTAGATTTAAGGAAAGGCATTTCATGTTGGACAATGCCAAAATGCGTCTTGGAAAGGGTTGTGAATGATTACTGCGATCACTGTACTGGTAGCGCTGGGTTTCCTGGGCTTGGGCTTTTATCGCGCTCGACCGCTGGGCAAACTGGGGCTAGTTGCCTGGTTTCAGTCAGTTGTGCTGATTTCGCCGTGGTTGCTGTTTTTTAGCCTCTCCGTGGTGGGGATCTACCTCAATTTTGTGAGTGTATTGTTTCTCTTCCTGCTTTCGACCGGGCTGTATATCTATTTAGGGAAGCAGCTTCGATCGCTTGCCCAAGCGGAAGCACTCACCCAGAGAGCCACCGCGATCGCCAATGAGCAGAACGGCAGTCAGGTTAATGCCACTGGTGAAAACTCCGATGCCTTGCAGCCTGCCAACCCTGTAACGGTAGCCGCGATCGACGACGACATGGTTCCTATTCCAGCCGACGATCTAAAAGTCATTCAGAGCATTTTTGGCATTGACACATTCTTTGTCACTGAAACCATTCCTTACCAGGAGGGTGTGATCCTGCGAGGAAATTTGCGGGGCGAGGCAGACGCAACCCTCGATCGCCTCTCGGAACAGTTGCAAGCAAAGGTCGGTGTCAGCGAAACGAATCCAGCACAGCCACGCTATCGTCTCTTTTTGGTCGAAGGGCAGGACGGCAAGCCTGTCGTCATTGTGTTGCCCAGTAGCCGTGATCCGCAGCCATCGACTCCCTTTCAAAAGGGGATGGCAGTCCTGCTGCTGTTGGCAACGATCGCTGCTGCCCTGGAAACCGGAGGCTTAATGCTTGGCTTCGATTTCCTTACGGCTCCCAGTCGTCTTGCAGAGGTCTTACCCCTGGCAGCAGGTCTTCTCAGCGTGCTGGCAGTCCATGAAGTCGGGCATTGGGTCATGGCAAAGCGTTATCAAGTCCGGCTTAGCCTGCCCTTCTTCATTCCCACCTGGCAAATCGGGTCTTTTGGTGCCATTACCCGGTTTGAGTCGGTGTTGCCCAGCCGCAGCACCTTGTTTGATATTGCGATCGCGGGTCCCGCAGCAGGCGGCATTCTCTCGCTGGTGATGCTGGTGTCTGGGCTGCTACTCTCGCACAAGGGCAGCTTGTTCCAGGTGCCAACGGAGTTTTTTCAAGGCTCCATTTTAGTGGGCACACTCACGCGGGTCGTGCTGCAAGAGTCGCTTCAGGAGCCGATCGTCGATGTGCATCCACTGGTCATTCTCGGCTGGCTGGGGCTAGTTATTACAGCACTCAATGTATTACCAGCGGGGCAGCTAGACGGTGGGCGCATCGTGCAAGCAATTTATGGTCGTAAGATTGCGGGGCGTACGACGATCGGCACCATCGTCATACTGGGACTCGCGTCGATCGTGAATCCACTGGCGCTGTACTGGGCAGTAGTCGTGCTGTTTCTGCAACGCGAACTCGAACGCCCCAGTCAAAACGAACTGACTGAACCCAATGACACTAGAGCCGCCCTCGGCTTATTGGCACTGTTCTTGACGATCGCGACACTCTTACCATTAACTCCTAGCCTTGCTGGGCGGTTGGGGATTGGTGGCTAGTGCGAACAAGGATGAACGATCAAATAAGCAGAATCACTCATCCATCGTCTCAGAACGAGTTGTCAGGTTGTGTCTACGGCTTTTTGGGCGTACTGATTTTTAGTTTGACGTTACCAGCCCCACGCATTGCCGTTTCAGGATTCGCTCCAGTCTTTGTTGGGTTCGGTCGAGCGATCGTGGCAGCAGGGTTGCCGTCTGTGTGGCACTGGAAAAGCGAACTCAAAGCAGGGCTGCATCATGAATTTTAGAAGCAATTTTAGGGGCAACGATGTTAAACCTCCAGAGCAACAACCTTTAGCCACCAGTACACGCTGGGTTATCTAAACTGTAGATTGTCACTTAATCTACAGCAGCCATCTAGCCTGACAAGCTGCCGCTGGAACAAAACAGTCTTGCCTCTCATCGTCACGTTTTGATGTTTGCTTTGACCACCTCAAACTGAATCTATGACTTACCTAGAAACCACCGCCCAATTCTACGCTGAAGCGGCTGAAACCCCTCAAATTGGCTTGTGCTGCGTGAGTACCCCACCGCCGCGACTGCCGGGACTGAAGATTCCAACCATCATGCAAGAGATGAACTACGGGTGTGGCTCAACGGTGCATCCGACCGAGCTATTTGGCTCACCCACCGTCCTCTACATCGGGGTCGGCGGCGGGATTGAAGCACTTCAGTTTGCCTATTTCTGTCGTCAACCGGGCGGTGTGATTGCGGTTGATCCGGTGCCTGAAATGCGCCAAGCTGCCACTCGCAACTTACAGCTTGCAACCCAGGACAACGATTGGTTTGATCCCGCTTTTGTCAACGTCTTGGCGGGAGATGCCTTTGCACTGCCTGTACCAGATGCCTCGGTGGATGTGGTGGCACAAAATTGCCTGTTCAATATTTTTGAGCCGGATGATCTAAAACGCGCACTGCTTGAAGCCTATCGGGTGCTAAAGCCCGGTGGACGGCTGATTATGAGTGACCCGATCGCCACTCGTCCCATACCACTCCACCTCCAGCAAGATGAACGGTTGCGCGCCCTTTGCCTCTCAGGGGCTTTGACGTACGATGCCTATATCCAGCATTTGATTGAGATTGGCTTTGGGCAGATTGAGATTCGCGCTCGTCGTCCCTATCGCCTGCTGGATGAACATAGTTACAAGCTGGATACCCCCCTCCTGCTAGAAAGCCTTGATTCTGTTTCATTCAAAGTACCAATGCCAGAGGATGGTGCCTGTATCTTTACTGGCAAAACCGCCATTTACAGTGGTGTAGAAACACAGCTAGACGATCGCGCTGGGCATCTGCTGCAACGCGGCAATCCCTTGGCGGTCTGCGACAAAACAGCAGCAACGTTAGCCTTGCAATTTCCGCAAGATGTGATCGTGACGGGTTCTACCTGGCACTACAACGGTGGCGGATGCTGCTAAAGCAACCCTTATGCACTCTAATCGCATCCTCCAAAGCCGCGTTTTTCAGTGGATCTATGGGTTGAGCGTGAGCACGATCGTCTGTCTGATCGCTGCGCCTGCACTCGCTCAAGGTGCCGGGAGCGCGCCAGCATTCCATCCCACCGATCTGCTGCGTCAGACCTTGCAGTGGATTGAAGGGCTGGGTCTGTTGGGCGGCATTGCTTTTATTGCCCTTTATATTGTGGCAGCAGTCGCTTTCCTACCGGGATCAATCCTGACCCTGGGTGCAGGCGCAGTCTTTGGGGTGTGGCTGAGTGCGATTTATGTTTTTACTGGAGCAACGCTGGGAGCGATCGCCGCTTTTCTGGTAGGTCGGTATCTGGCGCGGGGATGGATCAGCAAAACGATCGCAGGAAACCCAAACTTTGCCGCGATCGATCAGGCAGTTGCCCACGAAGGGTTCAAAATTGTCCTGCTCACCCGTCTTTCGCCCCTTTTTCCATTTAATTTGCTGAACTATGCCTTTGGCATCACAGGCGTTTCGCTCAAAGCGTATGCACTGGGGTCGATCGGGATGCTGCCTGCCATAGTGCTGTACGTCTACGTCGGTTCCCTGGCAGGTGATCTCGCCAGAATTGGGACGGAGCCGACCGATCCGGCAATGCAGTGGGCAATTCGTCTCATCGGTTTGATGGCAACAGTCGCCGTCACAGTCTATGTGACGCGGGTGGCGCAGAAGGCGTTGGCTGAGAAAATGGACGCATAACGATCGCACCCACTCAGCACGGTCTCTGCTCCGAACGCACTGTGGGAAGCGGCAACGCTGATCACGACAATCCCTCGCCTAACGCGGCTTGCCCCAATGACGATACCAGTGCGCTAAACGCTCTGGCGAAACGCCCAACCCATAGCCAAGAATAATCAACTGATTAATCAGCGTGGTGCGGCAAACACCCAGTTTTTGCCAACGCCGACCCGACGTTAAAACAGCAGCAGGAGCGATCGTAATTTTTCCTCGTCGCCTCAACGTTTGCATCATGACAAAATCTTCCATAATGGGCAGCGATGGAAAACCACCGATCGCGTGAAAGACAGACGCTTTCAGGAAAATTGCTTGGTCGCCATAGGGCATTTGCAACCAGCGCGATCGCACGTTTACGCCCCCTTCCACAACCCGTAACCAGGGATTTGCACCATCAATCTTCAGGTCGAATGCCCCTGCAACGACGTGCCGCTTGAGCAGCGTTTGTTGCACCAGTACGTCAAACTCTGGGGGAAGCTCTGTATCAGCGTGCAAAAAAAGTAGGATGCGACCCTTCGCTGCCGCCGCACCAACGTTCATTTGATGCGATCGCCCTCCAGTCGCAACCAACACCTTAGCGCCCAAAGCAACAGCAACTGCAACCGTAGCGTCCCTACTGCCACCATCCACCACGATCGCTTCTACATGAGCCGCCGCCTGAACGATTTTTAAGGTGCGAGGTAGATTTTCGGCTTCGTTCAACGTTGGGATAATCACCGAAAGCGGCTGATTGGCAAGAGAAAAGCCCATCCTGTCTTGCCAGGACACTAGCCTCTCACCTGACTAAGCCGCACCTGTTCCTGTAGCTGTTCCTGAGTGCGGGCAGGCTCCTGACAGCTAAGACCCTGGCAAACCAAGCCAACGGCACCAGCAGGCAAGTCAGACTCCAGTTTGCAAACAGCCGTGGGCAAATATTGTAGAGAGAGCGCGGCAAGCTGTTCGGCGGTCGTGCGGATCAGAACATGGTTGTGGAACCAGTCGAGTGCTGCAAAAAGGCTGGGACACGCCTGAGGCGATCGCTCCAGCACACTACCAAACGCTTGCAAGGTTTGCTCTGCCTTATCGAGATAGCTCAAATCTTCGGTAAGCAGCGACAAACGGACTAGATTCGCTGCCGCAATGCCGTTTGCAGAGGGTGTGGCATGGTCGATGTAGCTCCGTTCCCGTAGCAGCAAGCTATCGCTGGCAGCCGTGTTGTAGTAGCCACCCAGTTCAATGCTCCAGAGAAAGTCATCAAAGTCTGCTTGGAGTGCAACAGCGCGATCGAGCCAGAAGGAGTGGGAGGTGGGGAGTGGGGAGTGGGGAGTGGGGAGTAGGGCATGATCTCCGTCCACTGATCCATGACTGTCTGTTTTCTGAACGCTTGAACCTCGAAGGATCACAGAAGCTTGGTCTAGATCCAGCAGGGCTTTGATAAACAGCGCATAGTCTTCCGATTGTGCCAGAACATCAGGCTTGCCATCGTAATTGACGCGATAGAAACGTCCCTCAACCCATTGATGCTGGAGGATAAAATGGGCAGCGTTAGCGGCAAATGTCAGATATGACGGCTGCTGAAACACACTGGCAGCACGAGCGAGACCGGAGATCATCAGGCTATTCCAGGCGACGATCGCTTTCGTATCGGTTACAGGGGGAATGCGACCCGCCCAGCCTGTACCTTTCGCTTCTTCGTTGTTGCGGGCAGGCGGAAACGTGGAAAGGGCTTCAGCAGGAACGCTGTAGCGCATGAGAAAGAGTTTACCAAGCGTTTTCTCGAGGGATTCAGTGAGTATGCCGGGGTGGCGGCGTTGCAGGACATTGAAACCCTCAAAATTGCCACTATCCGTTACGGTAAACTGCTCTGCCAGTTCTGCCAGTTCCGGCAGCGTCAAAAGCTCAACCAGTGCTTGATAGTCCCACACATAAAAAGCGCCTTCTTCCGGTTCAGCTGTCGTGGGATCGGTAAAGCTATCAGCATCCTGAGCGGCGTAGAAGTAGCCTTCGGGGGCAGTCATTTCTCGCTGGAGCCACTGAACGGTACGGGCGATCGCTCGTTCAAACGCGGGTTCCTGCACACCAGAAGCCCACAGATTCGCCAGATACTCCACAATTTGTCCATTGTCGTAGAGCATTTTCTCAAAGTGCGGCACCGTCCAGGTTAAGTCAACCGTGTAGCGATGAAAACCGCCGCCCACATGATCCAGAATGCCGCCCAGCGCGAGATCGAGTCCCCATTGACGACTCACATCGCTGGTGTTGTGCAGTGAGGCAAGGGAGAAGCGTACCGATCGCAACGCGACATCGGCATAGGGGATCATTGGAAAGCGAGGACCCGGTCTGGGGGACGCAAGAACGCCAGTGTTGGCTTCTAGCCCGCGTTGCAAGTCAACCTCGACTGACAGCGCCGCGTCAAACATTGCGGCTTCCTGAAGGTGCGTCAGAATTTCACCTTTCATGGCTTGCAGTTTCTCTGCTTGCGTATCGTAGTACTGGCGAATCGACTGGAGTACCTGCAAAAAGCCCGGTCGCCCGTAGCGTGTCTCTACTGGAAAGTAGGTGCCACCGTAAAAGGGGACTAAATCATCCGGCGAGATGAAGACGTTGAGCGGCCAGCCACCTTGCCCAATCATGAGTTGCACTGCCTGCATATAAATGCTGTCCAGATCAGGGCGCTCTTCGCGATCAACCTTGATGGGCAGAAAGTTTGCATTCATGTAAGCGGCAATAACTTCATCCGAAAAGGCTTCCCCTTCCATGACCGTACACCAGTGGCAGCTAGAGTAGCCAATCGACAGAAAAATCGGCTTGTTTTCGCGTCGAGCCGTGTCGATCGCCTCGTCACACCAATACCACCAGTCGATCGGGTTTTCGGCGTGTTTCCGCAGGTAGAGGCTGTTAGCTTGGGCAAGGCGATTTGTCATAACGGGGCAAGTACGCAGTATTAAATCAGTAAACCAGTAAATAAGTTCAAGTTTTAGTAAGGTCACAGTATTCGGCAACCTGGCATTCCAGGTATCATCTGCGAAATGCCGTGCTCGTACGGGCGAAAGATAGAGGTTATTTAAGCTGCGATCGTAAGCAACCTCACCCATGTAGAGTGAGCAAGCCTCAAGGCTCGTTCTGGATGATGTGTAGCGAGTGCAGGCGACTAATTTGCATCGTCCTGCCTGGTGCGATCGGCTGCTGTAGGCACCTGGTCAGCCGTGAAGTTGCCTAGCTGCACCTGTAGCTGAATCTGCTGACGAATCTGATCTTCAGGAACGCCCAGGCGCTCTGAAAGCTGCGCTGGCGTAAAGCTTAAATTACCAATCTTGATCCGCATATTGTCGTCTAACTGAGCTTGCCCGTCTTTGATAGTGGGCTTGCCTTCAATGCCGATGTAGAAGCTTTGCTGCCCCAACGCTGGAAAGGCAGTGATTAACTTTGTCACGAAGTCACGTTCGGCGGGTGGCAGTTGATCCAGCGAAAGATCCTTGAAGTTA
>JBGTJW010000381.1:0-7473 GCA_041744955.1 Stenomitos sp. | reverse complement strand
GCTCCGCCCGAGAGTAGTGCCGGGGCACTCCGTGCACAGCAAGAACTGGGTGTGAAGGTGTTGCTGGTAGGCGATCCAGTGGAGATTCAGGCGGCTGTAAAGCAGCATACAAAAGCCTCTCCGCTTGAGATCGTTCCTGCGGAAGGCACGATCGAGATGGGTGAAGAGCCGTTGAGCGCACTCAGGCGTAAGCCCAACGCCTCAATTAATGTGGCAATGGATTTGGTGAAACAGAAACGGGCAGATGCCGTTGTTTCTGCAGGTCACTCTGGCGCAGTGATGGCAGCGGCACTGCTGCGCTTGGGTCGTCTACGGGGCATCGATCGTCCTGCGATCGGGGCTGTGTTGCCAACGATGATTGCGGGCAAGCCTGTCATTATTCTGGACGTAGGCGCAAACGTAGACTGTCGCCCTAAATTTTTAGAGCAGTTTGCTTTAATGGGTACGGTTTATTCTCAGTACGTGCTGGGTATCAACAGCCCTAAAGTAGGGTTGCTCAATATTGGCGAAGAACCGAGTAAGGGCAATGAGCTGGCGTTACGCACCCATCAATTGCTGCAAGAGAACCCTCAAATTCCCTTTATTGGCAACGCTGAAGGGCGCGATGTGCTGTCGGGCAACTTTGATGTGATTGTCTGCGATGGCTTTGTGGGCAATGTACTGCTTAAGTTTGCCGAAGCGGTTGGTGAGGTCGCGTTACAAATTCTGCGCGAAGAGCTACCTCAGGGTGTTCGTGGCAAGATTGGAACAGCGGTGCTGAAGCCAAACCTGCGACGCATTAAGCAACGGATGGATCATGCAGAGCATGGCGGTGGGTTGCTGCTAGGTGTAGATGGTGTTTGCATTATTAGCCACGGCAGTTCTCAGGCACCAACCATTTTCAACGCTGTGCGTCTGGCAAGAGAGGCGATCGACAACCATGTGCTAGACCGGATTCAGTCTTGCTATCAAAAGGGTGGTAAGCAATCAGCGGTCAGCGGTCAGCCTGACAGTTAGTGTGATGATGGTTGACACACTGGTTAAGCCCGCAAGCGATGGATAGAGCATGAACTTACAACAATCAGGTCTGGGTGTTGCAATTACGGGAAGCGGCTCGGCGGCTCCTCTGACAGCCCTGGATAATGAGGGTCTAAGCAAGCTTGTAGAAACCTCTGACGAGTGGATTGCCTCTCGTACTGGCATTCGTCAGCGCCGACTGGCAACCCCAGCCGAATCTGTCACGACGATCGCGACTCAAGCGGCTCAGGGCGCGATCGCGATGGCAGGGTTGTTGCCCATGGATATAGACATGATCATTCTGGCAACGTCAACGGCTGATGATCTGTTCGGCAGTGCCACTCAGATTCAAGCTGAACTGGGGGCGCAGAAAGCAGTGGCGTTTGACCTGACGGCGGCTTGCTCTGGTTTTGTCTTTGGCTTGGTGACGGCGGCACAATTTATTCGCACAGGCGCTTATCAAAACATTCTGTTAATTGGAGCAGATGTGCTGTCGCGCTGGGTGGACTGGAACGATCGCCGGACGTGCATCCTTTTTGGTGACGGGGCTGGGGCAGTCGTACTTCAGGCAAATGAACACGATCGACTCCTTGGCTTTGAGCTTCGCAGCGACGGCACTCAAAATAAATGCCTGAACCTGGCATACCAGCCTGAACCAAAAGAGTTAGTGGACGGCGTGACGATTGGGCAAGGCAGTTTCCAGCCCATTACGATGAATGGGCAAGAGGTATACCGCTTTGCCATCCGACGGGTGCCGGAGGTGATTGAAAAAGCCCTCTTTCGTGCCAACCTGAGCGTTGAAGCGATTGACTGGCTGCTGCTCCATCAGGCAAATCAGCGCATTTTGGATGCCGTTGGCGATCGCCTGAACATCCCCTCACACAAAATCATTAGCAACCTTGCTAAGTACGGTAATACCTCTGCTGCCTCCATTCCCTTAGCGCTGGATGAAGAAGTGCGCCAGGGCAAGATCCAGTCTGGAGACACGATCGTTACCGCAGGCTTTGGAGCCGGGTTGACCTGGGGCGCAGCGATTTTTCAATGGGGACGGTAAGTGGAAAGGATGAAGGCTAAAGGATGAAGGATGAGTTAATTCTGACTTCTGACTCCTGCCTTCTGCCTTCTGCCTCTCCTCACCAGCTAACCACTAACCACCAACCACTTCAATGACTAAGACTACATGGGTGTTTCCTGGACAAGGCTCACAAGCGATCGGGATGGGTGTAGACCTCTTTGATCTGCCCGAAGCGAAAGTAAAATTTGAGCAAGCAGAGCAAATTTTAGGCTGGTCAATCCCTGAGCTTTGCCAGCACCCAGAGGATAAAGTTTCGCGTACCCTCTACACGCAGCCGTGTTTGTACGCGATCGAGAGCATTCTGGCAAACCTTGTGCGATTGCGGGGGCAGCAGCCTGATTTTGTTGCTGGTCACAGTTTGGGAGAATATGTGGCGCTTTACGTGGCTGGAGTCTTTGACTTCGAGACAGGGCTGCGACTGGTCAAACAACGGGCAGAACTGATGGATCAAGCCTCGGATGGCATGATGGCAGCGTTGCTTGGCTTTAACCAGGAACAGCTTGAGCAGCAGCTTCAGCAAACCCCAGATGTCGTACTGGCAAACGACAATAACGCAGGGCAAGTGGTGATTTCTGGTACGCCTGCTGCGGTTGAAACCGTATTGAGCCAGGTCAAAGCAAAGCGGGCAGTAAAGCTGAATGTCAGTGGAGCCTTCCATTCACCCTTGATGGCACCCGCCGCTGCTGCCTTTCAAACAGCGCTGGATGAGATCGTCTTTAACGCCGCTCAAGTCCCTGTGCTATCGAACGTTGATCCCGCTCCCAGCATAGATGCAGCCGTGCTGAAAACGCGGTTGAGCCAGCAGATGACCAGTAGCGTGCGCTGGCGTGAAATTTCGTTGCGCTTGCCCGAAGAGGGCGTGAGCCGTGTCGTTGAGATTGGTCCTGGCAAAGTGCTGACGGGTGTCATTAAACGCACTTGCCCAAGTCTGACGTTAGAGAACATCGGCAGTGTGGCAGAATTACCGCAGCCGTAAAAGTGGTTAGTGGTTGTTAGAAACGAGCCATTGACCACTACCCGTTCACAACCAATCATCATGCCGAGAACCCGAGAACCGTTTGCTAGCCTTTTGCTCTATCACTTGTTTAAGTGGTCAGTGGTTAGCCCTGCCTTGAACCTTTACTTTCGGGGACGGATTTATGGCGCAGAGAATGTGCCCAGGACGGGACCGCTCGTTGTGGTAAGCAATCACGCCAGCGATTTTGATCCGCCGCTGTTGTCTTGCTGTGTCGGTCGTCCGGTGGCATATATGGCAAAGGAAGAACTGTTTCGGGTGCCTGTGTTGAAGCAGGCGATCGCCCTTTATGGTGCCTATCCTGTCAAGCGGGGTTCTGCCGATCGCAGTGCCCTCCGAGCCGCGATGGGGTTTCTGGAGCAAAACTGGGCAGCAGGCGTATTTCTTACCGGCACACGTACGCCCGATGGCAAGGTAACTAATCCAAAGCTGGGTGCGGCATGGCTTGCAGCTAAAACCCAGGCTCCGTTGTTACCTGTTAGCTTATGGGGTACTCACGCCATTTTTCGTAAAGGTTCTGCCACTCCCCGATCGGTGCCTTTAACGATCCGTATTGGTGAGGTCATTCCACCACCGCAAGCGGGCGATCGTGAGGCGCTAGAAGCCGTTACCCAGCAATGTGCGGCTGCTATTAACGCTCTGCATGATCTGGGGCGCTAGGGTGTTGGCAGTCAGGGGTCAGCAGTCAGCAGTCAGGGGTCAGCAGTCAGCGGTCAATATAGGATTTAAACCTGAACGTCGATCGCTGAAGTCAGGAGTAAACTCTACGCTGAAAGCTGAAAGCTGATCGCTGAAAACCATTTACACAGCAAAAAGGATTGCTAATGAGCGATTTAAGAACAGAACTGGCGGAGGCACTGGCGGAAGCAGAATGGGACTGGCTTGCCCCTCATGCCCGTCGGGATTCTCTGATTGTGGTGGAGTCAGGACTGGATGTCGTGGATGTGGCTATGGCGATCGCCAATGACGATACAGCGCGAGTCCAACCCTGGATTGAGGAAAACCTGATCCATAAGCCGTTTCCAACGCAACTGTCAGACTGGAACATAAACCAGTCCACGCGCTTCACCGCACTCATTGTGCAGCCGTATGTGCTGATTCAGGAAATGTCTAGTTAAGCTTGGCGATCGCTATTGCCCTCAGTGCTTGGGCGCTTGTCATACTTGCTAAACCATTATGAGCGACACCTTTAAAACCGAAAAGCAAAAGATGCTGGCAGGCGAACTGTACCTTCCCATCAATGATGCCGAGTTGGTAGCAGAGAGCCAGCGGGCATTACGACTCTTGCGACTCTACAACCAAACAACTGAAACAGAAGGGGACAAGCGCATTCAGACCCTACGAGCGCTCTTTAGTGTGATCGGTGAGAAGCCCCAAATTGTGCCGCCGTTTCACTGCGATTACGGCAGCCATATTACGGTGGGCGATCGCTTTTACATGAACTATGGCGGAGTGATCCTCGACTGCAACACTGTACACATTGGCAATGATGTCCTTTGCGCCCCCTACGTGCAGATTTACACGGCGTATCATCCTACCGATCCCACGGTGAGACTAACGGGACGCGAGCTAGCCGCACCGATCCGCATTGGCAACAACGTTTGGATTGGTGGTGGTGCAATCATTTGCCCTGGCGTGACGATCGGCGACAACACGACCATTGGAGCCGGCAGCGTTGTTACCAAAGATATTCCCGCTCATGTTGTAGCAGCGGGCAATCCCTGTAGAGTCCTGCGGTCAGTCGATGCGCCAGCATTGGAGTAAGGACTGCTGTCTAGCTTCCCTTCTGGCGTTGGATCGCAACTTTAACGATCGGGGTTAACTTGGCTCGCCAAAAGCGATTCTCTGGAAACGTTTGGACTTTGCTCAGTACGTCTTCCCAGCGTCTAGCGGCGAGCGCCTGTTGCATTTCAGCAAAGGTGGTTTCTGCGGTCTTCCAGTCGCGCTGCCATTGGTTGACCGCACCTTTAGCAGGCTGATACGCTGCGCTGCTAGGAGGGATTGCTTTTGCCAGAGCGATCGCGGCTTCAAGGTCGCCAGCTTGATAGCGTTCAGTGGCTTTGGCTAACACGCTTAAACCATCGTCAGGCGCAACGGGTGTGCTGGGTGTCTCTGCTGCCGCCGCAATGCAGCTTGTTACGGTCAGATCCTCATAAACCCAGCCCTCTTGTGGCTGCTTGATCCGCAGCCAACCCTCATTGCGATCGACGACCAACAATTGGGTGCCATTCCGCACCGTGCCCACGACATTATCAGGCGCAACGACTGGGCTAGAGCGAACATTCAGCGGTGGTAACGGGTCTGTCGCTATTGTTTTGCAGATTGTTTTCGGTGCAGTTGCCGCTCTGCGGACAGCTTGTAGCCCTGTCACTAGCGACGGTTGAAAGTGCAAGGTCGCCGCCGTAACACTGGCAGCCGTGAGAAAAATTGCTGCACCAAAACCAATCAGGGCAGGTTTAGGAACTGTAGTCATCCTGGATATCCTGTGAAGATGCGCCCGATCGCTGATTAGATTGAGTCTAGACTAACTGACCATCCGCCAAATAGCGTACGTGGTTTTCCGAATTTTTGAAAGTAAAGAGTGTTGAGATACATGGCTAAGAACAGAGGCATCGTCTATCTTGTCGGGTCGGGACCGGGTGCTGCCGCTTATTTAACGGTACAGGCACAGCAGCTACTAACCAAGGCAGAAGTGCTGGTCTATGACGCACTGGTAGACAGCGCCTTGCTACAGCTAGCACCACTAACCTGCTTGCTGCTTAACGTGGGCAAACGAGGGGGTGAGCCTAGTATGCTACAAGCAGAGATTAATGCTTTGCTGGTGCACCACTGTTTGCAAGGACAACACGTGGTTAGATTAAAGAGTGGTGATCCGTTTATCTTTGGTCGGAGCCATGCCGAAATCGAAGCGTTGACGGCAGCAGACTGTACGTTTGAGGTGGTGCCTGGGTTATCTTCAGCGCTGGTGGCACCGTTGCTGGCAGGTATTCCGCTGACTGATCCGGTTCTAAGTCGCTGTTTTACAGTGCTGAGTGGTCATCAACCAGACGAGCTAGACTGGCTGGCGCTGGCGCGAATCGACACCCTGGTTATTCTGATGGGTGGGCGGCACTTGCCTGAGATTTTACGTCGCCTTCAGATGCATGGACGATCGCCCCAAACACCGATCGCCATTGTTCGCTGGGCAGGTCAGTCACAGCAGCAGCTTTGGGAAGGAACCCTGCAAACCATCGTGCAGCAAACTGCAACCGCAGCGCTTTCTCCCTGCGTAATCGTGATCGGTGAAGTCGTCAGGCTCCGTTCCTATCTTCAACCCCGTTCCTCCCACCCCTTTTCGACTGTGCTTACTACCCCAGATTCAACGTCCGATGCCACGGCTAATGTCACCACTGCCACCTTGCCCCTGGCTGGCAAAACGGTGCTTGTGACACGATCGGCAACCCAGTCTGGTCAATTTATGGCACGGCTCCAGCGCGATGGCGCAACGGTCGTCGAAATGCCAGCACTCGAAATTGTGCCCCCTTCAAGCTGGGAAGCGATCGATCAGGCGCTGGCTCGTCTGTCAGACTTTGACTGGCTGCTGCTGACATCTGCAAACAGCGTGGATTACTTTTTTGAACGGCTGGCAACCCAGATTCGTGACATTCGTGCGCTCGCAGCCCTCAAAATTGCGGTCATCGGCGATAAGACTGCGCTTAAGCTAGAGCAACGTGGCTTGAAGCCTGATTTTGTACCGCCAGCGTTTGTTGCCGATTCGCTAGCTGGCCATTTCCCTGGTTCGTTGCAGGGAGCCAGAGTGCTTTTTCCCAGAGTAGAAAGCGGTGGTCGGGATGTGTTGGTGAAAGATTTTAGCGATCGTGGTGCGGCTGTTACCGAAGTGGCGGCATACCAGTCGCGTTGCCCAGAGGCGATCGCACCGGAGGCGCTAACCGCCCTCCAAACCCGCACTGTGGATGTCATTACCTTTGCCAGTGCCAAAACCGTGAAGCACTTTTGTCAACTGTTAGAGCAATCACAGGTCGATAGCTCCTGGCAAGCCTGGTTGGATGGAGTCTGCATCGCGTCGATCGGTCCTCAAACGACCAAAGCCTGCACTAGCTTGTTGGGCAGAGTGGATGCGGAAGCGCAGGCATATACGCTGGATGGTTTAGCGCAGGCGATCGCGCAATGGGTTGCAGCCGCAGAGAGTTAAGTCTTGAAATCTCCCTTGAAATCTCCGTTGATTGCCTGGAAGGACGATTGCCATGAGCTATGTTTAATTCTGGTGTACGACAAGATTGAAGAAACGGCGTATCCTGCTGGCTAAGACAAACAAACACCAGCCAAGGGATACACCATGAATCAAGATAATCTGATTTCATTCAAACCGCCAGCAACGACCGAATCA
>JBGTJW010000380.1:0-12947 GCA_041744955.1 Stenomitos sp. | reverse complement strand
CGTTGCCCAGCGTTAAGCGAGAAATTGAGGCTTCGGCAGGAAACTCGCTGCCGTCTTTGCGGAGACCGGACAGTTCACTGCGCTCTCCCATTTGTCGAGCAATTTCAGGTGCTTGCGTAAAACCGCTGATATGACGCGGATGGCTTTGGGCAAAGCGTTCTGGTAAAAGAAGACTCAACGGTTGACCCAGAACTTCTGCCGCTGCGTAGCCAAAAACCTTCTCGGCTCCTTTGTTGAATAAGGTGATTTGTTGCTGTGCATCGATCGAGATAATGGCATCATTCGCAATATCTACAATGCCAGCAAACCTTGCCTGGGATGCGGTTAAGGCTGCTTCAGTGCGCTTGCGATCGCGCGTATCAAACAGGGTCGAACGGCTCATGACGTAATTACCGGACTCATCATAAATGGCTGTGGAGTTCAAATTGATGGGCAGGAGTGACCCATCTTTACAGATCATTTCAAACTCCAGGTTGCGTACCCAACCCACTTGCTTAAACCTGGAAAAATGCTCCTGAAACGTCTGGATGCTGGGGGGAGTCAGTAGATCAGAAAACAGTTTGCCTAAAATTTCCTGGCGCTCATAGCCCAGCCATTGCAACTCGATGTCATTGATGCGGACAAAGCGCCCCTCGGCATCGAGGGAATGATAGCCACAGGGAGCTTTATCGTAGAGATCTTGCACTTCGTCTGCCCGGCGCTCGAGTTCAGCAGTGCGTTCCTGTACCTGCTGCTCTAACGTTTGGTTTGCTTGTTGCAACGCGGTTTCAATCCGTTTGCGATCGGTAATATCCACGATCGTGCCACTCATCTGCACGGGTTGATGGGCTGCGTCATAAACCGCCTCTCCTCTACCTTCCACCCAATGCACGCTACCATCTGCCCAAACGATCCGATACTCCAGGTGGTAAGCGGTGCGCTGCTGTAGCGCTTGTTGCACAGCATCATTCACGCGATCGCGATCGTCGGGATGCACTCGCTCATTAAAGGTTTCATACCGCCCGTCAAAGGTGCCAGGTTCGAGACCAAACAACTGTTCATGCTCTGGCGACCAGGTAATGCCCCCCGTCACCATATCCCAATGCCACGTCCCCACACAGGCAGCCGCTAGTGCCATTCGCAATGATTGGGTGTTTGCTTGCTGCAACTGATGCTGCAATTGATCCAGCTTGCGTTGGCTTGCGCGTTGGAGTCTGGTCAGCAGATTGATCAACGAGGCAATGGTGATAAAAACGCCTAAGCTAACGAACGCGCTAGAACCCTTTGCTGGCAACTGATCCAGCGGCGGCAGCAAAAAATAGCTAAGAGATAGAGCCGCCAAAATGGTTGTGACGATACCCGGTCGAACGCCGCCAAACCAGCATGAAACCAGCACAGCCAGGTAGAAAAAGGCAGCCATCGTTTGGCTCAGAAAGGGTTCCAGCCAGAGAGTGAGCAGGAGGGCGATCGCGGTCGCGCCTACTGCCACTCCATACGTGATCACTCGACGATCAACTGTGCTGCTCACAAAAACTCCTTGAAGATCACCGCTTAAGCTTGACACTTTTCACCGTTACGTCGTCTTACCCTTGTCTGCTAGTTGGCTTGAAGGACTGGCAGTCGGCTGGAACCCACTTCGTTTAAGTCGATGGATAATGCGGGTTGCCAGTTCCGTTGCTGCCATCGCTTTAAAGAGGTAGTCATCAGCGCCAGCGGTAAAGGCACGATCAACGATCGCCGCTTCCGTATGAGTAGACAGAAACAAAATTGTTAACTGCTGCCACTTGGGGTCACTCCGCACTGCCTGACACAAATCCACGCCATCAAAACCGGGCATTTCTAAGTCTAACAACAGCAGGTTTGGCAGTGTTGCCGTTAACATTTCCCAAAACTGGTGGGAGTCGCTCAGTCCAGTCACCTCTACACCAAAGGGCTGCAACAGGTGCGCCAGATTAGCAGCGATCGCGCCATCATCATCCACCACCAGCACGCGATTGTGGTGCTGCACCTGGGTTTGCCGTAACACGTTGGTCACAGCTTTGAGAATTTCGTAGGTCGGCAGCGGTTTTTGCAAAAAGACGCAGCCTCCTAGCCGCACTACTGCCAGACGACTAGCCAAATCGCCCTGCCCGGTAAACGCCAACACCGGAATCGGTGGCGATCGCCGCATCAGCTCCCGCAGCAAGGTAAACCCATTGTCGGCACCCGGAAAGTTCAAATCCAGCAAAATTGCATCTGGAGGCACCTGGGCGATCGCTTTGCGGGCAACTGTCAAATCAGTCGCCAGTTCGACCCGAAGCCCCCAGGCGATCGCCTCAATCCTGACCCGTTCTGCCAACAGTAGATCATCATCGATAATCAGCAGAGAAGGAGCGTAGGCATTAGTCTCTGGCATGGCAGCCGTCGTCTGTGCCTGAGCCAGCACCTGCTGCAACGATGCCACCAGTTGCGAGACGTGCTGCACCTGTGCCACTCCCAACCTTGCCTCTGGTTGCAGCAACGCCTCTAATTCTCGTGCCAGATGCGACCCTGCCATAAAGCCAAAAATGCCCAGCGATCCGGCTAATTTATGCGCCTCTTGCTGGGCGTGCTGTTGCTGGGATGGAGTTAGTTTCCCTGTCGTCAAAGTGTATGCTGCTGTTTCTAAGACCGTTACCTGCGCCAGGATATTGTCTCGATACTTCTCCCAAACTCGGGCAGTCGTTGTTGCTGCCTTCTGAGTTGCTGCCTTCTGGCTCGCCGCGTCCCGCTTTGGTTTGCCAGGAACTAAAATGGGAGTTTCTGCCGCCTGAGTGGGCGTTCTGAGCCGATACCCTAACCCGTAAACTGTCTCAATTAAATCGGAGGTACCTGCTGCTTTCAGTTTTTGGCGCAGGCATTTAATGTGCGTGCTGACAGTTTCCTCTCCGGGCAGTTCAGCAAAATCCCACAGGCGATCGAGAATGGCACTGCGGCTAAAGATGCGTTTGGGATTGAGCAAAAAAAGCTCTAACAGACCATATTCTTTGTGGGTGAGCCGTAATGGTTGACCGTTACAGGTGACTTCACTGGTAACTGTATCAAACTGCACGGTTTCCCAGGTCAAAACTGAGTCGGCAGCGGCACGTTCTCGCCGCAGCAAGGCACGTATGCGCGCTATTAGCTCTGGCGGATCGAAGGGCTTTACAACATAGTCATCGGCTCCTGCCTCTAACCCAACAATGCGATCGCCACTGCTAGCGTTTGCCGCCAGGAGCAAGATGGGACACTGACAACCGTCTGCCCGGAGTTGCTGACAGACCCGAATGCCATCCAGGTTGGGAAGCACCACACCCAGCAAAATCAAGTCATAGGCAAAGTCTCTGGCTAACTCCAGCCCCGTTTGCCCATCCGTTGCCAGGTTCACGCTGTAGTGTTGGGCGGTCAGCAGCTCAACCAACGCCGAACTGGTAGGCTGATCAGCCTCAATCAATAGGATTTTCATAGGCGATCGTGCGTCCCGTAACCAGCCATAGGCTTTGTATCATTGCTTCCATCTTAATTATTCCCGTCTTTATAGCAAAAGGCTGTAGCTTGCTTCCGCTCGGCGGTAGGCTGAAGGCTGAATAGAAGCCCCTGCTCAAAGGATGTTTCAAGGTTTATGTCTGTCCTCACGTTCTCTTCGACCGCTATAAGAGGCGATCAAGCTGGATGTCCGTGCCTCGACTGCGTTGAACACTGCGAACCTTCGTTGCGTGCCGCCGAAACCCATGAAGGTTGGCTCTTTTATGGTTGGGTTTAGGATGAAACCGAGTGCTTCTGACAACTGCGTTAGGTCGGCTACCGCTTGACTAAGGTCACGATCGCCTTCACCAATGCTTCTGGTTCCACAGGTTTCGCCATGTGTTTCTGAAAGCCTGCTGCTAAAGCCCGTTGCTGATTAAACTCTCCAGCGTAAGCTGTTAAAGCAATCGCTGGCACGTTGCCTCCCTGTTCGGGTGGTAACCGCTTGATCTGCCGCAAGAGTTCATAGCCATCCATTTCGGGCATCCCAATATCGCTGATGAGAATATCTGGTTTGAATGGATGCAGGGTTTCTAAAACCTCGATCGCCGATGTCACCACTTTGATCTCGGCTCCAGTTTGTTCCAAGATGGCGAAAATCAGGTCTCGCATATCGGCTTCATCATCCACTACTAACACTCGCAGCTTCGCAAGGGACAGCCGTTCGGCGATCGCGCTGGACGACCGTAGCGGCTCTAAAGGGTCTCCGTCTTTGTTTTTCAAGCTTGGCAGTAAGACGGTAAAGGTTGCGCCCAGTCCTTCTCCGGCGCTTTCCGCTTTGACGGTGCCGCCATGTAGCTCCGTGAGATAGCGGACGATCGCCAGCCCCAACCCCAGCCCACCAAAGCTACGGGTGATCGTGCCATCCTCTTGCCGAAAGTATTCAAAAACATGGGGCAAAAATTCGGAAGCAATGCCTTTGCCCGTGTCTCTCACTTGCATTTGAGCATACGTTGGGGCGTAGGACGCAGGGATTGAAGAGTGGTTAGCCCCTCCCCTTTTTCCTTTCCCATGTATCAGCTCTAATCTCACCTCAATTTGTCCACCGCTCGGCGTGAATTTGACAGCGTTAGAAAGCAAGTTCCATGCAATTTGTTGTAAACGACCCGCATCACCGGAGACCAGCCCCAGATCCTCTGCTACGACCTTCCGAATTTCAATGCCCTTTGCTTCAGCAGCCAGACAGACCGTTTCTAGAGCGGCATCAAGCACCGTCACTAAATTAACTGAGCAAATATTCAACACCATCTTGCCGCGTAAGATGCGCGAAACGTCGAGCAAGTCATCAATCAATTGGGTTTGCAATCTGGCATTGCGTTCGATCGTCTCTAAGGCTCGCTGGGTACTTGTTGCATCAAATTGCCCCGTTTGTAGTAGCCTTGCCCAACCCAGAATGGGATTGAGGGGCGATCGCAACTCGTGGGACAACACTGCCAAAAACTCGTCTTTAATACGGTTGGCTCGTTCTGCCTCCGCGCGTGCCTGCTGCTCTGCCTCGTACAATTGCGCCCGCCCGATCGCCTGGGCACATTGGCGGCTCAGTGCCAGCACGAATTCGCGATCGTCCTGGTGCAAGTGTTTGAACTCCTTAAAGCTCAGCAGCATTCCACCCACTGAAATGCCCTCAACCACCAAGGGAATCGCGATCCACGACTGAAAATCATAGCGATTGTAAACTTCAGCGAGATGAGGGTAGCGGGCAATCCGCTCTAACAATGTTTCTACCCAGACTGGTTCTCCGGTGCGGATCGCCTCTGCTAACGGTACATCCGTGTTGATCGAAAACTTGCGCCAGGACTCTACCAGGTCAGTTTGATAACCAACCGATTTGATGATCTCAAGTTCGGTTCGATCAGCACTGACTAACACGACCAGTGCCGCCGTAGCTTCCAACGTTGCCATGCTCTGCTCAACGATTACCTCTGCCACTTGCTCCGGCGTGAGCGATTCTGAGAGGGCGGCAGTCACCGCTTGCAGACGGGCAATGCGGGCGGCAGCGCGTTCGGCTACCTGTCGGGCGTGTTGCGCGTCTTGATACAACCGTGCATTGTCCAGGGCGATCGCCGCTCGACGTGCCAGTTCTTCGGCTAGCGCCAGGTCGTTTAGACCGTAGGAACGCCCCGATTCTGCTGCCACAAAGGAAATGCTTCCAACTGTGCGACCATGCACGTTCAACGGCACCAGCATTGCAGAGCTAAAGCCAATTTCCCGTAAAATCCTGAGATGTTCGTCATCTTGAGCCGCTGCCACAAGCTGGTCATCCGAAATCGTTGGGTAATACTCTGATTGCCCGGTGCGTAACACCTGAGCAATGCCTTGCAGGGCGTTTAGATTGGGTGGATAGCGACGATGCAGTTCCATACCCCATTGCACCTTCGCCGGATCAATATGTGTTGTTGCCAGCCGTTCTAACGTGCCATCCTCTTTAAGGATGTCGATCGCGCACCAATCTGCCAGAGTAGGCACCACTGCTTGCGCCACACTTTTAAGCGTGAACTCGTAATTCAGAGAAGAAGTCAGGGTTGTGCTGGCTTCTGCCAGGAAGCTTGCCCGATACTCGGCGGCTTCTGCTAATTCCCGTGCGGCTTTTTCTCGCACCAGTAACTGTTCGCGCTCCAATTCGGCTTGCTTCCGCTCTGTAATATCCCGAATCACGCTTAGAACCGCCTTCTCATTACCAATGACGGCACTCTGGGCACTCACTTCCACTGAAAACTCACTGCCATCTTTGCGACGATGCACGGTTTCAAACAAAATGCCCTGCTGTTCTGCCTGTTGAAACTGCTGAGACAGGCTGGCAAGGGTAGACGGTGCTCGCAAATCACTAATCGTTAGGGTCAGTAGTTCGGCACGATCGTAGCCGTATGCCAGCACTGCTGCCTGGTTCGCTTCTAAAAGTTGACCATTACTGCGAAGGTAGAGCACAATATCACGGCTATATTCCGATAGCAGTTGATAGTGCTCCAGCGCTTTCTCGGCGTGTTTGCGATCGGTAATATTGCTAAAGGAAATTGCAATCCCATCGTTGAGCTTGACCACAACACAGCGAAACCAGCCTGTTAGCTCACGACTGTCATAAAAGATTTCCAACGTGGCAGTAAGACCCGTCTCGACAACCGCTACGTAGCGATCGAACGAACTATCGTTACCAGTGGAAAAGCACTGCAAGATGGGCTGACCGATTAATTCCTGTGGTGTACGGTTCACCATGATCGCAGCGGCTGGATTGATGTATGTAATGGTGAAATCAGCGATCGCTCCGGCTGCATCTCGATCGCTACGCAGAATAACGAATCCGTCGGGCGATGCTTCCAGCACCGATCGAAAAGGCGCGTCACTTTCCGCCAGCGGACTGGTCTCCGGTTCTTCTGTAAGAGAGAGATGATGAGATACAGTCTTCGCCTCAGTCATCGAATACGCGGCTCCACATCTGGACACTATTGCTCTAAGAAGGTTTGGCTCTGCTGCTGATTAACCACTCGCCGCTAGTTAAGCTCGCTGAACGTTGCGTCGCTTGAGCGCCAGCGGTGAGGGCTGAATACAACCGTGCCACCCATTCATTGTGCTAAAAGTTACTCCAAGCATGGCAGCGAACGGCTCCTGACTTACGCCAGCTAGCCATAGAAGCTTGCAACGATGGCTAGCGTCGGTTGCTCAAGGGCAACAGTCTGTTCAACCATGAGGAGTAAAGGGGCTGTTGATGAAGTACGGCAATGAAGTTGGTGCAGCGTACCTCATTATGAATAGATTTAGTAGCCATACTGTCTATCTTCAGGAAGAACTTCTGGCTTGCAGAGTGTGCGCTACGCTTCTTTGGCTACCGTATACTTGCCGCTTCTCACTGTAACCCAGTAACAGCGCCTACTTAGAGAATGTTTTAAAAGCCCAGATGCTTGTAGCCTTGGCGACTAAAGACTCCTAACCCTTGTAGGGCGCTTCGCTACCGAGTTGTAAAACCCTTGCCTTTCGCTAGTCCGCGTCGGCGGACTTTGTTGATGCGGTTTTAAACGCCAGACCCGTTTCAAACTCTCATCGTTCTGTAGGCATTCTTTCTGTTCTCCACCAATGGCTATTGAAAAAGGGTGGTGCGATTGGGTAAAGAACATGGGCGTGCCTGAGTTTATGAGGCAGCAACACGGATTTCCTGCTGAACAGGGATTTGAATGATAAACTCCGTTCCCTCACCAGGTGTGGAGAAACAATCTAACTTGCCGCCATGTTTCTCAGTGACAATTTGATAACTAATTGGCATCCCCATCCCTGTCCCCTTGCCGACGGCTTTTGTAGTGAAGAATGGATCAAAAATACGGTTGTACACCGCTTCAGGCATTCCCATTCCATTATCAGCAATGGAAATCTTGACCCATTCTGAATTAATGATGGAAGTCTGAATAGTAATCTGATTGGGCTTTTGCTTGATTTCTTGATAGGTTCGTTTGACGTTGGCTTCCTCTAGCGCATCAATGGCATTTGCCAGAATGTTCATAACTGCCTGATTGATTTGCCCCGGATAGCATTCCACTAGCGGTAAATTGCCATACTCACGCACGACCTGAATCGCTGGACGCTCTGCTCTATCTTTCAAGCGATGCTGCAAAATTAACAATGTACTGTCAATACCTTCATGCAGATCAACCGCCTTGAAGTCAGCTTCATCCATACGTGAGAAGTTGCGGAGTGACAGGACAATCTGACGGATGCGATCGGTGCCCATTTTCATCGAATCCAGCATCTTGGGTAGATCGGCTTGGACAAACTCTAGATCAAATGCCTCCGCTTCTGCCTGGATTGCGGGTGCGGGGTCAGGGTAGCATTTCTGGTAAAGCTGCACAAACCCTAATAAATTGTGGGCGTATTCCTGTACATAGGTGAGGTTGCCGTGAATGAAGTTGACTGGATTGTTGATTTCATGTGCGACCCCTGCCACCATTTGACCCAAAGCAGACATCTTTTCGCTTTGCACCATCTGCACCTGAGTGCGCTGTAGTTCTTCTAAGAGTTGTTGCAACTGCGTATTTTTAGCGTTCAGTTCTTGGGTTCTGTCCTCAACTCTAGATTCAAGCGTTTGGCTGTAGGTTTCTAGTTGTTCGTTAGCTGTTTTTTGCTCCTGTAGGAGTTGCTTAACCGATCGAATGAGCTGGTTAAAGGAATTGGCAAGCGTGCCAATCTCATCATCTTGCTTCACCGTTGCTTGTAAGTCGAAATTAGATTCCTCAGTAGAGCGTCGGGCAATATCGGTCAACGCTTCGATCGGTCGAGCGATCGCTCGGCTGGTCAAAATCGCCAAAAGAATGGCGATCGCAATGGACAAGACAATACTCACAAGCATAATGATCTGGGCAACTTCGCCCGCTTGCTGTTGTGACTGCACTGCTTCTTCAAGTTCTTGGTAAGCGTCGTCAATTAAACCGACTAGATCATCCGAGATACCGTCGAATTCAAGCGCCAACTCGCTATTGGTAAATTCTAACAGGATCGCTTGAGCTTGCCTCACGTCCGTAGGTGATGCCAGATTCAGCTTACGAATTCGTTCAACTCGGCGTTCTAATTCCTGTGTGTAACGTTGGGGTACACGGTCATAGGTTTGCAAGAAGGCTAACGTTTCCTGGTGTATCTGACCGTCTAAAGACGAAGACTGCGCCTCGAATGCTTTCAATTCAGCCCAAATCTCTTTAATTTCAGCTTTATGCTTTATCAAGTGAGCATATTCATCCTGAAATTTTTCTGGGTATTGCGCCAAAGGGATGAGCTGCTGTTGATGGGTTCGGGCTTGAAGCACACGCGATTGTAGACGCTGTAGAAGCTCCACTTCGTTGCGGGCGTGTGTTTCTCGTTTCGCAGTCTCCTGCTGCCAATGGTTCTCAAAGGCAAAACCAGCGATCGTTCCCGACACAGCAATGCCTAGAGCCAGAGCGTATCCTAGACCGATCTTTTGACCAACTTTGAGTCCGGATAACTGTTGTCTAACGCTTCGCAAGATCATACGGTTTTCCAGGCTACAGATAAATCTATATGAGTTAACCTTCCCAACTTTCTGGTCAGTCTAACTCTCCCTCCAAAGAGAACGGTTAAACGTAGGAAATCTTTTAGAATTGAAAAAATGGCTCTAGCGCTTTGATGGAACGATCGCGATCCTCCCCCTCCATCAAGCACTAAAGTAAGCAGCAGCAGGATGATACGCCACGATCGCGGTTGTGGATTGTTCTGGATGGAGTTGTTCGCCTTCATCCATGTGCAGGTTAATGCATTTGGCATCCAGCAAATCGAGCAACGTGTACTGATCCTGCATATTGGGACAGGCAGGATAGCCAAAGCTATAGCGCGACCCTCGATAGCGTTGCGCCAACACATCACGAATGTTGTCAGGGTCTTCGCTGCCAAAACCCAACTCGCGACGAATACGGGCGTGTACCCACTCTGCCAACGCTTCTGCCATCTGTACTGCGATGCCGTGGAAGTAGAGATAGTCAGTGTAGCTATTGCCGTCAAACAGCTTCTTGGCATACTCCGTAGCGACTTCGCCCATTGTCACTGCCTGCATGGGGAAGACATCGATCAGCCCAGTATCTTTAGGCGCATAGTAATCGGCGATGCAGTAACGACGCAAGGATTTTTGGCGAGGGAAGGTGAAGGTAGCGATTGGGGCTTGGGAGTGGGGAGTGGGGAGTGGGGAGTGGGGAGTGTAAAGGTGAACGCTATTGCCGTCTGCCTGGGCGGGAAAGTAGCCGTAGATTGCCTGAGGATGCAGCAGGTTTTCGTCTACAATACGGTGCTTCCACTGATCCAGAATGGGATAAACCGTTTTTTGCAGAAACTCGTCGTACTCTTCACGCGACTGTTCACGCGGCTTGCGGAATTGCCATTGCCCGGCAATCAACGCCTGTAAGTCGAGATACCCAAAAAGTTCATCCCAGGAAACATCGGTGGGCTGGATAATTTTGGTGCCCCAGAACGGTGGTGTGGGACGGGGAATGTCGGTGGCGATCGCCTCAGAACGTTGAGTGTCTTCGATCGAGGGAGTGGGGAGTGGGGAGTGGGGAGTAGGGGTAGAGTGTTGAGTCGCTTCTGACTCCTCTCTCCTCTCTCCTCTCTCCTCTCTTGTCCCTTCTGCCTCCTGCCCCCTACCTTCTGCCTCCTCTCCCAAAAATCCCTTTACGTTATCCCATTGCTCTGCTGCCTTCGCTGGCATGAGCTTGTCCATAAAATGCAGATCGGAGAAGGCATCTTTGCCGTAGATGACCTGTCCTTTGTAGGCATTCTGGCAGTCTTCGTGAACAAATTTGGGCGTGAGGGCTGCGCCACCGAGGATAACGGGGACGGTGATACCGCGATCGTTGAAGGCGTGCAGGTTTTCCTTCATGAACGCGGTGGATTTGACGAGCAATCCACTCATGGCAATGCAGTCAGGTTTGTGCTGCTCGTACGCCTCAATAATGCTATCTACCGACTGTTTGATGCCCAGGTTGATCACGCGGTAGCCGTTGTTGGACAGGATAATGTCCACCAGATTTTTGCCGATATCGTGTACGTCGCCTTTAACCGTGGCGATGAGAAAGGTGCCTTTTGCCTGCCCGGAGTCTTCTTTTTCCATAAACGGCTCCAGGAAGGCAACTGCCGCTTTCATGGTTTCGGCAGATTGCAGCACGAAGGGCAACTGCATTTGACCGGAGCCAAAGAGTTCGCCAACGACCTTCATGCCATCCAGCAAAAAGGTGTTGATGATGTGGAGCGGCGGATAGGTTTCCATTGCCTGCTTCAGCAGATCATCTATGCCCATGCGTTCGCCGTCGATGATGTGCTGCTTCAGCCGTTCTTCGAGCGGCAGGTCGGCAGTGGCAGCGCGAGAAGCTCTTGCATCTTTGGCAGACACGCCTTCAAACAGTTTCGTCAATTCTGTGAGCGGGTCGTAAATGCAGACATCGCCATCAAAGCGTCGCCGATCGTAGATCAGGTCAAGGCAGACAGCCTGGTGAGCGGGATCAATTTTTGCCAGGGGCAGAATCTTGCTGGCGCTGACGATCGCTCCGTCCATCCCTGCCTCGGTCGCCTCATGCAAAAACATCGAGTTCAGCACAATCCGCGTTGCGGGACTCAAGCCAAACGAAATATTGGAAACGCCCAGCAAAATGTGGCAACCGGGAAGTTGATCACGCATTTGACGGATGGCTTCGATCGTGGCGCGTCCGTTTGCCCGGTCTTCTTCAATCCCTGTAGAGATGGGAAGTGCCAGCGGATCGAAGAAAATTTCGTAAGCCGGGATGCCAGATTCCAGTGCGTGGCAATAGGCGCGTTGCGCGATCGCAAATTTCTTCTCAGCAGTACGTGCCATACCCTCTTCGTCGATCGTGCCCACAACGACCCCAGCACCGTATTGTTTCGCCAATTCCAGCACCTTCAGAAAGCGTGCTTCGCCATCTTCGTAGTTCGTGGAGTTGAGCAAGCATTTGCCACCCGCCACCTTTAGCCCTGCCTCCATCTTTTCCCATTCGGTGGAGTCCAGCATCAGCGGTAGCGTGACGTTGGTGACCAGCCGCGACACCACTTCGTGCATATCTCGCACACCGTCGCGCCCAACGTAATCCACGTTTACGTCTAGAATGTGTGCCCCTTCTCGCACCTGCTCTTTTGCCAGCGAGACTAGCCCATCCCAGTCTTCTGCATTCAGCAAATCGCGACACTTTTTAGAGCCACTGGCATTCAGCCGTTCACCAATGATGAGAAAGGAGTTGTCCTGGTCATACGGCTGAGCGCTGTAGATAGACGCGGCAGAGGGAGTATAGCTTAGCGCGGGGCGGGGGGAGGGAAAGGCTGAAGGCTGAAGGCTGAAGGCTGAAGCATCAGTTTTAGCCTTTATCCTTTCTCCTTTATCCTTTCTAACAGCCCTTTCTTTCGGCGTTAACGTCGTTGCCAGCTCTGCCAACTGCTGGATGTGATCGGGACGGGTGCCGCAGCAGCCACCAATAACCTGTACGCCGAGATCTTCGACGAAGCGCATGAGCGCCATGCGGAGTTCCATGGGGGTCAGCTTGTAGTGAGCATGACCACCGACGTTTTCAGGGATGCCTGCGTTGGGGATGCAAGAGATGACGAAGGGTGAGTTCGCAGACAGGTAACGGATGTGGTCTGCCATGCGATCGGGTCCCGTCGCGCAGTTCAACCCCAAAATATCAATGGGGAAGGGTTCGAGAATGCTCAACATCGCCGTGACATCGGAGCCAACCAGCATGGTGCCCTGAAGCTCCATTGTGACGGAAACCATGAGCGGTCGGTGATCGCCCTTTTTGGCAAAAACTTCCTCAATGCCATTGAGTGCCGCTTTGATCTGCAACACATCCTGACAGGTTTCAACAATAAACAGATCGACACCACCGTCGTACAGACCCTCTGCCTGTTCCGCAACGGTTGCCTTCATGGTGTCGTAGTCGATATGCCCCAGGGTGGGGAGC
>JBGTJW010000379.1:0-4354 GCA_041744955.1 Stenomitos sp. | reverse complement strand
CTGGCAGTGGACCCAAATCGAACGGTGACTTCGATTTGTGAGCATCTGGGCATTAGCCGCCCCACTTACTATCGCTATATCAACCCCAGAATAGAGTCAGAACCCACTTCTACAGCAATATGAACCCGCCTTCCTAGCTGTCGTTTATTCCAAACTCAGTGACATTTTGAGATTGAGGGAAATGTCACTGAGCTCGGGACGGAGCGACGTGGGTGAGAAGCTGTGATGTTGCCGACTGCAAAACTATCAACCTGATTTTGCTCTATTAGTCGCTATTATTTATTTGTTCTCCAAGATTGGATCGCTTGTGTCGAAATCTGGTTCTCTCTTCCCTGCTGATGAAAACTACGCTGTCTTCTTGCGATCGCTGAAAGAACAAATTCGGCAAGCGCAAATCAGAGCAGCACTAGCCGTTAACAACGAGCTAATCATACTCTACTGGCAGATGGGACGAGAGATCTTAAGCCGCCAGCAGCAAGAAGGCTGGGGAACGAAGGTCATTGAACGACTGGCGCAAGACTTGAAACGGGAATTTCCCGATATGAGCGGCTTCTCACCGCGCAACCTCAAGTATATGCGGGCGTTTGCCGAAGCATACCCTGATGAGCAATTTGTGCAGCGCTACGCTGCACAAATTCCCTGGCGGCATAACCAGGTGCTCTTGGACAAGCTAAAGACGCCTGAGCAGCGGCTTTGGTATGCACAGAAATCGTTTGAGAACGGCTGGAGTCGGGATATCCTGGTGATGCAGATTGAAACCAACCTCTATACTCGCCAAGGCGGGGCAATCACCAACTTTGAGCGCACTCTACCAGGTCTGGACTCTGATCTCGCTCACCAACTTATTAAGGACCCCTACAACTTTGACTTCCTCACGATTACCGAGGATGCCAAGGAACGGGAGTTAGAGAAGGCCTTGGTTGTTCGTATTCGAGAATTTCTGCTAGAGCTGGGTATTGGTTTTGCGTTCGTTGGCAGCCAGTATCGCCTGGAAGTAGAAGGAGACGAGTACTTTATCGATTTGCTCTTCTATCACCTGAAACTGCACTGCTACATCGTGATTGATTTAAAGGTGACCGAGTTCAAACCAGAGTATTCTGGCAAAATGAACTTCTATATTTCAGCGGTTAACAACCTTCTGCGTACTGAGGTGGAGAATCCCACACTTGGGATTATTCTTTGCCGCTCGAAGAAGAAGACAGTGGTTGAATTTGCCTTAGACACGGTGCATAACCCAATCGGAGTCTCTACTTATAAGTTGCGGGATGGACTTCTATCCACTTTACAAGAATGCCTACCAACGGTTGAGCAGTTAGAGATGGAGTTAGAGGCAGTCGTTTTTGAGTTAGAGAAGGGACAGGAGTAATTTCTAAGTGATCGGCAAAATAATCGATTGAGTTTCATTGAAGGGCGGCGCGTTATGAACCTATCGAAATGAGTGTTGCCATAAATAGGCGCGACCGCTGAAGAGTTCTGACGTAAACTGTTTGGTGTGATTTTGAGCTGACTTATGCCAATCGTCGCGATTATCAATCAAAAAGGTGGAGCAGGTAAGTCAACGATCGCGGTGCATTTGGCGCGCTGGCTCTATAAGCAAGAGGAGTCAGTTTTAGTTGTGGATGCTGACGCTCAATGCTCTTCTTCTAAATGGCTGGAACGATTAGAGCAAGACATTCCCTATAAAATTCTGCAAGCACCGGATGCGCTGTTGGATGAATTGCCAAAGCTGGTCGACTCTTACGAATGGGTGATTGTTGATGGACCAGCGGCACTCTCTGAGACGACACGAGCTGTTATTTTGGTGGCTGATTTGGCACTGATCCCTTGTCAGCCTACAGGAGTTGATTTAGAAAGTGCTTCTGATACAGTACGGCTGGTGCATCAAGCCCAACGTATTCGCCGGGGAGAACCCAAGGCTGTGATGTTTGTGAACCGGGCAGTGAAAGGCACAAAATTGAAAGATGAGGCGATCGAGGTTCTACGACTGATGCCAGATATGGTCGTGCTGGATAGCGTGTTGCATCAGCGCCAAATTATTGCAGATTGCTATAGCCAAAATGCAACGGTGTTTGATTTATCTGGCTCTACAGCGGGCATTGCAAGGCGGGAGATTGAGCAGCTATTTAAGCAGGCTTTGGGGGTTTTAAATGGCTAAATCAAGGCAATCTTTAGTTCAAGGGCTTTCGGATTCGATCGCTCAAAAGTTCATTGCAGATCCAGCAAGCGTGGGGTCACCGCAAACCTTATCGATTCAACAAATTCAACTACCTAAGAAGCAGCCACGCCGTTATTTTGATCCTGAGAAACAAGCTCAGCTCGTTAAATCCATCAAGGAGCATGGAATCTTAGAGCCGCTGTTAGTGCGCCCCTTCGGTAGTGGCTATGAATTAATTGCAGGCGAACGGCGTTATCGGGCGGCGCAAGAGGTTGGGCTGGCTGAAATTCCGGTTGTGATTCGGGATTTTGACGATCGTCAGGCTCTGCAAGTTGCCCTCATGGAAAATTTGCAACGGGAAGACCTTAACCCGGTAGAAGAAACTGAGGGTATTCTAGATTTACTATCAATTTCGCTGGATCTTCCTAAAAGTGAGGTTACGGCTCTTTTACATCGCGCCAATCATGCAAAAAATCGAGATCTGCAATTGGAGGATAACGTTATCCTCCAACTCGAAACGGTTGAGTCTGTGCTAGAGATCGTCGGCAAATTCACGGCTGAGTCGTTTCGTGTGAACCGTTTGCCCCTGCTAAACCTACCAGAAGTTATTTTAGATGCCTTGAGGCAAGGGAAGTTGGAATATACCAAAGCTAGGGCAATTGCACGAGTGAAGGATGAACAGCAACGATCGGAGTTACTGGAGCAAGCAGTGACTGAAAAGCTATCGCTGGGTGACATCAAAGAGCGAGTGAAGGATCTAAAGCCAGAAGGAGAGGTGACACCGGAACAAGTACTAGTTGATCGTATTGCTGAAATTGGCAAGCGGTTACGGAAGATCGAAACTTGGGGCGACCACAAGAAGAAGGACAGAATCACCAGGCTGTTGGATGAACTAGACAAGCTAACCGTAGTCGATGAGTGAAATTGAAGCACAAGCGCAAATGGTTTTAAATGCCCTGGTGAACGTGCCATTCTCAAGATGTACTTCGATCAGCAGGAATTTTGTAGGTCTCACTACAAAACCTGGTCTTTACGCTGTGCGTCATCGGCTTGACGGATTGTTATATGTTGGGAAAGCTCAAGACATCAAGGAGCGATTTAGAGGTGGGCATAAATCCCTAACCTGGTCATGGTTGGAGGATTATAACCATCGAGATGTGGCGATCGCCACGCATACACTCGACTTCATGCGATGGCGGGTATTATCATTGGAGTTAGAGCGGATCATTCTCACTATCAGCCAGCCTCCGTATAATGCCCGTATACCCTTAAGGGATTAACTATGCAACCCATCGTTGAACAAGAAACCATAGAGCATCTAAGCCCGGTTGCTGCCCGGATGATGTTGGCGGCGTTGCCTGACAAGATTCGGGAATCGTTTGAACGGCGGGCGGCTGAAATTGAGTACCCAGTAGAGGCAATATTGGAAATGGCACTTGCTGGTTTTCTTGATAGCGAATGTCTCAGTTTTATAGATTGTAAACCTCGGTATTGAAACGTCACCTCCAATGAGCGTTAGTAGTTAGTCAGGAGATTCGGGAAGGAAATCGTCCGTTGAGGATCATGTGTACGAATTCCTCACTTGTCTCACAACTATCGAAGCAGGCTGTTTCTAAAACTTTAATTGTGAGACAACTTTTGAAACACTCAAAGCCCGATTCTGCCGCTCGTGGGCGATCACCCTTCTGAATGTGTCTTTTAGGGTCATTTGTGAAACATACATCTGATACGCTTTCAGAACCCAACTTTGTCGAAAATGAGCATTAGGCTTCTCTTGCCGCTTTGGCTGAGAGCTTTGCCAGATAAGCAATTTAGAAAGCCAGAAAACCTAAACATTGCCGAGAAGAAGCATTTTCGGCAATGTTTAGGTTTCAGTGAGGTTGGTAAACAGTAGGTCTCCAAGGGCTGCACAAGATGGTGAGAAAGCCGAGAGCGCCTGCTGGGTGGACATATTCAAACCATACTGTTTCCGGCATCCCTTGGAGACAAGAATGACATGACTCGCTACAGCAAGAGCGTGTCAGCGTAGGTGTTGCTGTGCCCATAATGCTGCCCGCACACGATCGCGTACGTCAAGTTGACATAAGATGCGGGTAATGTGGTTTTTCACTGTTCCTCGGGTATGGCAACGATCCGTGTAATTGAGCATTATTCTGACTTTTCTCTCATTCCAAAGTCGCTCAAACCCGCATTCTTACG
>JBGTJW010000378.1:0-13518 GCA_041744955.1 Stenomitos sp. | reverse complement strand
ATTCCCATGCGTCTGATTCGTAGCGATCGATAATCCGTTGCCGCAACGCTTCATCATCACAGGCAACAATGATGGGGGCTAAGCGACCCTGCGTATTTTCAATCAGCGAAATGAGTTGGTCGTAGGTCTCTTCATTTGCCTGAGTCAGCGTTTGGGCATCATTTTGGGCATCATCCGGTTGTGGCACCATCCAGCACCCCCTCTTGCTCCAGCAGGTCTTTCACGATCGGATTCAGGTCGTACCACTGCACCGCGTTGCGATACTCCAGCAGATACAAGCCGTGCAGCAAATCTAAAAACCGTTGATCTTCAGTACTTTGAGGCTTGAAGTCTGTGTAAATCCCCTTCAACAAATCGAAGTCATTCTGTCCCAGGGTTTCGCCATAGCTAATTTGCAAATCGGTCAGCACCGCGTCTAAAATCGCCTGATTAATCACGATCGCAGGCTGGTCAAACTGTTCCTAGCGCAGTTGGCGACGGAGTTGCTGCATCGCCTTATCGCAGCAGAGATCCACAATCCGAATCAGTTCCCGCAGCACGCCACCACTTTTGAGGATCATCTGGGGCAGCAGTGACGAATCAATCAAATGCTGGGGCAATCGTCGCTCCAGAATGGCACTAAAAATCGCCATCATTTCAGCATCGGGGACGCGATCGGGTTGGCGCACCGTTGCCTTACTAAAAAACTTCGCTACGGGCATTGTGTGAATCTTTTTGATATTCGCCGTGACAATGCTTTTGACTGCCGCGTGTCGGAGCGTGGAAAAGGGAATCGTGTACAAAATCCGAAACGTGGGCGCAAGCAGCGTCTTAATATTCTTGCTAAAAATCGTTTCAGTGATGCTTAAGTCCAGCTTATCCAGATCATCGATAATCACCAGCACCGTTTGCCCAGTGGCGTTTTCGATGTAGGTCTGAATTTCATTCAGCCGCGCAATCAGGTCAGAAATTTTACGGGCAAATTCTGTCGTGATCTCGTCGCGCACGATCGAATTCACCTTCAAAATGGCTTTCACCTTGACCAAAAACTCTAGAATCGCTGGCAATCCCCCTTTTATGCTTGCCTCACCGCTGGTTTCGATCGCGGCATCCACGGCTGTAATCTCAGTTTTGGTATGTTTTGCCAGCCAGCGATAAAGGTCTTGTTTCAGTCCTGGCTTTAGCTTTACCGCTCGTCGTTCGGCGGCATCCAGCAGTTGCACCGCCATTGAAAACAAAATATTGACGTGATCAATGGCTGATTCTTCGATCGTATCGGCGATCGAGAAATTGACGATAAAGTAGCGCCCGGTCTCCGTCAGCCGAAACCCTAACCCTGCCAGCAGCGTCGATTTGCCACAGCCGCGATGCCCCGTAAAAATCAGCTTATTGTCTTGCCCCGCACAATCTTCGATCGCTTGCTCTAGCTGATCGATGAGTTCCGTCTGGTACTCCACCCCAAACTGCGCCAATGCCTTTTGCGTTACTAATGGCTCAAGCTGGAGGTTTTGTCCAGCCGTACGAAAGTCTTCAAGCTGGCGTTGCAGTGTCTCGCGATCGGGCATAGTTTAAGGCTGACCTACACAAAGATGCCTGCATTGTACTTCAGGTCAGTATTAAGGTTGTTACGCATACGGTCGCACTACAACAGATTTCTAAACTCCTCGCGCGTCAACAGCAAAGCGCAATCGCTTCCCGAATGCGTTCCATCAGTTCATCTAACGATTTTGCTTGCGTATGGCAACCCGGAAGACTCGGTACAGAGGCAACAAAATAGCCTTCAGAGTCGCGTTCGATAATCACGTTGAACTCTTTGCTCATAGACAAATAACTACTGCATCCTATCTATTGTGCGATATTGAATGGCTTCGGCGACATGGTTGGTTTGAAGATGCTCGTCGCCGGTTAAGTCAGCGATCGTTCGTGCCACTTTAAGGATGCGATCGCTGGCTCTGACAGACAAGCCCAATTTACGAATGGCAGCTTCAAGCAAGTTACGGGTTGGGTCATCTAAGGCACACCATTGCCTTAAGTGACGGCTTTGCATTTCAGCGTTGCAGCGCAGGGTCGTGTCTTTGAAGCGAGTGGAGGCGCGATCGCGGGCAACCTGAACGCGATCGCGCACTGACGCGGATTCCTCGCCTTTGGGCTGCTGGGTGATTTCTTCTGGCTTCAGGCGATTTACCGCTACTTGTAGATCAATGCGATCCATGAGCGGACCCGATAGCCGTGCCCAATATTGTTCCCTTGCTCTGGGCGTACAGGTGCAAGGCTGGACGGTATCAGCAAAATAGCCGCAGGGACAGGGATTGGCACTGGCAACGAGCGTAAACTGAGCCGGAAAGGTAACAGATTGGCGTGTACGAGAAATGCTGACAAAGCCATCTTCTAAAGGCTGGCGCAAAAACTCTAAAACATCCCGCTTAAATTCTGTAAGCTCGTCGAGAAACAAGACACCTCGATGCGACAGAGAAATCTCGCCTGGTCTAGGAAAACTGCCGCCACCCACCAGCGACGGTCCTGACGCAGAATGATGGGGGCTGCGAAACGGGCGGGTTGCCACCAGCGAACCTTTATTTTTGAGCAACCCTGCAACCGAGTGAATTTGAGTAACTTCAAGCGCTTCGTCAAAGGTCAGTGGTGGTAAAATTCCCGGTAGGCGACGGGCAAGCATTGTCTTGCCACTCCCTGGAGGTCCCACAAAGACCAAATTATGTCCGCCTGCTGCGGCAATTTCGAGGGCACGTCGAGCGTGCGCCTGTCCTTTCACATCTTTGAGATCGGGTCCGGTAAATTGAGCCTGTTCTAGCTCTTCCAAGCCATTGACTTGTGTTGGCACGTATTGCTCTGGCGCGCAGAGAAAGTTGGCAACATCAGATAAATGCTTGAAGCCAAAAACCGATAGACCTCTGACGACAGCGGCTTCACGGGCATTATCGGCAGGTACGACTAAACCTGAGATACCCAGACGTTTGGCAGCGGCAGCGATCGCCAACACACCGGCAACCGGGCGTAAGCTTCCATCCAGTGAAACTTCTCCTAAGAACAGATACTCATCCAATAGATCAGTGTTCACTTGCTCTGATGCTGCCAATACGCCCACGCTGATCGGCAAGTCAAAGCTGGGACCTTCCTTCCGCAGGTCGGCTGGAGTCAAGTTGACCACAATTTTTCGCATGGGAAAGGCATAGCCTGCATTCTTCAGCGCAGCTCTGACTCGTTCTTTCGATTCCTGCACTTCCTGGCTGGGCAACCCCACAACAACAATGCCCGGTAAGCCACCCGCAATATCAACTTCGACACCAACTTTCACTGCGTCAATGCCAACCAGTGATGCACTCCAGACTCTAGCAAGCATACTTTCCTGCGATCGTTGCTTTGCCAGAGTACCCAGAATGACTCATTCGACAACACAGCGATCGCCTGTACAGCCAGAGCAACAGTCCTTCTCACAAAAAATGCAGAACTACAGAAGTTTTGCGCCAGAGCCATCTACCGATCGCATCTACAGATCGGTCTGCGCCCTCTTACCCCTTCACCCCTTCACCCCTTCACCCCTTCACCCCTTCACCTCACTACGGTTTACTTACAGTTTTTACCGTCAAAACCTGGGGCGGGGTAGAGTCAGGCGGATAGAGAAAGTCAAGTTGTACGAGACGACGATCGCCCTTAGGCATGGTCAGCGAAATCAAAGGCTCACCCTCCTGTCCCCGCTGCATCGTCAGGTGGGTATAGCGGGTTTGGGGCGCACCACTGTCATCCGTATAGCGCACACGAACGGAACCCCGAAAGAAAATGCGCTCTTCTGGCGGTGTAAAAAATAGCAGCCCACCTTTGTCTCGATCTTCCTTGACAGGCGTTTGGATGGCTACTGTCACCGTTTGGGGTTGTCCAGTGGTGTTCTGAAGCGGCAACGTCAGGCTGTACTGAATACCGTAGTTGCCATGAGCGCGGTAGGCTGTATCGTTATAGCGAGCCACCAGGGGCGCACTTTGCACTTGCCCTGTGCCAAAGGTGCCTCGATCAAGCATACTCAGCCCATAAGAAAAGGCACGCCCTCGTTTCGGAATGCTGAGAGTGTCAGACTTCGGGCTGTCGGTTAAATTTGCCTTCCATTCAGACCCCATTGCCACGCCTGCTACACGTCCATAAATGACGGTTGCATACTCCTTCAAGCGGTCGATCGGCGTAGGTGGAATATCACGCGGTCCTGCCAAACCGTTGTTAAGCAATAAGTTTTGCCATTCCTCAGACGAGGGGCTGCGCTCTGTTTTATCAGGATTCAGCGGCGCAAACATAGCTAGACTCGCCATGTAAATGGGTCCACTGCTCCGCAGCCGTAGTAAGGTTGAACGCCCGTTGGATGATGGCGTAACGGTGCCCACTGGAATGGGCAGGTTCATGAGCATCCAGCTTTGGCGGGGTGGAATAACCGTGACAGCGGGCCAATTGCCCTGCCGTCGTCCGCGCAAGACATCATTGACTAGACGGCTACCGGGACCTGCGTAGACTCGACCGATCGGGTCATTCACGTAGGACGGCAAATTGATAAACAGCGCATCTGGACGGGTGAGGTAGCTTGCGCCTTGCAAAATATCAACTGTGACTGGCTCATAGGTCGGGTTATAGAGCAACACTCCCTGGAAGAGGGTGCGTGTCTCGCTAGCATCTTTCGCTTTTGCGATATGGTGCGAAAAGATGTCAAACCGACCCTGGAAGGGGAAATTGAGATGAGCGGTGGGTACTGCTTTCCCTTCGGGTGGAAAGGTAGAGAGCAAAATCCCTTCGGTTTGCACCAGTTCTGGACTGTTACTATTGAAAACCGGCACGGTATCAAGCTGCCCAGGCAGGGGACGGAGTTCCTGGGGTGCAAACACCTCTTGACGCTGCAATGCTTCCTGGGGTGGTAAACGTTGCTCCTGCGATGGCACAATCTCCTGCGGGGGCGGCACCCTGGAGGGTTTCGGCGCAGGGAAGCTGGGCGGCGATGGTAAGGGAACGGGAGCAGCGATCGTCTGCGCGAGAGTGAAGAACGAGAACAATGACAACATCAGCAAACCCGAAAGAATCCTACAACAAAGGCATTAACAGGCAGCGACGCAAAAAGGAGAGGCATAAACCTCGTTGGCGATCGCTGACAGTTGTTGCAACAGCACTTGAACCAGAGGTACGAGAGCGCTATGCGACTCAAGCGTAAAGCCTGGGACAGACAGAGAGAGGCAAACAGATGCCATGAGCATGATAGCCGCTACAACATCGAGTTTTTATACCTACACCATCAAAGAGGGCAGGTATAAAGCCAGAGTTAGAGTCAACACCATCACCGATGCTTACACTAGCTAGAGACCACCATCAGGAGCTTTCGCTTTAACAGTTTCTCGTGAAGCGTTAATCCTGACAAGCAAACGTTTACCCTGAACAGAATACGTATCTTAGCTGATTCGATACCGCAACCTGCTACATCAAGGCAACAATCTGCACTGCTTCATCATGGAGAGAATTTTGCTTAAACCGTTTTCATTCCGCTCTCTAGGGCTGATGGTAGGGACCTTAATCAGTATCACTAGCGCTGGTTATGGCTATGATGCCCTTTTTACCCCAGCGATCGCCCAGGTGTCTGACGCTGATAGCTACTGCAAAGGGCGAGCGAAAGAGGGCTTAATCAACGGTAGAGCCGTCTGTACCTTTCCCAGTGGCAATCGCTACGAGGGCGAACTCCGCGACAGCCAGCGGCAGGGCAAAGGCACATTCATTTTTGCCAACGGCACCCGTTGCGAGGGAAACTTTCAGGATAATTTGTTGAATGGTAAGGGCATCTGCATCTTTGCCAGTGGGAGCCGTTATGAAGGCAACTTCCGCAACAATCAGCGCGAAGGTAGAGGTATTGTCACCTTAGCGGATGGCACTCGTTGCGAGGGCGAGTTTCGGAACAATTTGCTAAATGGCGCTGGTGCCTGTGCCTTTCCGGGTGGTAATCGGTATGAGGGTTTGTTTCAAGACAGTCGTCGGCAAGGCAGAGGTACGTTCATTTTTGCCAACGGCACCCGCTGCGAGGGCGATTTTCAGAATGAAGTGCTGAATGGGTTTGGCATTTGTACCTTTCCCAGTGGTAATCGCTATGAGGGAGAATTTCGCAATGGCAGACAAAACGGCAAAGGCACCTACATTTTTGCAGATGGCGTTCGACTTGAAGGCGTTTGGAGAGACGGCAGCTATCTCAACAATGCTAAAGCAGGTCGATCGTAAAATGAGCGTCACGCTTATGGCTTAATCTTTTTTGGAAGTTTTTAGTTTTCTTAAGCGCAGTGCTTGAATTATTGCTCTTTGTAAGGATTACTGTCTCCTACAACACATCATCCTTTAGGCTGAAGATTCGTTCTGAACTTTAAGCACTTAGGTTAAAGGATATGCCACAGCTTTCCTGGCACGATTATTTAATGGCTTTCTCTTTTTTCGCTGCGATCGCGGGCATTGGGCTTCTGTTTAACAGTAGCCAAGCCTCCGAAAGCGATTGGGAAATTACCGATCGGGTACTCATGTTGATGACGTTTACCTATTGGCTGGTTTATTGCGTTGCGGCTGGTTTACAGCGCTTAATTTTGCCTGAGTGGGAAATGTTGCTATGGAGTGTGAAGCTGACAGGTGTCCTTTCCTATCTGCTTACAGCAGCCTGTGTCTTAAGTTTGCCGCTGCATCGGGTCTCAGTGCGTCAGCCAGAGTAGTGTTCCGTCTTGTCTAAACGGGCAAACGTCGGTTGGATTGAGCCTCCTGGAACCCAATAGAGCGAAGACAGGTGTTAAGTTCCACGCTGTTCGATCCAACAGACGTTTAGCAATTCTATTTCCTACAAAAATAATTAGTTTCAGTGTTCTCTCATGCTTTTTGTGGCGGCATAAATCAGTCGTTTCCTATACTCTCTCTTGCTCTAGCGCAACGGTACGATCGTGCGATTAAGGCAACAGGTGAGAGTTAAAGCATTTGCCTTTTTAATTTTAGAAAATTGGTGCTAAATGTTAGTGATAAGTAATGGTTTGCCTGCGAAACTAACAGCAAAGCGCCAAAAACAGCATTGCTGAAAACAAGCTATTACGGCTCTTGCCCGTTGCGTTCTGCCAGCAATTCGATCGTGCTTAAGTGGAACCCACAGGATTGGAACAAGCGTCGTGCAGCTTCGTTGGCGATCGCGGTATCAAGCCGAATCTGCGGGATCTTTTTGTACCGAAACGCTTGTAGCGATCGATCGACCCGTTGCCGTCCTAATCCCGTTTGACGGTAGTCAGGCTCAACCCAACGATCGTGAATGAAACCAAACTCCTTGAGGCGATAGATGGGAATTTCGGCTTTGATCGTAGCAATCACAAAGGCAACGAGCTGTTCAGCTTAATCTAGTTCAGAGATGTATGCGGCAACCAGGAAGACGCTGCGATCGTTCGCTGTCTGTTTTGCTAACCAACGCTCATACCGCTGAGCAGCATTGGGTAAAAAGCCATACTTGGCAGAGTTCCACGCTTCATGTAAAGCGCAAATCTTTGCCACCATCGGCAGGACGGCAGGCACATCCGCAGGCGTAGCGGGGCGAATTTGCATCACAATAGCTAGCGGCGTTTGATGACAAAAGCGATCGCTGCTTCGAGTTGCTCCTGTGGCAAGAGAGTCAGAATAAAAACTTCTTGCACTGATTTACCCTGACGTGCGATGACTTTAAATCCCCCGCGAATGGGCACCGATATCTTTAGCACCATTTTAGGAGCATGAGAACGCGCACGCGAAATGACACCAGGGGTAATGGTCTGAATGCCTGCTTCGTAAGTCAACCGCTCCAAAATCCGGATCAGCCCAGGAATGTGAGTGGAATGGTTGAGGACAAGTCTGCCGCCTGGGGAATTGCTCATGGGAAGGGTGCGCTGTGAGAGGTTCGGACTGAGATGGAATTTTGAACAAGGTGCTGCCTCTCTGCTCCCGTCAGCTACAGCCGTTACGACTTGTTGCTTACGCTGCTTCTAGGGGAGCCATCGTCAATCCTTCCATGCCAAGCTGCATGTGGTAAAGCTCTGCCTGTTCCTGCGGTCCCACCCAGACGATCGCCTGTCCATCAAAATGGATCTGGTTCGTCAGTTCCCAGGCGCGATCGGCGGTCATACCGGGAATATGCTCTAACAAACTTTCAGAAACGTGCTGAAAGGTGTTGAAATCATCATTCAGTACAATTATTTTGAAATTTGGGTAATGCTGGCGGGTCGTCTGGTTAGACCGCGAAGGGGCGATGGTTGGCGTAGCAGTCATTGCAGAGGAAACTAGCGGAAGTGTCGTCGCCATAGAGTAAGGGATTCCAAAAGCACCAGGAGATCAACGCCGCTAGCCTTTTATACTAACGACTTAGTTTTTAATCGTAGCTTACTGTTCTACTTCGAGTAGAAGGAATTCTGAGAGGTTGTTTGAAACGGGTCTGACCATGAAAACCGCGACGACGTAAACAGCGTTATTGTGTTGCGAAGCGCTCTCAGCTTCTAAGCGAACGTCTTTGAACGATCACGGCGATCGCTCCCAGTACTAGCAAGCAGGGTGTCAACCAATCTCCCCAGCGGACATAGAGAGTCTGTGTCTGGCGACGAAAAATAGTGGCTGCATGAGTTTGATACGTGCGGGGTTCCGATCGCCACTCGACACGCCCATGGGGATCAACAATGCTGGAGTAGCCTGTGTTCGTCGCACGCACTGCCCAGCGATCGGTTTCAATGGCTCGCATAATGTCCTGTGCCTGGTGTTGCGCCATCAGCACTTCACTATACGGGTCAAGATTTGAGGCTGTGAGAATGAACTGTCCGCCCGCTGCTGCCTGTGCCCGAAACACTTCAGGAAACGCCGAATCGTAGCAAATGCTGGCGATCGCTCGTCCAAAGGGCGTATCAAACTGTTGCTGGAAGGCTCCTGGCTGCCCATTCTCGGTAATGGGAGAAAGCAGGTTAATAATGCCACCGAGAGCAGCTTGAAAGGGAATGTATTCACCCAGCGGCACCAGCTTGATTTTGTTATAGCGGCTGGTTGTTGCGCCATTGGGGGCGATCGTCAGCAGGCTACGGGCAATGCCGCCCTTTTGTGCCGTAAAAGTGCCCAACCAAAGCACCACACCTTTCTCCAAAACTGCCTGATAAAGAGGGCTGCGAAGTTTATTCGGCTCGTTCCACAAAAACGGCAGCGCCCCCTCTGGTGTCAGCACTGCATCCACGCCCTGATCTGCGAGTGCCAGATAGCCGTTGGTGTAACCTTCCATAGCACGGCGAATGCCATCACTCCCCAGTTTGATCCGCGTTGGCACATTGCCTTGAATAAGCCCGACCTTGAGTGCTGTTGTATTAAATAGGGCGATCGGCTGTAGCAAAAGCACTGCGCCAAGCAGATGAACAGCGATGCAAAGAAAAGTGGCAGAGGCTAGCAGTGCAATAGTTTTGAGTTTTGAGTTTTGCATAGCCTTCGGCATTCCAGAAACGCGAAGCGTCTCCTTTGGAGATATTTTGAGTTTTGAGTTTTGAGCTGCTGACTGCTGACCGCTGACCGCTAACTGCTGCCCACTCATCCACGCTTCTGCCAGCAGCCCATTGACTGCTACGATCGCCGCTGTTACTCCAGTCGCCCCAGAGATTTGCCCAAAATGCAGCACCGCCAGATTCCCCGGACTTTGGGTATAGGCTAATGCCGTCCAATTTAGCGGTCCCAGGCTCCAGAGCCATTCCAGCCCACACCAGAGAGCGGTGCCCTGAAGGGGGCGGCGGAGCGATCGCAGCAACGGCTCCCAATGATGCCGAGGGGCTGAGGCATGAACCGAGGGCAGTGCTGCATCGTCCTCGCGCTCCTCTTTCACCCCGACACTTTCAAGGCGGTGCATTAGCCAAGCCCACAGTGCCACTAGCACAGCACCCCAAGTAGTAATAAACCCCCAACAAAAGAGAACGATCGCCACGCTTGCCAGCCAGGGTACACCGAGCCAGGTCAGCGGATGTAGCCCTGTGATCCATGACAACGCCAAGCCGTGATAGCCCAAGCCCCAGGCGAAACTAAGGCAAACGGCAAACGGCAAACGGCAAACGGGCTGCTTTGCTTCATTTTTTTCGTCTTGAGTCTTTGCCGTTGAGGGCGTAAAAAGCAGCACCCAAAGCGGAGCCAGGGCGACCCAAGCCAGCGGAAAAAGATTGAGCGGTGCAGGAGCCAACCCCATTAAAATGCCGCTGCTAAAGGCGATCGTCACAGTAAGTAGTTGGATAGGGCGGGAGGGGCGATCGTTCCGTAATGCGTACCACCGTTTCATCATGGTTCAGCCAGTTTCATTTGCCGTAAACCCACCCTACACCTGTCCTGACTGAACCGCAGCTCATGCAGACCACGAGCATCACCACCTCCCCAACGACCCACTAAGGGCATAATCTCATTCGGTTAGGCAATTCTTCAGGATTAATGCCCTAGAATGGAAAAGCTGTAAAAACAAATCCACTGCAATGGCTGTTCCTAAGAAGAAAACCTCTAACTCCAAACGCGACAAACGCAAAGCCACCTGGAAGCGGAAGGCAACCGTGCAAGCCCAAAAAGCGCTCTCAATGGGCAAATCAATCCTGACTGGGCGTGCAGAAGGCTTTATCTATCCGCAAGCGGACGCTGAAGACGAAGAAGAGTCTTAACTTAATCGTGATCTATCTGCCATGCTGGGAAAGTTTTTTCAAAAGCCCGATCCAGAGATACAGCATCGTGTACCGCCCGGTCAGCATCTTGCTAAAGGCTTTCCAGTGTTGACGTATGGCGATACGCCTATTGTCGATCGTAGCAATTGGCAACTGCGCGTCTGGGGGCTTGCTACGGCAATCACCTTTAGCTGGGACGATATCATGGCGATGCCGCAAAGCAGCTTTACGGCTGACTTTCACTGCGTCACCACCTGGTCAAAGCTAGATGTGCAGTGGTCAGGCATAAAGGTCACTGACTTGATGCGTCAGATTGAGCTTGATCCCAAAGCAGTGCATCTGATGGAGCATTGCTATGGCGGCTATACGACCAATATTGCGATCGACGATTTTCTTCGCGAGGAAAATTTCTTCGCGCACACGCTTTTTGGTGAACCGCTTCCGGCAGAGCACGGTGGGCCCTTACGTCTGGTCGTGCCTCATCTCTATGCCTGGAAAAGTGCCAAATGGCTTAATGGGTTAGAATTTCTCGACCATGAAGCGCTGGGCTTTTGGGAACGGAACGGCTACCACCGTCGCGGCGAACCCTTTGCCGAAGAGCGCTATAGCAATTAGCTGTTCTTCGGCGTTTTTATGCTTGCACTGGCAGGCGCACTGTGAAGACGCTGCCGTTGCCCACTTCTGACTGCACCTTAATTTGACCCTGGTGTGCCTCGACAATTTGGCGTGAGAGGTGAAGCCCAAGACCACTGCCCGAACGTCGATGGCTGCCAGTAATAAAGCTTTCAAACAGTTTGGGCTGATCCGCGATCGGTATTCCAGGTCCCGTATCCTGGATCTCCAGGACGATCGCATCCTGTTTTTGCGCCTCCATTGGTTGCCTGGTGAGGCGCACTACAACTGAGCCTGTATCAGTAAACTTAATGGCGTTGCCCAGCAGATTGGTAATCACCCGTCGTAGCTCCAAGCGATCGCCCAGGATCATCCCCACAGGCTGAGTACGCTCCGGATCAACCTCAAGTGCCAGCGCCAATTTTTTCTCGGCTGCGAGGGGCTGCAATTCAGCGATCACAGCTTGCACCACTTCTAGTAGATCGACCGACGTAAAGTTTAGTGTTTTGCGACCCGCCTCATAGCGGTAAACCTCCAGCAGCAAATTCACCATTGTCAGCAGATTTTGGTTGCTGCGAATCATTGTGCCAAGTGCCTCACCCATTGTGGGCGGCACTTGACCCAACGCGCCCTCCTGAAACAGGTTCAACATACGATCGGCAGCAACCAGGGGTGTCCGCAAATCATGCGTGAGACGGGAGACAAAATCTTCGCGTTGACGCGCAATTAAATCGCGCTCATCCACACTGTGCTTCAGACGCAGCAGCGATCGTACCCGCGCTACTAGCTCATCTAGCTCAATCGGTTTACGAATAAACTCATCAGCACCAATATCCAAACCACGCGCCACGCTAGGCTGACCGTGAGCCGTAATTAACAAAATCGGCAGAAACGGCAGCGCTGTATTTTGGCGAATGCGTCGTGTCACCTCGTACCCGTCCATACCCGGCATCATGACATCCAGCAGCAGTAAATCGGGTGGAGAGTTTTCAATGTAGCTAAGAGCATCGCTGCCGCTATAAGCGATGTCAATATGGTACCCCTGCTGCTGTAACAGTGTTTGAGTCAAAAAGCAGTTATCAGGAATATCATCAACAACCAAGATGCGATCGACTTTGGCGGGTCGCGTCATGAGTGACTGGCTCATATTGCCTGCTCGGAGAGAGGAAAGGGACACATCGGTGAAAGGCATTTTGCAGCAGTTGACATTGTAGCAGTCAGTAGGTGCGCCTTTTACGCGGCTACATTGCTGTGTCACTTTATACGCTTAGGGTCATTAACGCTTCACTCTTAAGATGGATGTTAAAGGCATCGCTTGCGTAGTGGCGAAGCGAAACTCAGTACGATTGAGCAGTAATACCCTGTCAGCCGTGCAAAAATCCGGCTAGTATGGATAAGCTGATTTCGCACAAAGCACTCAACAGTCACTTTCAGACTGAGCCGGGTGCCGCATCAAAGCCTCTACTGTGAGGTGGCGCTGACGGAGACAGAAACCTTACGGATGTAGAGATACAGAGCGATCGTTGCTTAGGGAGAAGCGTTTGCAGAGCGAATTTCCTCTTTTGCTGCCCCCAGTACTATTGCTAGCCACACCGATCCAGCAAGTTGCTCCGGCGGCTCTGGCATATTTAGGAGACGCTGTTTACGAACTTTATATCCGCCGTGCTTACCTGATGCCGCCCAAACGGCTCCAGGCTTACCACAATCAGGTTGTCGCTCAAGTGCGAGCAGAACGTCAGGCTGACCATCTGCGATCGCTCCTACCCTTACTTACAGAACCGGAGCTAGAAATCTTGAAACGGGGGCGTAATGCGGCAACTGGGCATCCTAAGCGGGTTGATCTCAACGTCTATCAACAGGCGACCAGCCTGGAAACCTTGATTGGCTATCTTTACCTGACTGACCTCCAACGGCTAGCGCACTTACTGGCGCAATTAGAACTTGAGCCGTCTGCCTAGCTCCTGGCAAGCTTCAACTTTAACCAGGCGACTCCAACCCTTAGGATCGCTCATTCGCTACCCCCCCCGCAACATCATGTCTGCTAAACAACATCATTCTGATCCCCAACCACGCGCCTTACCGACTCGTGCCGCAAAAGCCCGTATTAAACCAGCTGCAGCGAAGGGGCATTCTCAGCCTGCCAAAGCTGGTAAACCACGGTTAGCACGAGCAGCAAACGCTGAGTTCAACGCTGACAGACCGAAACCAAACCGGGAAGCAAAAACCGATTTCAAATTTGATCGACCACGACGCGATG
>JBGTJW010000377.1:0-6539 GCA_041744955.1 Stenomitos sp. | reverse complement strand
AATGTAATAGTTGAAAGTATACAAAAACACCGCTTAATGAAACAGCAAAATATACAAGTTCAAATACAAATTCAAAAAAGCTGGCTACAAATTCCCGCGCTTGCCCTCACTCCCTCCCTCTTCATAAGGAGAAAGCCGCAGGCAGGAGGATCTTACTTTGTAACGTATAAAAAGGGGGTTGATATAAGCTGGCTTCGGTAAAGTCAGCTTCTCTTTTTGTAAGACTGACTGAAGCAACATTTACCTTTTTTGTCTAAGTGCCAAAATTATGTTTTTTACCAGTTTTAGCTAGAGTGTTAGACTATTGACTGCGATCGACTAGATCCGCTACGATCGCCACAAATTGATCAATATCGGTTGGCTTTACTAGCATTCGTTGAAAGCCTGCCGCCAAAATTTGTAACCGCGTCTGCTCGTCTGCAAAGCCTGTAATCGCCATTGCCGGAATCTGCGCCCTTGGTTCTACAGGTAACGCTCTCACCTGACGAAGCAGTCTATAGCCATCAATATTTGGCAACCCAATATCGCTAATCAGTAAGTCAAAGGATCTTTCTTTCATAGCCGCCATTGCCGCCTCAGCCGATGCTTCTGTGCTCACCACGGCACCCTTTTGCTGAAGCACAAAAGCAAACAATACTAGTGTATCCGGGTCATCATCCACTACCAGCACCCGCAAACCATCTAGCAAAGGAAAATCGACTGCTGTGATCGTAGCTTCATCACTGGCTGACCCGGTTTGAGACATGAGATCTCCCATAGCAGCAACACCTGTAGAAACTTTACTTCGCAAAAGAAATTCCCCCTCCCGAAGAAAATTCGGAGGGGATATTTATGCAATTTGCAATCTCTACCTAAGGATTGACTCAGTGCAAGCCAAAAAGAAGCACCATGACAATACGAGATAACGTTTTAACTGATCCCCCTTTTTAGATCACCCTTGCAATGGTTCACCATCAAGAATATTCTGTGCTGGTTGTCGATGATATTGCCGACAACCTGCGTTTGCTGCAACTCGTCCTTGAAATGGAAGGCTACCGGGTGGAGCTGGCAAACAGCGGCACTACGGCACTTTTCAAAATCAAAGAATCACCGCCTGACCTGATCTTACTTGACGTAATGATGCCTGGAATGAATGGCTTTGAGGTGACGGAACGCCTTCGTAAGAGCAAGGAGTTTTCGCTTCTGCCGATCGTGCTGATTACGGCTGATCGAGAGGTTGATTTCGAGCAGGCATTAGCTGTAGGAGCAAACGATATAATCAATAAACCCGTTGATATGGATGATTTGATTGCAAGAGTTGGCAACTGGTGTTCCGCAACCTAAACTATTACGATAATAAGAATACCCTGCCAATACCCTACTAGTCAAGGTGGTGTCTGTACGGTGTTGAGCAAAAGCCGACACTATTTTCAGGTTTTTCTTTCACCTGTTTGAAGATGAGGTTTTGGGTTCTCGGTTCAGCATTTTGAAAACAGAATTTTAGCCCGATGGCTTGTGATCACGGACATATTACGTTAACCCGCAGGAGCATCGTACAGCCACGCAAACTCCTCTCGCACCATCCGGTAACACTCACAGGAAAAATCTTCTAAGCCAGGGCGATCAGTGATTTTAATGCGACCGCGCTTGTAGTGGATCAACCCAGCCTGATTGAGTGTACCAGCGGCAACGGTTACACCTGCCCGGCGGACACCAATCATCTGAGCAATATACTCCTGCGTGAGTGGAAATTCTTCCGACTGCACACAGTCTGACACCAACAGCAGCCAGCGGGCTAACCGTTCCTCAATAGTATGAAACCGATTGCACACACCCGTTTGGGCGACCTGAGTAAAGAGTGCCTGAAAGTAGCGGAGCAGCAGTTTTTGGAGGCTACCGCCGCGATCGAACTCAGCTTTTAGTGCTGGTACATTCAAACGCCACGCTTGACCCGCAATTTGGACAAACGCATGATGGGCTTTAGTTTTGCCGCTAAACAGTGCTGGCAGACCTGCCATGCCCTCCTGCCCAACCATGCCTGCTTCCATCGTTGAGCCATCTTCTATCGTGACCACTAATGAAACAACAGCACCTCTTGGAAAGTAAACCTGAGTAATTGGTTCGCCTAGGTTATAAATAGTCTGGCGCAGCGGGAGGTCAACCAGCTCCATTTGAGGCTGAAGTCGCTGGTAGTCTTCGGCTGGTAGCGCTGCTAATAAAAAATTCTCTGATGTATCAAAAGCTTGAGCATTAGACATAATAAACCTTCTCCATAACGCCATTCGAGAAAAAACATCGATGGCGCAAGGAAAAGAGTGTGAAGCCCAACCCAGGAAGTCAAAAAATGCATTTTCTAGCCAGATAACAAATCTAGCTCTCTACTCCATCTGATAGAGGAATGTTTAGCTTATCTCCTTTAAAAACGAAAGTCTGTACAGTTTTAGACAGAGGGGTAATTGAGCTACTTTGAAGAGAGCTAGCATAACCGTTTTAGAAGCTCTATATGTTCGGTAAATAACGTTGGCAAGTTAAATAAATTACTTAAGCGCATAGAGGTGTAAAGGTCTATGTGCAAAGCTAGTAGCTGCATCCGTCTGCACGCAAGCGGTTACTTCTTATAATAAAAATTGCTGCTAGAACTTTACTAATGTCGGAAAGCGTACAGACGAATATTGCAGAGTTCGTAGAAAATAAAGTTAACGCAAGTGAGCGGCAACATCTATGTTGTTTTATTCAATTTTTCTGCTTGAAGAGTCCGTCGCACTCCATACACTAGACCAAGAATGTATAGCGATCGCTCAACGAGGACATTTAATCTCGACACAGAAGAATTATAAAGCTGCTAAAGAAATTGGTCTATCTATGGCGAGGGAAAAGCAGTTACTCTTTATCGACTTTACAGTACTAAAGCTATAGCAAACTGATAGTAATTAACTTGGTCGATCGTGCTTTCTAGTGACAAATTAGCTATAAAAAAGTGTCCTGATCCCTTTTAACAGGAAAGGGCGTAGCAGTACAAAAATCCAGAACTAGGTCTGAACTTCGACTGCCACGCCCTTTGATACCAATTCCCTTTAATATGCTACAAGGCAAGATCCCCCTTCATAAGGGAAATTGAGGAGGATCAATGTAGACGATCGAACCGTAAGCGCTTTGCAACTTGCGGAGGCAAGCTTATTTCTGCATAGCTGCTACGTCGATCGCCGACGCTATTCTAGAGCCGTACTGGGGGTTTTTGAGCTTGAGCCTGTACCGCAGCTTTACCATTTGCGATCGGGTCTGCAACGTACTCAAAGTTCTCGTCCGAATTCCAGGGGCCGCGCTGATCTTTCTCCCCGTTGGTTGACAGGTTGAAGTAAAGATCAACCGTTTCATCGGGTTGAATGTTGCCAAAGAATGGCTCATCCAACTTACCCAACGATTCTAGTGCTTTCATGAACATCTTGGTGTGAGAAATTTCTCGTGTCAACAGATGCGTGAGCGTTTGTTTGGTGCCTTCGTCGGTTGCCAATTTAATCAACTCTTCGTATGTTTGACGTGCTCCAGCTTCAGCAGCAATGTTAGCTCTCAAGTCACGCACAATGTCGCCACCTTCGTTTAGATAAGCTGCTGTCCATGCACTTCCCTGGCTATCGAGAAAGTGGGGACCCACACCGCGCACAGCAAACAACGTGCTTTTGAACGCCTCTGTTTGATCCACATTTTTGGTGTGTCCTTCGATGAGTTTGCCCACCATTTCAAGATGGCTGAATTCTTCGATCGCGATGTCTTGGAGCATATCGCGCATACCCGCATCTTCAACATGGAATGACTGCACCCAATATTGCAACGCCGCCGAAAGTTCACCAGTAGCCCCACCAAATTGCTCTAGCAATAGTTGAGCATAACGAGGATTTGCTTCTTTGATATCAACGTTATGGATCAATTCTTTTTTGTGAAAAAACATGGTTTCCTCTCCGTAATTTTTTAAGCTCAAAGCGGTTTTGAACATCTTGCAAAACGGCTTCTGAACTCACTCACGATAGAGGTAGGCGTTTACTAAAACATGAGTCTACAGGTTGAGGTCGAGGCATCTAAAGGAAGACGTAAGAGTGAGCTTGCTGCCCTACGCCCGATCGCACCCTGCGCTGCTACGTCATGACAGTAACAGCGATCGCACTCAGTAGTTCCTCAGTCGCTAAAGAGAGGGAGCGATCGCCTCTGCGGGTCAAACGCTACTCGATCGGAAAAACGTCCTTAAAGAGTCGTCGAATGGTTTCTCTGGCGGCGCTAAAGCCACCGTCGAAGTAAATGCCGCCAATGACAGCTTCCAGGCTTTCGGCAAGCACATAGGGTTGATCGTAGGCACGCTGCTGCTTTTCGCCAATGCCAAGCTTTAAAACATAGCCAATGCCGATCGCCTGACTAATTTTTGCCAGGTTTTCTTCGCGCTCTAGCTCAATTTTTCTGATGGTGATGTCTTGCCGCGTGTCGGAACCCGCCCGAATCAGCAGTTCCGTCAGCACGGTTTTCAGCACAGCATCGCCTAGAGTGCGGTAAATCTCTTGATCGTCACAGTGCTCATTTTTTTGACGTTGCTCTAACGCATACGCTTTGCGGGTCAACGCCCGTGTCAGAATGCGCTTATCAAAGAAAAAATAGCCGAGTTGTTCTTCGAGGACGGTGGACATTTTGGGGGTGAGGGGTGAGGAGTAAGGTGTGGAAGGTAAGGGGCAGGAGGCAGAGGGATAAAGGCTGAAGGATAAATAATGTGAGCTAGTAGTCAGAATTCACTCAAAGTTCAAACCGCTTTTCTCAACAGCTTCATCTTTTATCCTTGATAATTTATCCTTTATCCTTTCCCCTATGCTGCACGGTTTTGTTCCACCCGATCGCTTCTTTGCTTACCTGACCTGGACAGACATTCAGGCAATGCCAGACAAAGACAATGTAGTGATTATCCAGCCTGTGGGCGCGATCGAGCAGCACGGACCGCATTTACCGCTAGCCGTTGATGCGGCGATCGGGCAGGCTGTCATTGGCAAAGCTCTACAGCAGTTACCCGCTAGTGTGCCCGCTTATGCGCTGCCCTCACTGTACTACGGTAAATCAAACGAACACTGGCATTTCCCAGGGACGATTACGCTGAGTGTGCAGACGTTGATTGCAACGCTGATGGAGGTCGGTGACAGCATCTATCGGGCAGGCTTTCGCAAGCTAGCGTTTGTCAATTCCCACGGAGGACAGCCGCAGGTGATCGAACTGGTGGCGCGAGATTTGCACCAGCGCTATGAAGATTTTGTCGTGTTGCCGCTGTTTACGTGGCGAGTGCCCAATATGGCAAATGAGGTGCTGACTGCCAAAGAACAGGCGTTAGGCATTCATGCGGGTGATGCGGAAACAAGTCTGCTGCTGTCAATTTTGCCGGAGCAGGTGAAGATGGAACGAGCGATCGCCGAGTATCCCCACGACTTACCGGACGCTAGCTTGCTGAGTATGGAAGGGAATTTGCCGTTTGCCTGGATGACGCGCGATCTGAGCAAGAGCGGTATTCTGGGCGATCCCACGACGGCTACCAGGGAGAAGGGCGATCGCATCCTGGCATCACTTGCTGACGGCTGGGTACAGGCGATTCAAGACATCTATAAATTTCAACAACCGCAGGCATGGCGAGAGTGATGAGTTTTGAGTGATGAGTTTTGAGTTATGGCTACTGCCACAGAACTTAGGACGTTTGGATCAAAGGGGGTGTGTGGGCTTCGCCCCCAGCCAGGGGTTCTACCCCTACACCCCGTCCTAACCAGTATGGCTACGGCTATAAAAACCCTTGAAACTCATCACTTTTACTCAAAGAGCCGGAAGTAGGGATACTGAACAGGTGCGCCCGGTTCTTTATCCAGATCAAAATTAATCACATCCCAGCAGGGTTTTTCCTTCGGATCGGGACTAAACTCGACGGGTAGCCCATACAGGCGTGGTCGCTGAGAATCTGTCTGCCCACGCCAGGGAGTGCTGCGCTCTAAATAGGTGCTAATCAAATCTTTGTAGCGTAGAGCAATGATGACGCGGGTGGCGCGATAGCCCTGAGTATAAAGCCGATCGAGCGCTTCGTGAATTTCAAACCGGATGCCGTCTGGGTGGGTATGCTGCCGATACCACTCGTTTTCCCACTGCCGCCAGTGCCGTCCCGATTGCAGATGAACTAATTCGCCTGTTTTAGGATCTGACTCAAAAGCGCCGTGTCGCTGGCACAAGTAAGTGTCTGTGAGCGTCAATGCCGGAATGGTTTGACGGCAGTGCGGGCACTGAATCTCCGGTCCAAAGATTGGATATTGCAAACTAAGGTTAATCATCAAGGACGGCTATGCCTGTTCTTATGCGTCACTGCCAGTGGCTTTATTATACTCTCTAGGTTACTGTCGCCCCTAACGGCAACTTTATTAGGACTTACGCCGAGGGAGGAGGCAATGGGTGACTCAAAACTGGGTTTGAGTCGCTAGAGTCAAGAGATGAAAGACACTTTTACTCGCTTGGACTATTGCCAATACCTGCTGGTCAGCCAAATCAACTATACGCTGACT
>JBGTJW010000376.1:0-10312 GCA_041744955.1 Stenomitos sp. | reverse complement strand
AGGGGTAGAACCCCCGGCTGGGGGTTCTACCCCTGCACCCCCTTTGATCCCAATGTCCTAAGTTTTGTAGCAACCGCTATACTTTCATCCAGCAACGCCCGTTAGTTTGCTAAATAAATTTCTCGATTCGCAGTTTCTTGTGCTTTTTTCATTGCTTGCGGTAGCGGCTGCTCGCCCAACAAAGCACTGACAAATTGATTATTAAAATTCATACGAATGGTCGGCAGATTTTCCCCTGCTTGCCAAATGGTAGCGTAACTTGCACCTTTAACAAAGGGAGCATATAAAGGTTTTTTGTCGTAACCGAGACTGGCTAGAACCGATCGACGAGTTGGTAAGGCTAATCCTTGCTTTGCCCAGGCATTCATACCTTTAGTACCGGTCAGGTAAGCGATTAATTTCCATGCAGCGTCCTTATGTTTGGTTTTACGGTTCATGACATAAGCAACGGTGAAAGCCATTGTGCCTGCTTTGCCATTGATAGTAGGTACTTCTGCTGTGGCAAACTCAAGCTCTGGAAAGGTTTCTTTAAAGTATGGCAATGCCCAGACCCCTTCAATGGTCATGGCAACTTTTCCCTGTCCGAGCATTTCGCTGCCTGAGGTTGCGCCTACGTCAGTTGGTTGGGCAGACGTACGATCGTCGTGATACTGATTGATGACTAACTGCAACCCTTTCAAGCTGTTAGACTCGGCAAAGGTAGCATAGCCATTTTGACCCATAAGCTGACCATTAAACGCTTTAATCACGAAGGCTTGTCGGGCTAGCTCAGGCATAATGCCAAAACCGTATTGCTCAATCTTGCCATCGCGATCGCGATCGATCGTTAGTTTTTTAGAAGCAGCTAAAAGTTCATCCCAGGTTTGAGGCGGTTGCGAGATATTGGCAGCAGCCAACGCTTTTTTATTATAAATTAATGCCAACGTTGAGAAATCTTTGGGCAACCCATACAGCTTACCGTTGTGCTTAAATGCCTTCACCATAGACGGTTCAAAATCAGCCAGATTGAAGGCTGGCGTAATGTAAGAGTTTAATGGTTCCAGCACATTGGCCTTCATCAATAGAGGTGCTTCAAACGCATCAAGGTAAAAAACATCAGGTGCAACATCACCAATTAAACGAGTTTTAATAACATCCATATACTCGCTGTTGATGACTTCATGCTTAACTTTTATCGTAGGGTTTTGCGCTTCAAAAACTCGAATGACTTGCTCTAAAAGCTTTTTCTCATTGGGGTTACTTTGCCACCCGCTTAATGTAATGGTGACGGGTAATTCCTGCGGGTCGTGCAGTGATGCTATCGGTTGATGGCGACAACTTGTTAAGGCGATCGCCGTCCAGACTAAACCACTTAAACCAACGCTCTTTAAACTAAAATTCATAGCCATAGCTCAACGATCGCGTGTTTCAACCAGCATCTTTCTCATCTATAGCGCGATATTCTGACAACGTGAACAAATAGGCATTGCCGAATGAAGAGAAAAATTGGGTTAATGCTGCTGCATATTAAGAAGCTGCCACACGGTCACTAAATGGGGACGATCGCCACGGTTGGCAAGGAGAAGCAAACTCTTCGTTCACTCGCATTGAGCTTGAGTCGGATAACTGGAGTCTGCCTGCCTCATGCCTCTCGAAGGCGCTGTCTCTATGTCTTGACGTATGTTTGGCGACCCCTTGCTCAATTGGGGCGGATATAGATTTGCGTAACGTAAAAGGCACCACGCTCCCCTTTTGCCACACCAACGCCTGTCAACCGATACTCACGCCCTTCAATACTGGGACGATGAGCGGGGCTTCTGAGCCAACCTTGCACAACGCGTTTAGCCGTCTCGCGGTGGGTGAACATATAGGCAACATTTTCAGAAATTCTGCGGCTGGGAACGAGACGATCGAGTGCCAGCACGCGCTGCCGAAAGTTGCTATGTCCAAACGGAATACGTCGCTCAGCCATGTTTTGACTGTGCGATCGGGCAGCAACGCTGATGCGTGCATCCAGTCGCAGTGGTGCAAGACCCAATGTGGCTCGATGCTGGTTAATCTGTTCGTAAACAGCGTGCTCTAGCTCTGGAATGGCTGGTTCAGCCACTTCCGTGGTGGGCAGGACTTGGGGCTTTGGTTGCGATCGCCGAAACAAGGCTGGCACTTGTTCTGCTCTAGCGCTGATGGCAATCACGGTTGGTAAACTGCTCAGCGCTATCAAACCCAACACTGGCAGGAACCGGGCAGCAACCATAAAGATGTTCAGTCTAATCAATAATCTTTGTTTACAGACAAAACCAGCGATCGTTTGTTCCCTGGTTGAAACGGCTCAGAGGTGCAATGGTCTTGCTCTGCCAGGTATTGTCAACTGAACCTGAGGGCAAAGATAAAAGACTGAATCACCCTGTCTAACCCTGTCTATGTCTGCTCACTGTCGCTTCCCGTCGCAATGAGCAGCGCTGCGTCTGGCTCTACTACACCTTCTCCCTTATAGCAGTCGAGGAGAACGTGAGGACAGACATAAACCTTGCAACGTCCTTTGAGTAAGAGCTTCGATTTATCCCTTATCCTACCGCCGAGCGGAAGCAAGCTACATCCTTCATCCTTTTGCTATAGCTACGAGATATGGCAAAGATACTGCTCTAGCGTGGGGTTACAGTGATGAGAAGGCGCTAACGTTACTTATGTCTGAGTTATCGTCAAAGAAGGAATGAAGTCACTCAGTTCCTTTCAACATCGCACCCGAAGCAAGCTTATGGACAGCCAAAACAGCCAGAAGACGGTTGAGCTAAAACGCCAGGAGGCAAAGCCAGAAGATGCAGGCTTGCATCCAGACGGTTTGCACAATGCCCAGCCACCCCAGCGCGTGCGCCTCATCATGAATCCGGTGTCGGGTGACGATGAGCCTAACCCGATGAAGCTACCGGAGATCATCGCAGCCCTGGAAGCAGAAGGCATTCGCGCTGACCTTGTGTTTACCAACCCAGACGAATCTCCTGCTTTGATTGCTCAACGGGCAGTGGAGGAAGGGTATGACATGGTTGTGGTGGGCGGAGGAGACGGCACGGTTAGCGAAGTGGCTAGAGGCTTGCTCCACGCACCGATTCCGCTGGGTATTGTACCGATCGGCACCTACAACAATATTGCTCGTAGCCTCAACTTGCCGACGGACGTTGCTGAAGCGTGTCAAGTTCTGGCACAGGGTCAAGTGAAGCACATGGATGTAGGGCAGGCAAACAACGAGCATTACTTTTTTGAAGCAGCGGGTGTAGGACTTGATGCCGCCCTCTTCCCGTTAGGTGAAGAAATTAAAGGCGGGCGGTGGGGACGGATGGTGCAGGCAGCGCAGTTGGCAGTGGGCTACAAACCACAGTGGCTGCAAATGCAGTTTGACCGCTCCATTGCCGAAGCGCGTGAGCAATCCACCTCAAAGCGACGCTTTTTGCGACGACGAGTAGAGCCAATTCAGCGCAAGTTGCAGTGTTCAGCGCTACTTGTTGTGATTGCCAACGGTCCTTACTATGGCACTGGCTTCACGGTTGCTCCCGATGCCGTCATTGATGATGGGCTGTTGACCATTAGCATCTATCGCAACTTCAGCAAGTGGGAGTTGATACGTCACTTCTGGTCTATCAGCCAGGGACAATATCACTACAGCCCTAAAATTGAAACGTACCGCGTTGCTGAAGTGCAGTTAACGTCCAGGGCAACTTTACCAGTGCATATTGATGGACATCCGTTAGGAACGCTCCCCGTCACACTTAAGGTCATGGCGCAGGCACTCAAAGTTATGGTTCCGGCTACAGATACTCCAGCGTACAAGCGCAAAGATGACCTTAACCCACCGATCGCGCTGCCTGTCGCGAAGGCAGATGAACCTGAGGACAAGTAAGAGCCATGCCCTTAGACTGACGAAATTCCTGACCTTGTGGCAGACTATCACCAAGCTGCCCAAAAAATATCACATCCCTTGCAGCGGCAACAGAATGACAAACGTTGTCCCCTGTCCCACTTCTGAAGTCACCTTAATTTCTCCTCGATGCTTTTCAATAATCTGATAGCAAATAGAGAGACCCAGCCCTGTGCCTTTACCGATCGATTTTGTTGTGAAAAAAGGATCAAAAAGCTTCGCTTGAACGGCAGGTGACATACCTGAACCATTATCACAAATCTGAATGGAAACGTGATGCTGGTCTACTAGCCCTGTACGAATGGTGATGCTGGGGACTGAGGGCTGGGCATGGGAACCTGATGCTTGAGCGTTGTCTAGACTGCCTGCTGTATCCGTCACCTGGTATTCTTCTAGTGCGTCGATCGCGTTTGCAATCAAATTCATGAATACTTGATTAAGCTGGGCTGGATAGCATTCCACCAATGGCAAAGTCCCATACTCCTTAATCAGGTGAATGCCTTGCTTCAGACGATTATTGAGAATTAGCAGTGTATTTTCGATGCCTTCGTGAATATCGACAGGTTTCATTTCGGCTTCGTCCAGACGCGAAAAGTTGCGTAATGACAAGACAATTTGTCGAATGCGCTCAGTCCCCATTTGCATCGAAGCAAAGAGTTTAGGCAGATCTGCCTCAATAAAATCTAAGTCGATCGCCTCAACATAGGTTTGCACAGCCGCCGTTGGCTGCGGGTCTTGTTGCCGATAGAGTTGAACCAACCCTAATAAATTCTGGGAGTATTCATCAGCGTGTTTAAGATTTCCGTAAATGAAATTGATGGGATTGTTGATCTCATGGGCAATACCAGCTACTAGCTGACCCAAGCTAGACATCTTCTCACTTTGAATCAATTGTGATTGAGCTTGTCTAAGTTCTTGCAGCGCCTCAGTTAAATCTTGCGTCCGCTCCTCAACCCGCTTTTCCATTGTGTGACGAGCTTGCTCTAAAGCACTGGTGTATTCTCCAACCCACTGCACCAATTGATTCAATGACGTTGCCAGTGACCCTACTTCATCCTGTGTGCTAATTGGGCTTTGCAACTTAAAGTTAGACTCTTGAACCACTGCTTTAGCAAATTTGGTCACTGCCTGAAGCGGTCGTGCGATCGCGCGTGACGTAATTACCGCCAGCATTACTGCCATGACAACAGAGAGCAGCATACTGCCTACGACAATCTGCATCCGCAGTGCTTCAGCTTGTGTCATCTGAGCGATCGCTTGCTCATGTTGCATTTCAGCAGCAGCTTTAAGCCGAGTCAAGCTCTCTGTCAAGCGGTCTAGTTCAATGTTAGTTTTGCTGGAGGACGGACTCCTTAGTGACGCTAGAAGCTGTTGTTGTGCGGCGGCTATTTCTGTTGCCGTTAAATCTGTAGGCTTTAACTGCTGCCACAGAACTTCGGTCAGTTGCCGATAGACCTCAATGTTAACTGTATAACCTTTTGCTAAGTCCTTTGATGCTTGGGCATCGATCGCCAAGGCAGCAGCGTGTTGATCTGTGAAAGACTCAAATTCGACTAGTAGGGCTTTTACCTGACTCATGGAACCCAGAAACTTGGTTCTTTCATAGTCAAACCAGACGGATTCTCCCAAAACCCCCATCAGCCGTTGTGGATGAATCCTAATCAGATTAACCGTGTTCTCTAGCTCACTCAAAAGGTGTTGCTGTCGGTTTGTAAGCGCCTGCTGTTGCTGGGCTTTTTCCTGATAGTAATTTCCAGTCACCAACCCAATGGTTGTGCCCAAGACGGCTATACCAATTGACAAAGCATAGCCAGCACTGATTTTATGTGCAATGCTCCAATGCTGGCTGAGCCGTTTGAGCAAAGGCGTTTGTCGAGTGTACTCAAGGGAGAAAAGCGCAGAAGGTCTGTCCGTTTCTTTTACAAAACGTTGAATCGCTCGAAATAGCATAGAAAGCAAGCCTTAGCGCTTGTTACAGGCAGAATGGGCATTGAAGCAAGATGGTAATAAAGTTGTCTCGATCAAGAAACAGAGTTGCCCTGTCCAATGGCTTTATAAACATCACGAATCATGTTGTAGTCGGTGTCATTCACCTGCACCATCTTGGAACCTTCAAACTTGTTTCCATCCGCAGGCGCGATCGCCTTCAATACCCTGTCCTGAGTTTGCAGCAGTCGCGGCTGCATCTGCTCCACCAAAGCCGGATCGAGCTGACTGCTGGCTACAAATGGATCAGATGGTAAGGTCGGACCCTTCGCAAGAATCGGAAAGTCCTTTTCAGACAGCCCGTTGGACTCGAGAAACTTATCATAGCGTTTGACCGAGCCACCCCAAGCAGCAACAGTGCCTTTCTGAAGCGCAGGTAATCCTTGCTTGTTCAACAACTGGATTTTGAGGTCTGTCTTGGGATCTAAACCGGCATCAATCAATAGTTTGGTTGGTCCTAAGTGACCGCTGGTGGAGCCAACTTCCCACATGGCGATCGTCTTGCCTTTCAACTCTGCAACCGACTGAACTCCTCTGCCTAGTTGCGTTGTGATCACACAGTAATACTTTTGACGCTCGATCGCCACGATCGGAATGGCATTCGTTCTAGCACGCATCACAACATATTCGGATGGTCCTGTAAACACCAAATCAACTTGATTAAGCTGAAGTGCAGCAGCAGCAGCAATATAGCTTTCTACAGGAAAAAACTCAATTTTCTTCTCTAAAATTTCTTCTAAGAGAGTCCGTAAGGCTCCATAGTCTTTCTGCAAATCCTCAAGTCCTTTCACATCGGATACTGCAAAGCGCAGCTTCTCCGGTTGGTTGATCGTTTTTGACGTAGAAGTTTGCTTCGTTGAGGTGTTCGTGGCGGTCGTACAACCTGCAACAACTAATAAGCTAGTCCAGAGAAAATGACGACGTTTCATAGTTTTTTGCCGCTGCAATACCCCCATAAAGTGCCCAAACTTTCCTTTTGATTAGCAACAGGACGGCAAAAAGAAGTGAAAAGCAGCGTGCCAAAGCGCACTTTTCAGAGTGGTGTCGCAAAAAATGGTCAATGGTCAGTGGGATTGCCTAAACCTTGGCACCGATTTTTTTGTCTGAGATTACCCTGCTGCATGTGCGGTGGGGTTGCCGCTACACCTTGAGCGATCGAGCGTTGAAGGAATGATGCCCGATCGTGGTGTGGTGGAGCACTCGACGAGCAAGCGCTGGGTACTAAAGTACGACGCACCCGCACTTGACTAACGGCTTCGACGCTACTTGCAGCCGCCCCCCGACTCCTGAAGGGTTGACGAGATGTCGATCGAAAGGAAAGTGGAACGTCAGAACTTAGGGATAACACCCCAAAGACGGACTGAAGCAGCAACGTTTCTGTTTAATTCGTTAAGAAGAGGGTATTATGCCGCAACCAGGACGGATAATGCCTGGAAGAAGGGGTATTGATGAAGCGATAGTGACGTTGAATACATCGCTAGCGTTCTCTTTTTTCATGATGATGGTGGCAGCAAAACTTTATCTCTGAGACTGAAAGCAGCTTGAACGCAATTTATACTTGCACCTCTATTTGTAGTCAGGCTAGTTTTGTGTCAATAGTTGCTCAGTAGTAATCCGCGATGAATATTGATGGCAAGCACGATCGCGACGATTCAGAAACAGTTTATCTAGAACTTTCTGAGGGATCATCTCGCAAGTTTTACGAAGTGACAGCCAAGGGCACAAACGTAACAATTCGCTATGGTCGGCTTGGAACTCAAGGACAGTCTTCCAGCACCACCTACGGTACGCCTGAAATTGCTCAAGCCGAAGCAGCTAAAAAAATTAATGAGAAGCTCAGAAAAGGTTACGTGCGATCGCCCATCGATCAGCCTCTTAATCATCCTGTACAGCCCATCAACGAAGCTTCAACTGCTCCGATTGCAAGCACAAATAGCCCTCCAGCAGTCAATGTCATCACTTTTACGATGGGAGAGGTGAGCGATCGCCACTATTTAGGCTTTCCTCTCCAACGATCGTTTGCTGCGGTAGAAATCATTGCCACCTGCAAACTAGATATCATTGCCCACCACCAGCTTTCAGCCTTTACCATCAATCTGGATGCGGCTAAAGATATCGCCTATCACTTTGATGTGCGTCCCAATCAAGGGCAAATTGCTCAAAATACTTGTGTCGCTGGGGGCTGGGGATCTGGCGGGTGGTTAGCAATACCGGCTGAATTTGCTTCTGGTCAACAATTCACACTCAAGCTGGCTGTAGAGGAAGCTATTGTTGTCTATCTCAATGGTCGGGTACTCGATCGCTATGCCCATCGCCTGCCGCCCTCACAAATTGATACAGTTCACATCGTCTATGTTCCTGGAAGTTTGCAGGTACAGTCTGTCAAAGTGTTTGAACCTGCGGCGGCTGAGACACCACTGCCAGACTTACACGCAGTCACGAACCTACAGCGATCGCTGCCAGAACAGCCTCCCAATGCTTCACAAATAGCCGCTGCTTTACAAACAACCGCTGCATTTCAGGAGCCATCTAAAATGATTGAAACGACTGATACCCCACAATTTCTGAACGATTTACCGCTTGAGTTTGAACCCCTGCGATCGCATCTAGAAGCAAACTTGTTACCTTACATCAAAATTACTGCGGAAGAGGCTGGGCACCTCAATTCTGCTGGCTACCCAATTTCTGATTGGAGCGGTGATTCATTAGAACTTTGGCAAAGTAAAATTGGCGGTCATCCCTATCTGCCTGAAGGCACAAGCTATCCCACCGACCGCGAAACGGGTGAGCAAATGATGTTTCTAATGCAGATAAACTGCGCCGATCTTCCGATCATTGATGGATTCGCTTTACCGCAACAGGGGATTTTACAATTTTATGTCGGCTTAAATGTCCCCATGTGTGAGCTGAGTCCCGAACAACACTACATCCTCTATTTCCCTGAAGTTTCTCAAGACAAAACTAACCTGGTCACTGACTTTAGCTTTTTAGCCACTACTAGCGCCGACTTGGAGTGGTATGACGATGTCTATGCCTTAAAATTTTCCCTACAGCAAGAGGTCTTCTGGGTCGCGCTCCAAGAACTTTGTGAACCGTTAGATATTCCCACGGATCTGACAGAACTCTGTGAGGAGTTTAATGAGTGGATTTCAAACTATGAGCTTGATAATAACCTTGTGAATTGGCGCAAGAATAAACTGGGTGGATATGTAGAGTTTCACTCTGATGTGAATGAAACGATCGAAGAGGTCAAGGGACGGTTATTACTAGAACTTCAGCACCCCTGTGCTTCCGAAGACCACTTCTACTTTTTCATTGAGGATAGCGATCGCATTAACCTGGACTTTAGCAAAGTCGAATCTTATTTCCTGCGTACCTGAGAGATACACAATCTTTTTTATAATGCAATCCGGCTAATGTTTTGTTGAAAGCTACATCTTAGCTATCGAGGTTCTAGTGATGATAAATATCACTTGGTATGTGATTGCAGCAATGCTAGACTACCTGCTGCTTCTGCTATTAGTCGCACCATTTATTGCGGCTGGAGCAATCGCATTCAATCACAGTCAGTCCTTTTTCGCTCTACCAGTTGTGCTGTTGGGTGCGATCGGTGGAGCAGCCCTGATTACTCTAGCTGGAATTTACTGGTTACAGGTCTTCCATCGTTGCTGGATGGAGTCGCAAGCCGCAGGGTTTATTTTCCTGCCGATCACGCTGCCCTTTTGTGTTTATATAGGTGCTGTTGCTGGAGCCAGCCTGGTAGCAATACTGTATGGTCAACAGAGAAGTGACTTACCCTCACCTGCGTTTCAGATGATTGCTATTGGCTTTACCGTTGTGCTAGGTGGATTAATTCCATCTGCGATCGTTGCCATTCCATCCTTTTCCACTTCAAGTGAAGGAGGCAAGTTTGCTGTTGTACCTCTTTTTATGATTTTCGCTGGGGTGGCTAGTTCCTGGTTAGCAAGTAAACTGGCATATTTACTTGTAGCCGGTTTTTAAATACCCCCTTCCTAAGATGCGATGAAGGTATAGCGATTGCCACAGAACTTAGGACATTGGGATCAAAGGGGGTGTGGGGGCGTTGCTGATTCAAGGTATGAACCGATGTTGGCAAGCTCTGAAAACTCGTTCAGGGTTTTGCAAAATCATACTGCCTTTCAGCAACGCCCAGGTTTGCGTAGCCTCGACCGCTGTTCACCGACGATCGGTTGAAGTTAGGCTTAGAAACTCCTCGCAGAGCTTTTCGCTTGGACTGAGCGGAGGTCATAGCGATCGAGGTTCATCACTTTATCCCACGCTGCCACAAAGTCCTGCACAAATTTCGGCTGCGAGTCTTCAGCGCCGTAGACTTCTGCGAGGGCACGTAGCTGAGAGTTTGAGCCGAAGATGAGATCGACACGGGTAGCCGCCCACTTAAGTTCGCCCGTTTTGCGA
>JBGTJW010000375.1:0-3076 GCA_041744955.1 Stenomitos sp. | reverse complement strand
AGTCAGCGTATAGTTGATTTGGCTGACCAGCAGGTATTGGCAATAGTCCAAGCGAGTAAAAGTGTCTTTCATCTCTTGACTCTAGCGACTCAAACCCAGTTTTGAGTCACCCATTGCCTCCTCCCTCGGCGTAAGTCCTATAAGTAATGCTTCAAACTTATGTCGTTGCTCTTCAGACGCTGATTCAAAAAGACGAGCAACATCGGCATTAACGCGAATTGTAATGGGTTTAATTTCCATGATAGTTATATAGCTTGGTTTTACAAATCACTTTATTTATTACAAACTCATCTTTTTTGAAGCTTAAATAGTGAGAAGTACTTATTCTGGTCGTTCCCAAGCTGGTTTCATCTCTTTTTAAGCCCTACTTCTTCGTCTAACAAGGCTAGCAGTAGTGATAATTAAACCTAGAAATGCTAACCCCAAAAGAATCGGTAAAACTCCGGGAAAAGGAGCAATCCAGTAGTTTTTGCCCAAATATAACAAGATTCGATTGTCCATCTCACCAATACCCCATGTTTTGTCGTCTCTTGTGATTATCCACCAGGGATAATCGCCTGCATGAGCAATCGGTGGAATCAGCAAAGCGAATAGAACACCTAGAACGACATAGCGGACAATGCTCATTTTTGGTTACTTAAAATCTTCAATCTAACTTAGCATTAAGCATTAGCAGATGTCTTGAGACTCTAACTGCAAAAGCTTGGAACTGTACAACAGCACTTTTACCGTGACTCTAGCCAAATTGAATCGTTGCGGCGGATGGTGCCGCTCTGCAAAACTGAGGCACGGATACCTGCAATAACGTTGTTATGTTGAGCGGTTGTGCGTAGGATGTCCAGATCGTTTGGTAAACCGGACTGAGCGAGCGTGGTGACGACGCAGCGAGGGCAGGCAGTATCAATGCTGAGACGCACTTCATCGCCGATCGCCAGTACACTACCGACCCAGGCATCTTCCACAAACGCTGCCTCATCCGCTACAGGTTTAATCAGAATGTTGGGTCGAAAGCGGCATGGCTCAAACTGTCCGTCTGGGTAAAGTGTCTGAAGTTTTGCCAGGGTTGCCGTCGTCAGGGCGTGAACAAAGCAAGAATCAAAGAACGTATTGGGAGGCAGCACCAGTTCTGTAATCGTTTCCTGGTACGCGGTTCCTTCCACGTCGGGCCAATACTGGTCCAGGCTAGCGGTTTTTGGTGCAGATGAGAGTAGCTGTACCTCTCGACCCAGCAGCCCAGAGAGAATGCTGTTGGTTTCGATCGCCTCACTGGTCAAAGAACTGCCATCTGGTAGAGATACGTTGACCGGAGGAATCGCTTCCCGCACGGGAGTGGTTGTGTATGCTGCCTGAAATTCGAGCAGTTTCGCCCACTTTTTGGGGTTCTTAGCGCTGGCAACCCTGCCACTTTGCACATCTAACAGTGCGTAAGCGCGATCGCCCAATAGCCCTTGCTCAGTGATCTCTGAAGCCTCCAGTTCCTCTCCCAGCATTGATTTCACAGGATACCGCCAGAGCGTTTCTACTGAGCCAACCATCACCCGCATCATCACACCTTGCTTACAACTGGCTAACGGTAACAAGACTAGAGCGCTTTAGGAGTATCAGAAGGTACAGGGTTCCTACTTTCTCAGCCGATGAGACAGGTTAGGCTGTAGCCGTTTTACTACGTGTAGCGGTCGAAGAGAACATTCGGACAGACATCAACCTTGAAACGTCCTCTGAGCAAGAGCTTCGATTCATCCCTTATCCTTCATCCTTTTGCTATAGAAGCGTCTGAAGTGCTTGAACTCCCTCCCTACTCTGCTTTACTGTTTGAAGGCGTTCATTGCGATCGAACATGGCAACCATCAACGACAACTATCTCAAACTTAAAGCGGGCTATCTGTTTCCCGAAATTGGGCGGCGGGTGACAGCCTTTACCGAGGCAAACCCAACCGCGAAGGTGATTCGACTGGGTATTGGCGATGTCACCGAACCACTGCCAGCAGCCTGTCGTACTGCCATGATTCAGGCGGTTGAAGAAATGGGCGATCGTGCCAACTTCAAAGGTTACGGTCCAGAGCAGGGCTATGCCTGGTTACGCGAGAAGATTGCAGCACACGATTTTCAGTCACGCGGCTGTGACATCGACGCAGCCGAAATCTTTATCTCCGATGGTTCTAAGTGCGACTGCGGCAATATTCTCGACATCTTCGGCAACGACAACAGCATTGCTGTGACCGATCCCGTTTATCCCGTGTATGTGGATACGAACGTGATGGCAGGGCACACGGGCGAGGTAAATGAGAAGGGTGAATACGGTGGTTTGGTGTATCTGCCAATTACTGCCGCAAACCATTTCACGGCTGAGATTCCGACACAGAAAGTGGATCTCATTTACCTGTGTTTCCCCAACAATCCGACAGGCGCAACTGCCAGCAAGGAGCATCTCCAAGCCTGGGTGGACTATGCCCGATCGCAGGGTTCCATCATCTTTTTTGATGCTGCCTACGAAGCTTTCATCACTGATCCAACGATTCCCCACTCTATTTATGAAATGGAAGGAGCACGGGAATGTGCGATCGAATTTCGATCGTTCTCCAAGAATGCAGGTTTCACAGGTACTCGTTGCGCGTTGACCGTTGTGCCCAAAACACTCACCGCTAAAGCCGCCGATGGCTCGGATGTGGAACTGTGGAAACTCTGGAACCGTCGTCAGTCCACTAAATTCAATGGCGTATCCTACATCGTCCAACGTGGAGCCGAAGCCGTTTATACAGAAGCAGGACAGGCGCAAATCAAGTCGCTGGTACGTTTCTACATGGAGAACGCTACCATCATCCGCGAACAATTGACTGCGGCAGGAATCACTGTCTACGGTGGTGTAAATGCCCCCTATGTTTGGCTACAAACACCTAACGGTCTCTCCAGTTGGGATTTCTTTGACAAGCTGCTGCAAACCTGCAATGTCGTCGGCACTCCCGGTTCTGGCTTTGGTGCGGCAGGTGAAGGCTACTTCCGCATTTCAGCATTCAACAGCCGTGAGAATGTGGAAGAGGCAATGACGCGCATTACAGAGAAATTTAAGATACGGTGA
>JBGTJW010000374.1:0-2491 GCA_041744955.1 Stenomitos sp. | reverse complement strand
AATTTTGATCTCAACTGTGACAAAATCTGTATCTCTGGCAGTTATTGAGGCTGGCATCCCCTAATCTTCCTTGTCTCCTAATAGCCCTAATAAAAGGATAACAGCTCTACTGACATACATCAGATTTTGGTCACACCCATTGGTACTCTTCGCTTCCGTCTTTTCGTTGTCATCCCTTAAAGCAGCATGGGAGCACGTCCGACAGAACAAGGGCTGTGCTGGAGTGGATGGGGAAACGATCGCCCATTTTGCCGAGCAAGCCGAAACCTACCTGAGCCAGCTAGAAAAGGCGCTAATCATAGGTACTTACCACTCCATGCCGTTGCGACAGTTTTCGGTGCCTAAAAAGGAGGGCGGCTGGCGCACTTTAGGCGTGCCAACCGTGCGCGATCGCATCGTCCAGCAGGCGCTCTTAAATGCGTTACATCCCATTTTGGAACCTCAGTTTGAAGACTGTAGCTTTGCTTACCGTCCGGGTCGCTCTCACAAGGCGGCTGTGCAGCAGGTTGGCTACTGGCGCGATCGCGGCTATGAGTGGGTCTTAGACGGCGACATTGTGCGTTTTTTCGACAATCTGAACCACGATCGCCTCTTTGCCGAATTCGAGGAGCGGGTCAAACCGGCTGACCTCGTTCCAGCACAGACGCTATTTTCGCTGCGATCGACCATTTTTGCCCTACTGGAAGCCTGGATTGGTGCCAGCATTCTGACACCGGAGGGGTTGATTTTTCCGGTGAAAGGAGTGCCTCAAGGATCAGTCGTTTCACCCATCTTGGCAAACGTCTATCTGGATGACTTTGATGAAATTCTGATGGCAGCAGACCTGAAGTTAGTACGTTATGCCGATGATTTTGTAGTCATGGCAAAGTCTCAGCCACAAATTATCCAGGCACAGCGGGATGTTGCCGATCTGCTGCACAGCATGGGGCTACAACTCCATCCTGAGAAAACCCAGATCACCAATTTTGATCGCGGCTTTCGGTTTTTGGGACACGCCTTTGCTGGAAACCTAGTCGTCCCAGTGCAGAAACATCAACTGCTGGCGTTACCAACTGAGGAGCGGGAGGAAGCCGATCGCCTGATCTATGCCGATCCATCGGTGCCACCAACCCAAATGCAGCAGGCAATGGTCGCAGTACTCAAAGCCGCGCAGCAACCGATTCCACCACCGTTGTATGTGGTTTTGGGCTACCAGGTGCGGCAATGGAAACCAGTCACGATCGAATCCAACGAATGGGAGTGGAAAACGGGTATGTCAACGCTTTATCTCGTACAACAAGGCACAACGTTACAGAAAGAGCAGGGGCGGTTTTTAGTTCGCGGCAAACCGTCCGATCAAAACCAAGTCCCCTTGCATGTAGAAATTCCCACACGGGAAGTTGAGCAAATTTTGGTGTTTGGCAACATTCAGCTTAGTACAGCCGCTATCTCCGTCTGTTTAGAGCAACACATCCCTGTGATCTTCCTCACTCAGATGGGAGATTATAAAGGGCATTTGTGGAGCAATGAGTTTTGCGATTTGTCGATCGAAGCTGCCCAATTTAGTCGCAGACAAGACCCAGAATTTCAGCTCCGTATGGCGCAGCCGCTTGTGTACGGCAAGGTCATAAACTCAAAGCTCACCCTCTTACGACTGAACCGCAAACGCAAGGTGGAGGGATTAGCCGCCAAAATGAAGCGACTGGATCAACACCTCAAGAGCATCGAGCAGGCAACAGAACAGAACTCACTGCGTGGCTATGAAGGTGCCGCCGCAAAGCTTTACTTTGGTGCGTTGGGGCAGTTGATTACAAACCCAGCTTTTAGCCTCACCGAGCGCAACCGACGACCACCCAAAGATCCCATCAATTCCTTACTCAGCTTTGGCTATACGCTGCTGTTTAACAACGTCATGAGCTTAATTTTGGCGGAGGGTTTAAATCCCTACCTGGGCAACCTGCACCGCTCAGAGCGAAAAGAACCGCACCTGGCGTTTGACTTAACGGAGGAGTTTCGTGCTCCCGTTGTCGATAGCTTGGTCATCGCACTGGTCAATAAAAAAATCTTGCGCCCCACCGATTTTACCTATCCCAATGCGGAGGGCGGTATTTATCTGGATGAGCCTGCCCGTCGAGTGTTTCTCAAACAGTTTGAAGAACGAATTTCGACCTCAATCACTCATCCTAGAACACAGCAACAAATCTCGTATCGGCGAGCCATTCAGCTTCAAGTACAGCAATACAAGCGCTGCTTACAGACTTCAGCGATGTACGAACCGTTTATTCGATCGAGCAAGTAGAACGCTGTCTAGATGATGGCGGGAAGCTTCGATCAGGAGAGCCTCCTGCTGCTGTTTTACAGAGTGAACTGATGCTAGGGACTGTTTTAAAACTATAACCACATCATGATAGAGGCTAGAGTCAGCATGGCGAGGTAGTTTTCAGCCTTTTTCTCATAACGGGTGGCAACCCGGCGGAATTGTTTTAAGCGATTGAAACAGCGCTCAACCCAG
>JBGTJW010000373.1:0-1774 GCA_041744955.1 Stenomitos sp. | reverse complement strand
AATTTTGATCTCAACTGTGACAAAATCTGTATCTCTGGCAGTTATTGAGGCTGGCATCCCCTAATCTTCCTTGTCTCCTAATAGCCCTAATAAAAGGATAACAGCTCTACTGACATACATCAGATTTTGGTCACACCCCATTAAAGTCTCGATAGAGAGCAGCACGGGTAACTATTTGTTACTGAATGGATACGAATGGAGGTACGAGGGTGCTCGAAGCAGGCTGCGGCTGTCCGGTGGAAGTGACGATGGAAGCCATTAGTGGTAAGTGGAAATGTGTCATCTTGCGGTGGCTACGGCAGAATGCCAAGAGTTTTGGCGAATTGCGGCAGTTGATCCCAAGAGTGAGCCAGAAAGTGCTGACTCAGCAATTGCGCGAACTGGAACGCGATCGCCTAATTCATCGTGAGGTATACCGTGAAGCGCCACCCAGAGTTGAGTATTCGCTGACCCCTCGTGGCGGCGAAACCTTGCGAAGCCTATAATGATGCAAAATCGTTGTCCGTGATTCGGACTGTCCCATCTTTAGCCACAAATGGAATAGTTCAAGCCAACAGACACCCAAACGAAACGATCGCTGAAAGCTCTGATTCATAAGTCTTCCAGCCTCAACGGACACAAAGTAGTCGTTTCTAAAACTAAACCAGCATGGAATGAGGGATAAATAGAATTACACTTGAGCAAAAGCTTAATCGGTTATCCTCTAGCTGTCGCTAGTCCTAAGATTGGAGTGTTTATCAAAGAAGCTGGGTTTTGGATGAACAAAAGTTAAGGATACAGCCCTAACTTTCGTTGGATTTTGTCTCAACTTTCGTTGAGTTCGGTTCAATATGAAGCTTGTATAGTAGGATTGCGTCCAATCGTGAACTTTCAGGAAAACCCTGTTGCTCTAGAGGTTGCTATGGACACGGCACTGGCTCAACTCCACGATCGCCTCTCTGCTCTGGAGCAAGAGAATGCCCTGCTGCGATCGCAACTTCAGTCCTGTGAGCACTCTTATGCCTTACTGCAACTCAGCGTCAGCAACTCTTCAGAACATTGCCTATTAGAGGCTACCGTAGCGGCTGCCAATGCCTTACTGACGATTTCTAACTTCGATGCAGCCATCAACACAGCTCTACAAATCATTGGCGAGAGTTTGGAGACCGATCGCGTGGCAGTGATTGAGAATTTTGCCCCTTCATTTAACCCTGCATCTATAGGGTGGAAGGTGTTGTATGAATGGACTTCTCCTCATACCATGTCACAGGTTTCTCATCCTGCCTTATCACAAGGAAGCTGGGAGGGCATTGAGGAGTGGTACAAACTTTTGAGTCAAGGTCAAAGCCTTAGCTGTCTGCTGGAAGACATGCCTGAACCGTGCCGAAGTGGGCAAGCAGAACTAGGATTGAAAGCGTTCTATGCTGTTCCCATTTTTGTCGAGGATAAGTATTGGGGAGTAATTGGGTTTGATGATTGCCGCGAGTTAAAGTGTCGGACTCCGACTGAATTTTCTGTGTTAAAAGTTGCAGCAGATTGTGTCGGTAGCGCCATTCAGCAAGAACGTAATCAGCAAGCGATCTTTGCAGCAGAACAAGCGCGGTCGGCGGAACTGGAGAAAGTGAATAAGGCGCTGAAGCGAACGGTCGATGTGCTGGCAATGGAAACAGACCTTGATCGCTTTTTAGGACAGGTGCTCCGAGTGATTGCGGATCAACTGGAAGCGCCGTTAGTAGAGTATTGGTATCATCCCGAGCCCGCTAATCTTGCTTATGTCGGGCTCACGTATTGGCAG
>JBGTJW010000372.1:0-6301 GCA_041744955.1 Stenomitos sp. | reverse complement strand
TGACGGTGTTTGGTTTGGTTTTCGCGTTTAACTCAGCCGTGCATTCATACCTGGTGTTAGCCTTTACCGCTGATGATGATGTAGCGCTAAATGTTGGCTTTTATTACATGGCAAACTCTGGCGGTCGGCTGGCTGGTACGGTGCTGTCGGGGCTGGTTTACCAATTCTTTGGGTTGGTGGGTTGCCTGTGGGTCTCAACGGTGCTGGTATTGGCTGCTGGTGTCATTTCCATCAAGCTGCCCGATCCACAGCCTAGCCAAGCGATCGCCTGGGAAGCGGGAGATGGAGACTAAGAGGAGGCTTTAACGAGCAATCCTGGTTGTCAAGCTCAAACCCATTTACTCGCGATCGTTGCAATGGGTTCGCAAAACAACCGAACGTTTAATCGCAACTACTCCTTGCCGCTTCCAAGCTTTTACAAATCTCTGTGCGTAAATGGTTTGGCAGTTGCACCCACGTACGTTGCCACAATTTGCCCATTCCCTACCAGTTGATATTTATAAGTGACTAAACCATCTAACCCAACAGGACCGCGTGGTGGCATTTTTTGGGTGCTGATGCCCACTTCGGCACCAAACCCATAGCGGAAACCATCGGCAAAGCGAGTCGAGCAATTGTGGAAAACGCCTGCGGCATCAACTTGTGCCATAAAGGTGGCGGCGGTTTGGGCATTTTCAGTGGCGATCGCTTCGGTATGCCGCGAACCGTAGGTATTGATATGGGCGATCGCCTCGTCTAGCGTATCCACAATTTTAATTGCCAAAATCAAGTCGCTGTATTCGGTAGACCAATCGGCTTCCGTAGCAGTGGTGATGTTGAGAATATCGAGGGTGCGATCGTCGCCGCGCAGTTCCACATTACGAAGCTGAAGGGCAACCACCGCTTCGAGCAGAAATTCAGACGCGATCGCTTGATGCACCAGAAGAGTCTCGATCGCATTGCAGGCAGCAGGATATTGAGTTTTGGCATCCACCGCGATCGCAACAGCTTTTTGCACATCAGCAGCTTTATCTACGTACAGATGACAGATGCCCTCGGCGTGTCCCAAGACAGGAATGCGGGTGTTGTCCTGTACAAAGCGCACAAAGGAATTGGAACCTCTAGGGATAATGAGATCCACGTATTGATCCAGCTTCAGCAGTGCCAGCGTTTCTTCCCGCGTTGTCAGCAGTTGTACAACGGTTGGCGCAACGTCGGTTTGAGCCAGTCCATGATGGATCGCAGCGACTAAAGCCTCGCACGATCGCACCGCTTCCTGTCCACCTTTAAGGATGACTCCATTCCCCGACTTGATCGCCAGGCTGACAATCTGCATCACCGCATCGGGACGAGCCTCAAAAATAACGCCCACCACACCCAGAGGGCAGGCAAGGCGCGTTAAAACTAGCCCCTGATCAAGCTCACGATGAAGCTGCACCACACCGATCGGATCAGGCAGTTTCGCAACATCCCGAATGCCCGCGATCGCTCCTTTCAGCTTTGTCTCATCCAGCTTCAGCCGAGCAAAGAGGGCTGCTGACAGTCCTGCTGCGCTTGCGGCTTCACAGTCTGCCTGGTTCGCTGTCAAAATGTCGGCTCTAGCTGCTTCTAATGCCTGGGCGATCGCTTCTAGCGCCTGGTTCCTTACTGCGGTGGTCTGGGCTGCCAGGTTTCGGGCGCTGTCGCGGGTTTGCTGGGCGATCGCTGGGAGGGATGAAGCCGCCGTAGTGGGAGAGGAAGTAGGCATGACAACCATCGAGCGAAGGTGAACTGCACTGAGTCAATGCCTCCTTAGTGTAAATCCTTCGGTCTCCAAAGTGGATGCCTCAGTATAGTGCCAGATACGTGTCAATGTGGCAGGTGATTTGGGAACACTAAAAGTGAAGGGCAGATTCAATAAAGTCCGCTTGCTTCTGTAGGGTGCGACTTGCCTCAACGTAGCCAGCGGGAAGCTATTGCCCTTACAGATGGTGAGGCTGACAGGTTATTTAAGGCTCGATCTCGAAGTATGAGCGCTACGTTTTGATTGTGAAAAGGGCACGTTGAATCCATGAGTCGGACTACTCAGACTGAACTTGTTGACACTGACGATTTTGTTGATGCTGAAAGCATCTTCCAGCGCGGTTTGACCTTAAGCCAGCAGGGTGATTACGAGGCGGCGATCGTGCATTTTGATCATGTGCTTCGCTTTCAGCCTGATCACAGCAACGCCTGGTATGAAAAGGGTAGTGCCTTGCTCAGCCTTGTTCGTTACACAGAGGCAATGACAAGCTTTGAGCAGGCTGTAATCCATGATCCTGCGTCGCCACACACGCACTACAGCCTGGGCTGGGCAGCTTCGATGCTGGAGCAACATGAGCGCGCGATCGCCAGTTTTGAGCAGGTGCTGGCACTCCAGGCAGACTTCCCCAATGCTCACTACAGTCTGGGTCTGGCGTTTTATATGACAGGGCAATACCAGGCGGCGATCACCAACCTGCATCATGTGCTGGAGCAGCAGCCAGACTTTACCGATGCCTGGTACAGCCAGGGATTAGCGCTGTATGCCGCCAACCATTATGAAAGCGCCATCAAACATTTCAATCAAGTGTTGCACCTCCAGCCCGACTATCAAGCCGCGTTAAGCAGCCGGGGTGCTGCCTTAATGGGGTTGGGTGATTATGCAGCAGCGATCGCCAGCTATGACAAAGCGTTAGGACTCAACCCTGAAGATGCCGAAGCCTGGTATCAGTGGGCAATGTGCCTCAAGCATCTGGGTCGCCACAAGGATGCGGTTTTAGGCTACAGCAAAGCAATCGCGCTACAGCCACATCATGGTGCAGTCTATGGTCACGGTTGTTGCCTGTTGAAATTGGGCGATTATAACGGCGCAATCGCTAGCTTCGATCGTGCCCTGGAGTCTCAACCCGACCACTACGAAAGCTGGTTTAACCGTGGCGTAGCGCTCAAACAGTTAGAGCGTTTTGAAGAGTCGGTTGACAGCTATGAGCACGCCCTCGCCTTGCGTCCTGACGATGTTAGAGCGCGCAATAACTTAGGGAGTGTCTTGCTCAGTCTGGGACGGTTTGAAGCGGCGATCGACTGCTACGACAAAGTGCTAGCGCTTTATCCTGATGATGCACTGGCGCAGCAGAATCGTCGTGTGGCAATGCGGCGATCGCAGTCTAGTAAGGGATAATAAGACTCTGTCCTTAGGAGTAAAGAGTCAATGGGACAATACGAGCGCTTGATCCTCATGGCAGAGGATGAACTGACGCAATACAGCACCGATGCCCGTAAGCTCGAAAAACTGCGGCAAAAGATTGGTCTATCAGTGCCACCTGGCGAACAGCGACAGGTGAAAGAAACGCTCTTGGCAGAAATGCCCACCGATTTCATTAGCCAACTGGTGGAGAATCAGCGTCAGGCTGTAGCGCTACCGTTTTGGGGCATTGCTGGGTTGGGGCTGCTGTTGGGGATTTCCTTCATGCAGCCTGTAGACTTGATTGCGACGTTTGTGGGTGGCGCGATCGCCTTTAACGTTCAAAAGTGGGGCTGGCAGCTACAGGCAAAGCGCCTGGTTTTGCAAACGTTGGAGGATATTGAAGCTAAAACCCGCAAACCTGTTGAAGAAGCAAGCGAGTAAAGGGCACGCGCTGTGGTGCGTCTACCAGGCTTGTTCGATCGTCGAAAACTTTACGGCTGTTGCTTTTTCAACGGACGATTCGGTGCCAACGCCGTTTATTTCAGCTTGAAAGCGAGGAATCGGTAAAACGGCTGCAACGGCACCAATCAGGGTGAAAACGGCAGCTAGTTTAAGCAACATGGCACGATCAAAAAGTGGTGTGTTCATAGTGAATGCAAGTCCTTACCGTTCGTTCTTCAACTGAACTTCAAGTCATCCGGGTGATTACACTTGCCTTTAGGACTGTTTGTCAACCGCTAAGGTTCAACTTGCTTGCAGATTTTGGGGGCAACTGTACCCGTTTGAACGTTTCTTTCTAGATTAGAAAGCGATCGAGGTTTTGTCGTCAGGATGCAAAGATAGGGGCAGTAATGGCACTGCATCGGCAGCAACCAACGCTACTAAAACCACCACCACTTAAAAAGAAAAAGTTGATCTCATGGGCGCTTCAATTTCGGTCAATCAAGCAACATTTGCCACTGAAGTAATTGAGAAATCTCACCAGAAACCTGTACTGGTAGACTTCTTCGCGCAATGGTGTGGTCCCTGCCAGATGCTCAAGCCCTTGCTCGAAAAGCTAGCGCAAGAGTATGACTTTGTGCTGGCAAAAGTGGATATTGATCAAAGTCCCGACTTAGCACAGACCTACGGCGTTGGAGGGGTTCCTGATGTCAAAGTGGCGATCGATGGCACATTAACCGACGGCTTTGTAGGTATGTTGCCAGAGCCAAAGCTCCGCGAGTTTTTGGCACAACTACAGATCACCTCCCTGCTCGATACAGCGCTGGAATCAATCTATGCCGATGCTGCCATTGGCAACATTGAGCCAGCCGAAGCTCGACTCACTACGCTTCTAGAGCAACACCCTGACAATCGTGGGTTAACGCTGGAAGCCGCTAACTTTTACATCGAAGCCGATCGTCTTGATCAAGCTGAAACCTTGCTGGCAACGATTCAGGAGTATGACAAAGAGCATTTTCCTCACGCCAAAACGCTGAGGGCGATCGTCCAGTTCAAACAAATTGCTTTACAGCCAGAAGGCGACACTGACCTCGATCGTGCTTTTCAACAAGCGGCAAACTTTGTACTGGACGAAAACTATGCTGCGGCGCTGGAGCAATTTCTGACCATTCTCACCAGCGATCGACGGTTCCGGGATGATGGTGCCCGCAAAGCAATGCTGGCAATCTTTGATCTGCTTGGCGACGACCATCCCTTGACGAAAGACTACCGCAAACGGCTTGTGATGGCACTGTACTAACTGGGATTACAGCGGTTTTCAGACGAGTGCTACACAAGTAACGCCTCTGGATGCAGGCGAAACAGGCAATTCGTGTGGCACACACAAATGAAAATTGCTGTAAGTTATCTGACGGCGAAAGAAACGCCATGGATTGCTCAGTCGTGAACGAGATTCTTGTCGCTGCGGGTCATCCTGTTGCGGGTCACATGCTCAGCGTTCAGGCAGTGGGATAGGCTGTTGAGGAGGGACGTGTGCTGGAGATTTATCTTTGGAGTTCGATGGGCGATAGTGAAGCCTCATTGGGCTTCGCAACAGGGTTTGGTCTTGATGCTGAGGGAAACGTACATCCTCCTAAGCCTATTCCAACAGATTTACGTCGCTGTAGCTTGGCTAAATGGGAGGAAGTCGATGAGGTATTCGCAGCCTTTGGTATCACTTACTCTGACAGCAAAGCGACACGAGACTTAAGCGAAAAGTCCTGACTCATCTCTTTGCCTTGGATTAACAGTCTAAACTTGAACTAATCAAACTTGAGTTCGCGCCCAAAAAACGCACAATGTTGCTGTTAAAGGTTTCATTGCTCAAAAGCACGAGCTTACTTTATTAGTTGTCCTCAGGTTCAGCGAACAGGTCGTCGCGCAAATCTTCTACTTGATCGAGCATTTGGGGTGCTACAGCAGGTTTTTCAACAATGTCTCTTGGATTGCCTACATAGCCACCTTTAGAAACGAGATCTTGAGGATTGAACATCCCTTCTTCCTTAAGCTTTTCGGCTTTTACTTTTTCGTTAGCTGAAAGCTTTTCTGCGGAGTCGCTCATTTGAGATACCTGAGAATACTACTCTTAACTTAGAGTGACGCTACTCAGTCAGTGACTACCTCAAGGACGAACTCGACGGTTTCAAAGACTCTACTTTAGAAGCAGGTATAGCTATTGCCACAGAACTTAGGACAGTGACGAGCGAACGCACAGCAGAGGATAAAGCCCTAGTCAGAAGCAAGGAGCAGGAAGGGCGATCGTGATCTATCCGCAGGCAACCAGGCTTGTAGGGAATTAAACGCCTTGATAGTCACGGTTGCTGCCAAATTTTTACAGTTGCATCCCAACTGCCGCTGACAATCAAGCCCTTGTAAGTGTCGCTTGCTGCCGATCGAGACACTGCGCTAATGGCAACTGACCAAACCCAGTTAGTATGACCTGCCAGAGAATGAAGGAGCGTTCCGGTGTCTAATGACCAGAGCTTAATCGTCGTATCCTGGCTACCGCTCACAAGGGTCGTGCCATCAGCGCTGATTGCCAGCGTGTTCACTGCGCCCTCATGCTGTGTCAGCACTTGCTTGAGTTTGCCAGTTGCCAACGACCAGAGGCGAATGGTGCGATCGTCGCTAGCACTGGCAAGAATGCGTCCATTGGGG
>JBGTJW010000371.1:0-9774 GCA_041744955.1 Stenomitos sp. | reverse complement strand
GAAAGGGGCGATCGCCCAAGTGAATGCGTCCCTGACCGTGATTGATCTAACGCACCAGATCCCGCCACAGGACATTGCTCTGGCACGCTTTACCTTAATGACGGCGTATCCTTATTTTCCAGCAGGCACCATCCATCTTGCCGTCGTTGATCCAGGTGTGGGTGGAACCCGACGCGCGATCGCGGTTGCTGTCGGCGAAGTAGCAGCACAACCAGCAAGCTTTTTAGTCGGACCCGATAACGGCATTTTCAGTGGAGTCTTTGCTGCTCATCCCATCATTGCAGCCGTTTCACTGACTAACCCCCGCTATTGGCGTACACCATCACCCAGCGCGACTTTTCATGGACGCGACATCTTTGCGTCAGTCGGTGCCCATCTTGCCAGTGGGGTGCCTTTGACTGAGATGGGCGATCGCCTTGAGCCAGAAACATTAGTCAGGCTGAATGTGCCTGTGTATCGTCGGCTTGAGAACGGTCAACTTGAAGCAGATAGCACTGAGGTGCCAGCAGTTTTAGCAGGTGGTAGAGACGTTAATTGTCCCTCCTACAAATTGATAGGCTGCGTTCAGGCGATCGACCACTTTGGCAATGTGATTACAAACATCCCTGAAGCGCAAGTAAGCGGCAAACAATGGTCGCTCTCGATTAACAACGTCACGCTGCCAGGTCAGCACACCTATGGCGATCGCCTGCCTGGAGCACTGCTGGCGCTGGTGGGCAGTCATGGCTGGGTTGAAGTTGCCGTTAATGGTGGGAATGCTCAGGCAAGACTTCAGTTAAACCGGGAGTCGGCTGCTGACGTAATTGAAATCGTGATTAGTTGTTAGTTGTAGTTGTTAGAGAGAGAATAGGTGAGGATCAACGCAACACTCACTACAGTAGCCATGACGCAATCATTTGAGCCAGAGCTTTACCAGGGACAGTTTGGGGAGTTTACGCTGACGGCAGACGATCGCAAGGGTGTTGTCATTTATCGCGCTGGCTTGCTGGTTGCGGCACTTTGCTTTGCCGTTGGGGTTGGGTTAGCGCTGTGGCACCCAGACAAGCCCATCGTTTTACAAGGGCTGACGTTTCTTTATACAGGCTTTTGTTTGGCATTGGGCGTGAGTTTGCTGACAATCCATATCTATATGGCAGCGTTGCATCGGGCGCTCCAGGTGTTTTGGGGTATTGGCTGTCTTGCAGCCGTGGCGATCGGGCATTTTGATCCAGAGCCGTTTGCCGTAACTGTTTACAATCAACCGTTGAGTATTCTGGGTATTGGCTTTACCTTTGCAGCGCTGACTGGCATTTTCTTTAAAGAAGCGGTGTGCTTTAACCGTTTAGAGACGAAGTTCCTCACGCCGATCGTGCCGTTGCTCCTGTTGGGGCACCTGGTTGGTTGGCTCCCTTTACTGCTAGAACAAGGATTGCTTTCACTTTGGGCACTGCTTTTTCTAGTTTTTGCTGTTCGCAAGGTCATCCAGCCGATTCCGCCCGATATTGGTGATAAAAGTGTGTTTGCTTACTTAGAGCAACGGCGCCTCACCAAAGCAAAGGCTGCTTCGTGACGTAGTTGTGAGGATGCTGTGACTGGCAACGATGCTTGCATGTGTAAGCCACAGTTAAGGATGTGCTGAACTTTAGGAAGCGATCGCTCATGAAGCCTGACAAAACGCTGATGCCAAACCGATTGAAACAGATGGAGCCACTGCTCTGGGTGGTGGTGCCCTTGATGGGCGGACTCTCACTGTTGGGTATGACCTTCAGTCGGCAATCGGTGCAGCCCTCTGTCCCGACAGCATTGACTCCTTTACCCACAGCTACACCCTTGTCAGCAGTGGTGCCGTCGCCTCCAGTCACCCCCACCCCACTACCGCAAGCGACGAAACCGACTGCCAAACCATCCCCCAAACCTGTTGATCCCAATGCGTTGACGGACGAACAAAAAGCCATTAATCGACGATCGAAAGCCGCTTTTGCCTCGATGGGATCATCCGTCGATGGGTTGATTGAAATGCACGTCGCGATCGCCGAAGGGCTACCCTCCCTGACGATCGGCGCTCCTACGGGTGCCATGCTGCTGAACCAGAAAGGACAACAACTGCATCAGTTATCGCCCGGTAGCGTTTACACTGCCCAGCCGGATGGACAAGGCATTCGCTTTGGAGACTGGCAATTGCCAGAAGTCGTTTGGGTGGAGATCCCCCCAGGAAGCGTGTTTCAATTGGGCGATCGCACCTACCGGGGACGGCTCTTGCTGGTTGCCACTGAGGGCAAATTGTGGGGCGTGAATCATGTCAACCTGCGACAGTATCTTTACAGCGTTGTTGCCAGCGAAGTCTCCCCTGGCTGGAAAATGGAAGCACTGAAAGCACAGGCTGTTGCCGCCCGTTCCTATGCGTTGACCTATTACTTCAAACCTGTCAGCCCGCTTTTTCACATGGGCGCAACCGAGTATTACCAGGTTTACAGTGGCATCGATCGCGAAGCAAGTACAACCAGTGCCGCCGTTGATGCCACCGCAGGCGAGTTTGTCAGCTACCGTGGGGGCATTGTTGAATCACTCTATGCTGCATCGGATGACATTGTGGCAGAGGCATTTCAAGGTAAAGGCATGAGCCAGCTAGGCGCGTTGGCATTAGCCGAGCAAGGCTATTCATATCAACAAATCTTGAGCAATTACTATCCCAAAACAGGCGTAGCGAGAATCGAAGCTGATCAGGACTAAACGCATAAAACAGATTCTATCTGCGGTATCAAGCCTTACTAAAAGTGCCAAAAGTGGTAGTATTACGTTTGATTGACAGAAGTCATCTGGATTAATCAGGATTAGCACTATGCCACTTACGCTAGCGTCGGAAAGAACAAAGCATCAGTCCAGTATTAAGCTAGGGCGCGTTTTAGTTGTTGAAGATGAAAGTTTAATTGCCGAGACTATTACCCTAGCGCTGAAGGATGAAGGCTACGACGTGGTGGCGGCTTCGGATGGTCGGTCTGCCCTTGAGTTAGTCCACCAGCTTAAAGAACTGGAGTCTAACGGTGGTTCTGGGCTGACAGCGACCCTACCGCATCAACTGCGGGGTCGATCGCTCGATCTAATTATTCTCGATTTGATGTTGCCCTATATCAATGGGCTTGACCTCTGCCGTCTCATTCGTCGAGAAGGCGTGACCGTCCCCATTTTGATGCTGAGCGCCAAAGGTGGTGAGACCGATCGCGTTGTTGGGCTAGAAGTGGGGGCAGATGATTACCTCACCAAGCCGTTTGGCATTCGCGAATTGGTGGCACGCTGCCGTGCCTTGCTGCGCCGTTACCAACAGTTTCAAGTGCAGCCAGAGCAGCCCTCGTTGAAGTATCAAGATATTGCGCTTTTTCCCCAAGAATGCCGCATTACAGTGCGGGGTGCAGCCGTTAATTTCTCGCCCAAAGAATTCAAAATTCTAGAGCTATTCATGAGCTATCCTCGCCGAGTTTGGTCGCGGGAGCAGTTACTAGAGCGCATCTGGGGACCCGATTTTGTGGGTGATAGCAAAACTGTGGATGTACATATCCGCTGGTTGCGCGAAAAGCTGGAGGTTGATCCCAGCAGCCCAACGTATTTGGTAACGGTGCGCGGGTTTGGCTATCGCTTTGGCTGAAGGGCGATCGACGGTTAGCAGTCAGCAATCAGCTTAGAATAACGATAGATTCTGCTTTGAGTGGGTCAGGCGTTCGCTATGCTTTGTTGAAAGCATCAGCATTGAGCGCTGAATGGCGATGGCGATTTCTCATGGGAATCCTTGCTTTTCACTTCAGACTGCTTGCTGATAGTTGAGCGCTAAACAACGTGGCATTTTTGTGGTTTCTGCTAGGGCTAGTAACTGGGCTGGGAGTCTTGGGCTGGTATCACACTCAGCTCACTCGCCAGCTTCGATTTTTGCTGTCTTCGGTTCAGCCCCAGGTTTCGCGCCGCTCGCTCGTGTCGGTATGGCAGCTACGCCAAGCGATCGCAACCTCGGCTGATGCCCAAGCAGCGTTACTCACCGATCGAGAAACCTGGCGACACCTTTCGCTGGCTGCCCCGATCGGCATACTGCAAGTCGATGAAGAGAACCAACTGATCTGGTGTAATCCTCAGGCGGGTCAACTTCTAAGCATTCAGCCGCCGACCGCGCCAACCCGTCGCTTGCTACTGGAGCTTGTCCGCTCCTACGAGTTAGATCAATTGATTGAGCAGACTCGCGTACTCCGCAAGCCCTGCCAGAGCGACTGGACGTTTCATCCCGTGTGTGCCGATCCCTCGCAACTATCGCGCCAGATGCCCCGTCCGTTACGGGCGCACAGTTTACCGTTACGCGATGGCTGTGTCGGCGTTTTTTTGGAAAGCCGTCAGGAAGCTGTCTTATTGGCTCAACAGCGCGATCGCTGGATTTCTGACGTGGCGCACGAACTCAAAACGCCCCTCACCTCGATCCGCCTGGTTGCCGAAACGCTTCAAATCCGACTGGAGCCTCCGCTGCGCGATTGGATCGATCGCCTACTCAATGAAACAATCCGCTTGAGCCGACTGGTGCAAGATCTGCTGGATTTGAGCCAGCTTGAAGCCAATCCGTACCCCAGTCTGAGGTGCAGAACCGTTGATCTAACCAAGCTGATTCAATCTGCCTGGTTTGGTCTGGAGCCATTAGCCCGTAAAAAGCAGCTTCGACTGGACTACATCGGACCCGATCGCCTGCTGATACAGCTTGATGAATCACGGATACATCGCGTGCTACTCAATTTACTCGACAATGCCATTAAGTACAGCCCACCGCAGCAGGCAATTCGCGTACAGGCAAGTTTGATCACCGACGATCGCTCCGTCCCTCATCTTTCTGATCAATTAGTGCAACTGGATGTCATTGATGCCGGTATGGGTTTCCCTGATGATGCGTTGCCCTATGTCTTCGATCGCTTTTATCGCGCCGATCCATCGCGTTCTCGTAGCCGCGCCGAGGCAGAAATATCCACAACCTATGCCGTTGGCAAACACACCGCGACTGCTAGCAGTGCCTCTAGCGATGAGAGCCAGACCACAAAAGGAACCCACGCCGTAACACCCAGCAGTGGCAGCGGTTTAGGGCTGGCGATCGTCCGGCAAATTGTAGAAGCACACCAGGGCAGCGTGCAGGCAAACAACCACCCTGAGACTCATGGCGGCTGGCTACAAGTCTTTTTACCCGTACAGCAAGACGACGCTTAGACAGACGGTCGTTAACAAAAGGCAAAAGCGCCGAAAACCCACATTGTTAGACAAACCCGTTCGCTCAAGCAGTCTCTTTGGGTGGAGAAACTCATTTGCTGAAGCGTTGGTTTTCAAGTGTCTGACGATCGCCCAACCAACCGCGCCGCGATTTGCGATACTAGAAGCTGGTTCTGTGACGCACGCAACATATGTTTATTATCGATATCACTCTCAAAAACACGCCTCTTTCCCTTTCGATACAGCGCAAGTCTGAAGAAGATGCCGAAGCCATCTATCAAAAAATCTTGCAAATGCTTCGCTCTGGCAGCAATGAACTGCTGGAACTGTCCTGTGAAAAGCAAGTGGGAAAAAAAATCGGTATCATGGGTTCCGAGATTTCAGCCGTGCAGATCTCTGATAAAGCTGGTACGGCTGCGGCATCCGGCAGACCACCTGGTTTTTTTGCGTTAGCTGAATGAGTGCCTCAGAACCGTTTGCGCGTCAGGCTGATGTCTGTCCTGGTAACCAGCTTCCCCTACTACCTGGTGGGCGGCTAGATCTAGAGACAGTGCCTCAAACCTTTGGTATTGAGGTTCAGGATCTATCTTTTCGCTGGTACAAGGGAGAGACCGTCCTTGAGGGGTGTAGTCTAACGGTGCCCCAGGGTGAGTTCTGGATGCTCTTGGGCACCAACGGCAGCGGCAAGTCAACGCTGTTGAAGCTGTTAGCCAACCTGTTGCCACCTCAATCTGGCTCGATTCAGACTAGTCCCCACATTGGCTTTGTCTTTCAGAACCCCGATCACCAGCTTGTGATGCCTACTGTTGGTGCCGACGTTGCTTTTGGCTTAGTCGCAGAAAAGCTCACACTTGCTCAAGTCCACCGTCGGGTCGAAGAAGCTCTGGATGCCGTCAATCTCCGATCGCTCATCCGGCGACCAATTTATGCGTTGAGCGGTGGGCAAAAACAACGAGTGGCGATCGCAGGCGCGATCGCACGACACTGTGATGTTTTGCTGCTGGATGAACCCACCGCTTTGCTCGACCCTGATAGTCAGCTTGATCTGGTTGCTCAGGTACAGCAGTTGGTCAAGAGTCGCGGTTTGACAGCACTCTGGGTCACCCATCGGCTGGATGAATTGGACTACTGTGATGGTGCGTTTTTGCTGGAGAAGGGCAAAGTCGTCGATCGGGGTGATCCCCAGCGCTTGAAGCAACGCTTGATGCAGGTGCCTCTTTAGAGCGCCAAGAGCCTAGAAGCAAAGGCATCGCGTTAGCGCTTGTTCGCCAGTATGTATAGCCGTAGCCATATTGGTTAGGACGGGGTGCAGGGGTAGAACCTCTGGCTGGGGGCGAAGCCCCCACACCCCCTTTGATCCCAATGTCCTAAGCCCTGTGGCGATAGCTATAAATCGATCGGGCAGACGACCGATCGACTTGTGAGCTGCCACTGCCCTTAGCTTTAGTGATCTGAGCCTGGGGCTGTTGCTCTGAAGTGAACTTGCCAGACTAGACAGCACTTGCTTGACGCATACCTTGTAACAGAACTCAACAAAATGTGTGATGATAAAGCTAACTAAAGGTTAAGTAAATGTCTACTGTCCTTTCCAGCCTTTAAACTATGCCGCGATCGGCTCCACAAGCGATATTGCTAGTGGACGGCTACAATGTCGTCGGGCTGTGGGCTGACTTACGGCGAGTGCGCGATCGCGAGGGTTTAGAGCCTGCACGCCGCCAATTGATTGAAGCCTTGACGGGCTACAGTGCTTTTCAAGACTTTGATACCCAAATTGTGTTTGACTCTCAGTATCGCAATACGGGTAGCAGTCGCGAGGTCATTACCCCTAATCTATGCGTCTGCTATACCAACTGTGGGCAGACAGCGGATACCTATATCGAAAAAGCCTGCGCCGACTTCCGCTACGATTTGCGTAAGTTTCAACAACGGCTCATTGTGGCAACGTCCGATCGTGCCCAGCAGTTAACAGTCGTCGGCTATGGCGCAGAGTGGATGTCTGCCGAACGCCTGGGCGCAGAGGTGGCAGCCATTGATCGTCGAGTTCAACGTCAGCAAAAAGCCGCTAAAAAGCCGTCGAGTCGATTTCTGGCTCATGCCCTTGACCCTGCTGCTCAACAACGGCTGGCAAAGATGCGCTTTGGCAAGCATCAGCCCTGAAGCGGAAGACCGATTGAAGGGCGGTTTGGCTTGTTAGAAACCGCGATCGGTGGCATGGCAGACTGTTTTTTACCGTGGTATCGCAAAAGGCTGAGGGATGAAGGCTGAGGGATAAAGGCTGAGGGATAAAGGCTGAGGGATGAGGGATAAAGGATGAGGGATAAATTTTGCTGGGGAGTCTTTGACTCTATTTCTGCCTCGATCCAACACATTTCAAAAAAAATAGGCTGAACGCTTGTCAAAGCAACGTGTTTGTAGGTACTATTAGATTCGCAACGTAAAGCATTCCTCAGTAGCTCAGTGGTAGAGCGATCGACTGTTAATCGATTGGTCGCAAGTTCGAATCTTGCCTGGGGAGTTTGATTAAAGACAAATACAGAGTGTCAATCGCGATGTTAGTCGCGGGAGTGCATTGCACCTTGATACCTTTCGCAGAGTGTTTCTAGGTAATGACCGAAGACTCGCTGCTGGCACGAATGGAGCAGGGAAAGCGCACGCGATCGAGCTATAGCGTCTTGATGGTCATAGGGATAGCTTTAGGAGAACTACCCACGGCGACCAGAAGGGTTTTCATGGCAGGGGTCGTGAGTGTAGGGGATGCTGTAGCCAGCATTTTTTGCATTGATATCACTAGAGGTCTTTGCCTTATGGCAATTGTCCAGTTTCACTAACGGTCTGGCTCATCTCGATTCCGCTTTGGTGACTCTGCCCTTGCTTTGCATTAAAGTCCAAATAGCCTGCATGAGTAGCTCTGGCTCGATCGGTTTGGTCAGGTGCTGCTGAAAGCCCGCCGCGATCGCTTGCTGTCGATCGACATCTCCTGCATAAGCAGTGAGGGCAATAGCAGGGATTTGTCCACCCTGATGAGGCGATCGTTCTCTGATGTGGCGCACTAAGGCATAGCCGTCCATAGTGGGCATCCCGATATCGCTAATGAGTAAATCAAAGGTTGCGTGTTTCAAACGGTTTAACGCCTCACTTGCTGAGTCTACGTCCGTAACGTTTGCCCCATGCTGTTGCAGCAAAACAGCAATCAACTCTCGCGAATCTCGATCGTCGTCTACAAAAAGCACCTTTAAGCCACTGAGATTAAACGTTGAGTGGTCATGAGGCAATGTATCAGCCGGGTTCAAGCTAGACGTTTTCAGGATTGGCAGCCTGACTCTAAAGGTTGCGCCTTGTTCTTCTCCCGGACTCTCTGCTTGAACGGTGCCGCCATGCAGTTCAACTAAATGACGCACGATCGCTAGCCCCAACCCTAACCCGCCAAAGCTACGAGTCGTTGTGCCATCCGCCTGACGGAAGTAGTCAAAAACGTGGGGCAGAAAGTCAGCAGAAATGCCCTTGCCTGTGTCGCTGACGGTGATCTGAGCGTAATCTGAGGCTTGGAAAGTAGGGAGTGAAGAGTGAGACCGTTCTCCTTTTCCCCTGTCCTCTTCCTCACTCCTTACTTGCTCTAACCGTACTTCGACTTGACCACCCTGTTGCGTAAATTTAACGGCGTTGGTGAGCAGATTCCACACGACCTGTTGCAGCCGACTAGAGTCGCCTAACACCTGCCCAACGTTGGGTGTAAAGACCGTTTTAATCTGAATTGCTTTAGCCTCAGCCGCAAGCTGCACGGTTTCGAGGGCAGCTTTGATGGTAAACGCCAGACTCACTGAATCTGTATGCAAACTCAGCTTGCCCTGAAGGATACGAGAGACATCGAGCAGGTCTTCGATGAGTTGCGCCTGGAGTCTGGCATTCCGTTCGATCGTCTCAAGTGCATACCGGGTTTTGGCTTCGTCCTGCTGGCACGTTTGCAAAATTCTTGCCCAACCCAAAATCGGGTTGAGGGGCGATCGCAATTCATGCGACAGCACAGCCAGGAACTCAACTTTAATCCGATTGGCTTGCTGCGCTTGCTCAGTTTGTTCTTGCAAGGAGAGCATCAGCCGATTCAGGTGTTTGTTCTGCTCCTGCAACAGTGCTTCTGCTTGCTTGCGATCGTGAATGTCCACACACGAGCCAAGGTAGCCGAGGAATTCCCCTTCTGGCGTAAAGCGGGGTACGCCTTTATCAAACAGCCAGCGGTAGGTTCCGTCGAAGCGTCTGAGGCGGTAATCCATCTCAAACGGTCTACGGGCAGCAAAGGCAGTCCTGTAGGTATCTAAGCATTGCTGCAAGTCATCAGGATGCATGGCTTCTACCCACCCGTAACCCTTTTCTTGTTCTAGAGTGCGACCGGAGAAGTCCAGCCAGGGCTGATTAAAGTAGTAACACAGCGCATCGGTGCCAGACATCCAAATCAGCACAGGAGCCGCATCTGCCATCTGGCGAAAGCGTGCTTCACTCTCGCGTAAGGCAGCGTCTACTCGCTTGCGATCAGTAATATCTGTCAGGATCAAAACGGCACCCGTAAAGGTTCCCTGA
>JBGTJW010000370.1:0-8827 GCA_041744955.1 Stenomitos sp. | reverse complement strand
GATCGCGTGTGCCAGACTGTAGCGCAGCGCGATCGCCTGTTTGTCTGGGTGCAGCAACTCACGCAGTAAGGTGCCGTCACCCGCTGTAAACTCTGGGCACTCGCTCAACTTTTGAATCAACATGATCGGACTTCCTTTAACGCTTTCCTGCTGTCATTTTTATCTCGTTTCAAGCGCAAGCGTTGAAGAAGCGATCGCCATCCGTCTGAACCGCCATCTGTCTAAACCGTTCATGCTGCAACCGGGTGCGCTTCCGAGGTGAGGAGCTTGCAAGGTTTTGTTCTTAACCGCATAACGATGCCTCTCAGTCTCAAAGCCACTGCTCTAGACTGTTCGATCGACCCTTACCGCATCCTGCTATAAGCCTGAGGCGTTGGTGTGTAAGCACTCGTCACTGGCTCGTAGTCTGGGCAACCAATTGCCTCTTCTGTCAACGCTGTAGAAGGTCGTACCGTGCATTTAAGGTGATAATCACGGGTAAAAAACTGACAGTTAGCACAGGGAATACGATGCATTTGCCGACTGCGAGCCACGGTATCGCGGGTTGCCGTCCAGGCACTCCAGCCCACAAGCACTATAATAAACCAGGCAGAAAGAAAGCAGAGCGGCACCAGCAGGGGTCGCAGAATATATACAAGCGGTTGCAGAAGTTGAAACACGGCAGTAAATTAGTGTGATAAATAAGGATCTAGATTTCTAGTGTGAAGCTTAGAGAGCGATCGTGACCTGCGTTTCAGTGTGAAACTTTAAATAAGTATTAAGTTTTTGCAACAAAAGTCAGAATCTTTTGTAAAGTAGGCAACTTAAGTCTAGGCGTTTACGCTGTCAGTACCCGTAAACCTCTTGCGTTTAGCAGAGACCATAACCTCGATGAAAGTCTCCATCTCTTCTACACCTGCCCAGTCCAAACAGATTAAACAGCAGCTAGCGAACCCCAGGGAGTCTCTCTCCTATGAGTTAGGCAAAGCGGTACAAGAATTGCCGCCACTGTATACGCGCTTGCTAGCAGGCGGCATTAGCGCACTTGTGTTTGGCACGATCGCCTGGGCACACTTCAGCAAAATTGATGAAGTCGCGATCGCTCAAGGGCAACTGATTCCAAGCACTGAAGTGCGACCCATCCGCGCTGGCTCGGTTGGCAGTATCCAGCAAATCAATGTTAAAGAAGGCGATCAAATCCGCAAAGGTCAAGTCATAGTGGTGATGGATTCTGCCTTGCCCCAGGCGGAAGTCGCTCGTCTGACCCAAGCCTCTAAGCTAATTCGCGAAGACATGGCTCGTCTGCAAGCAGAACGAACAGGTAGCGCCAACGCTGGCACTCAAGTACAAGATCAACTGCTGCAAGCCCGTCTTGGCGAGTTCGATCGCAAGAGAGCTGCCGCCATTGACGAGTCACAGCGTCAACTATCGGCTCGTGATGAAGCCCTGGCAACCCTATCACGCCTACAAGCGAACTTAATCAACGCCAGAGATGGTCTTGCAAACGCCAACATACGTGAACGGGCGTTATCCTCTCTCAAGGGCAGTGGAGCAGTCCCTCAACTCGACTACATTCGGGCACAGGATGAAGTGACGCAGGCGAAAGACCGCGTTGTTTCGTATGAAAAAGAAATCAATGTCCAGCGGGAAAAAATTCGTCAGGCGGAAGCGGCTTATTCGTCAGCGCAAAATACAGCTACAGGTTTAGTCTCTCAGCGACAAAGCGAAATTCTCACGCAATTTACGAAACGGCAGGAAGAGCAGGCATCGGTTGACGGACAGTTAGCACAAGCCAAAAAACAGCAAGAGCGTGAAACGATCACCGCACCCTTTGACGGCACCGTTTACAACGTCAAAGCAACTAGGGGTCCCGTGCAGACTGGCGAAGAGCTAGTGTCGCTCGTGCCAAAAGATGAAAACATCGTGTTAGAGGTCAAGATTCTCAACCGAGACATTGGGTTTATCAACAAAGGGATGAGAGCCAAAGTCAAGCTAGCCACTTTCTCCTACCAGGAATATGGCATTGTGGAAGGGGAAGTCATTGGAGTCAGCCCGAATGCGATCGTTGAACAAGATGTCGGTCTTGTCTTTCCAACCAGGATTCAGTTAAAAAAACGTGCTGTTGATGTCCGGGGGCAGTCGGTCAACTTCACTCCTGGTATGCAGGCTACTGCCGAAATTGTGACTCGCAAGAAGTCCGTTCTAGACTTCATGATTGAACCCATTACTCGTCGCTTTAGTGAAGCGTTTTCAGTACGCTAGCGACTTGTTTTAGCTTAATTAATCTAGCGCTTAGCCCCAAGAGACGTTCTACAAGAGCATCGCTTGGGGCTTTGTCCATTGGTTGAACGATATAGCCGTAGCCATATTGGTTAGGACGGGGTGCAGGGGTAGAACCCCTGGCTGGGGGCGAAGCCCACACACCCCCTTTGATCCCAATGTCCTAAGCCCTGTGGCGATAGCTATACATGGCGATCGACCCGGAGGGCAGACGAATGAAGTTTCGACGGTTCAACTGACCGCCAGGGTCACAAATGCCTCAGTATGAAATCGTGAAACCAGCAGGAGCGAAGGCATTCGTCAAAACTTCGCGCTAATGTAGATTTTACGGATTCTGCATTTTTACTGAAATGTATGAACACTATTTTTTGCCCATAGGGTTACACCAACCGATCGCATGACCAAGCAACGCTCTCAGCTTAGACTTCTCTTGCTGCAAATTCGGGATGATGCTATTACTTGCGAGGAAGAATTAAACGAGTTTGTTCGCTACAGTCATCTGGAAGCGGCACAGTTTACGGTGCTAAATGTGTTTAAGACGCCTGCGTTTGATGCAACGTGTATAGAGGGTTATGACGCTCTGTTAGTAGGTGGCTCCAGCGATGCATCTGTGACAAAGCCAGAGCAATATCCCTTTGTAGAATGTCTAAAACGGTTGCTGAAACACTGCTTGCACGAAAGCATACCTGTTTTTGCCTCTTGCTTTGGGTTTCAAGCGGCGATCGAGGCGCTTGGTGGTGAGGTGATTGTCGATATTGCCAGTATGGAAATGGGTACGTATCCGCTCCAACTAACAGAAGCAGCGCGGACGGATGTGCTGTTTTATGATGTTCCCAACGAGTTTATGGCAGTGTTGGGACATCAGGAACGTGCGCTCTCGTTGCCAGAGGAAGTGATTTTGCTGGCAGCTTCGACACTCTGTCCTTATCAAGCGTTTCGGGTTGCTGGCAAGCCTTTTTATGCGTTTCAATTCCATCCAGAAATTGATCCAGCCGATTTGAAGGCTCGACTCACACGCTATCAAAGCCGCTATTTTGATAGTGCTGCTACACTTGCCGCCATTCTGAACGATTTGCAAGAAACCCCGATCGCAAACCAGTTGGTAAAAAAGTTTATCGATCGCATTTTGTTGGCATAAGTTTGTTGGCATCAGTCGTTACAGCAATCTCCAACGGACTCAGCAACGCAAACTCCTCATGTGGTCGATCGCTCTGCCCACGGTGTGACGAGGTTAAACAGTAGCTTAAAGGCAACGTCTGTCAGCAGACCAATCAGACCAATCAGGGCGATCGTAAACAGCACTTTATCGGTTTGGAGATAGCGTTGCGACTGCACCACCCGAAAGCCCAAGCCGTTTTCAGAGGCAATTAGTTCTGAGATCACCAGATAATTCCACGCTCCAGCCACATTAACCCGCAGAGTATCAATAATGCTTGGGATGATGGCTGGCACAATCACTCGCATCAGCACATTTAGCCGATTTGCGCCCAGAGTGTACGCCACGCTCAAAAGTTCGTTGGGAATGAATTTAACGGCATCTGCCACCATAATCGCGTTGTAAAAGACGATGCCAAGAAAAATAATGGTGATGCGGGTCGCTTCCTCCAGTCCCAGCCAGAGCACAATGAGCGGTACAAAAGCGGCGACGGGCATATAGCGCACGGTGCCAACGATCGGGCTAAACAGGCTTTCCATGCTTTGAAAGGTGCCCATAGCAATGCCGATCGGCACACCAACGGCTGCTGCAACCATAAAACCTAAAAAGACGCGGTAAGAACTGGCAGCTACGTCTAGCAAAAGATTTTCGTCAATGAACATCTGTCTGCCAGCTTGCAGTACGGCTGTTGGTGTTGGTAGGAAGATGGGTGTCACCCAACCGCCATAACTGAGGAGCGACCAAACGGCAAGCGGCACAAGCAAAGCTGTAATGGAAATAGCGATTTTCAGCCAGTGAGGCAAGTTCTGACGAATGCCCCAGAACACAGACGGCATGAGATAGCGCTTGCGTGACGTGGAAGGAGCTTTAAGCACGGCAGTGTTAAGGCGAGTGAACTAATTGAGCAGTCACAGATTATCAGGGTCAGACAGTTTAACCGTAACAACTGCAACAATCTTAGACGGCAGACATTCGTTTAATACACTTAACGTTGATGGACTAAATGTACCGTTGCCGTGCCGTGCTTACAAATGTTTGAATGAAGCAGCATGACCCCAGCGCCTTTCTCGCGATCGCGCCCTGCCCTTAACAATGCAACCACTGCTTTGACTCTTACCAGTGCAAGTCCAATAGCCGTCCAGCCATCCCAGCTTCCCAAACTTGAAGTGCAAAGCGTGTCTAAATGCTTTTTGCAAGCAGGCAGCGCTTTTACAGTGCTAGATAATATCAATCTTTACTTGTTGCCACGAGAACTAGTTTGTATTGTTGGTGCCTCAGGCTGTGGTAAATCGACCTTGCTCAACATTATTGCGGGTCTGATTCCACCCTCTTCTGGCAAGGTATTGGTTGATGGTGCAGAAGTGCCCGGTCCGGGAGCCGATCGGGGAATGATTTTTCAGAGCTATACGCTTTATCCCTGGCTAACTGTGGCAGGCAATATTGCGTTTGGGCTAAAGCTACGTCGCCTGTCCAAAGCCGATATCAAGCAACGGGTCTCTTATTACCTTGAGGTCGTGGGGTTGACTAAATTTGCCAGAGCCTATCCTAAAGAGCTATCAGGCGGGATGAAGCAACGGGTGGCGATCGCCCGTGCCCTGGCAAATGAACCAGACGTGCTGCTGATGGACGAACCATTCGGCGCGTTGGATGCCCAAACCAAAGAGCAAATGCAGAAGTTTTTGCTGGAATTATGGGAGCAAACCCACACGACCATCCTGATGATTACCCATGATTTAGAAGAAGCTGTTTTTCTCTCACAGCGCATCTATGTGATGAGTGCCCATCCCGGACAAATTAAGCACGATGTTTGCGTTTCGCTGCCAGAACAGCGAACTTTAGAAATGAAGCTCGATCCTGAGTTTATTCAAATTAAACGCGCCATCATTCATGCCCTGCATACCAGTAATTAGGGCATTGATATACTTAACGCACCATGTTATTTGCCCTCATCCCCAACCCCTTCTCCCTGGGGAGAAGGAGCTTCCGGTTCCCTCTCCTGTGCGAGAGGGCTAAGGTGAGGGCTGCTCGGGTGACACAAGTATGTAAACACCGTAATTAGTGACTACTGATCACGCTTATTTTACAGAGAGGCACTTTTTGATCGAGTTTCATTCGGCTTGTGTGCAAACGTCCATAGTGCTTTTACAGGAAAATTATTGTTCGACGGTGCTTAAGCGCTGCTTCAGAGCTTCTTGCGCCTGCTCTCGATCGTCAAAATGAATCTTCTCAGTACCCAGGATTTGATAGTCTTCGTGCCCCTTCCCTGCAATAAGCACCCCATCACCCGGCTGTGCATCCAAAATGGCGGTATGAATGGCAGCGGCACGATCGCCGATCACAATCGGTTCTACAGATGCAGGAATGCCTGCAACCACATCCTGCAAAATGCGCTGTGGGTCTTCAGTGCGAGGATTATCTGAAGTGACAATCACGCGATCGGCGAGATCGGCGGCAATGCGACCCATCTGAGGACGCTTACCCCGATCGCGATCGCCGCCACAGCCAAAGACACAAATCATGCTGCCCTGAATAAACGGTCGCGCTGCCCGCAGCAAATTCTCCAAACTATCCGGCGTGTGAGCATAATCCACAATCACGCTGATATCTTGATTGGGCACAATCTGTACCTGCTCCATCCGTCCCGGTACACCACTAAATTGAGGCAGTGCCGTCACAATATCGGATAAATCCAGCCCTAGATGCAGCACTGCGCCAACGGCTGCTAAGAGATTGGCGAGATTAAATTGACCAACGAGGGGCGATCGAAATGCCATCTCGCCCAGAGGTGTATGCAACATCCCGCTTACACCGTCTGAGCTGTAGGACAGGTTGCTAGTATATAAATCGGCTGTCGTGTCATGGGTGCTGTAGCTCCAGGCATTGTCTAAATGCTGAAGCAACTGTTGTCCATAGGGATCGTCTAAATTAACCACCGCTAGCCCTTTGCGGTAGCTGGGACTAAAAAGCAACGCTTTTGCGGCAAAGTAGTCATCCATATCCCGGTGGAAGTCCAGATGGTCTTGCGTCAGGTTTGTAAAGACTGCCACCTCAAACGTGCAGCCCAGCACCCTCCCCTGAGCCAGCGCATGAGAACTCACTTCCATGACACCAAATTCACAGCCAGCGGTCAGCGCCTCTGACAACTGCCGCTGTAGCTCTACTGCAAAGGGTGTAGTATGCAATGCAGTCTGCTGAAAGCCCTGCCAGCGCGTGTAAAGCGTCCCTAGTAGGGCTGTGGACTTGTGCACTTGTTGTAGCAAAAACTCAATGAGATGCGTGGTCGTCGTTTTGCCATTTGTGCCCGTTACGCCAACTAGCTTCAGCCGTTGCGCTGGCTTGCCATAAAACGCTGCTGCTAGTTGAGCAGAAACCTGAACCATATCGTTCGCAGCAATAACGCAAGGCATAATGGCACCTTGACCCCTTGCTCCTTGCTCCTCGCTCCTCACCTTCTCTGCTGCTTGAGAGGAAACAATAGCGGCGATCGCCCCTGCCGCGATCGCGCTTGCCCAAAAGTCTCCACCATCCACGCGCGTTCCTGGCATACCAATGAACACGTCTCCTGGCTGACAGGTGTGGGAATTGGTTGCCAAGCCCTTAACGTCTGCCTCCAGTGCCGGATGCTCTGACAACGGTGCCATATTGGGAATGCTTGCCAGCAACTCTCGCAACTTCATGTCGGTGCTTCCTCTCTACATGATTAATGACGCACGACCACTAAAGTCTCGATTTTAGATGGTGGACAGAGCTTTGCAACGCGAAAAGCCTGCCAAATTTCGGGTTTTGCTTGTGACCCAAGCCTGCGTTGACTGAAGGCAGCGTCTTGACTGATCCGCATCGCCGCCAGTCCCTCAAATCAGTAAGGTGCAGAAGGCTTGTTAAAGGCTCTCCGCACCTCCAGTCGATTTAGGCAGTTGTTTAAACGATCGTTCTACAGCTCTTTCACGGAGGACACAAGCTGCGTCACCATGTCTTTCGCGCTGCCAAACAGCATCATGGTTTTGTCCTTGTAGAACAGTTCGTTTTCAACTCCGGCAAAGCCGTTGCTCATGCCGCGCTTAATAACGATCGTGTGTTGAGCGCGATCGACTTCCAGAATCGGCATCCCGTAAATGGGGCTACTAGCATCACTACGGGCGGCGGGATTAACCACATCGTTTGCGCCTATGACCAGTGCCACATCCGTGCGATCGAACTCAGGATTGATATCATCCATATCGTAAAGCTGGGGATACGGCACGTTTGCCTCCGCCAGCAGCACGTTCATGTGTCCTGGCATCCGCCCCGCAACGGGATGAATGGCATATTTCACATCCACGCCCAACCGCTCTAGCTGATCGGCTAACTCACGAACGGCGTGCTGTGCCTGAGCAACTGCCATCCCGTAACCTGGCACAATGACAACCGATTTAGCATAGCCTAGCATCATTGCGCCTTCTTCTGCGTCGATCGATCGCAGCGCCTTGTCTCCAACGCCAGTAGCGGTGCTGCCTTCGACCTTTTTGCCGGAACCGAAGGCACTAAATAAGACATTCGTGATCGAGCGGTTCATTGCCTTACACATGATCTGAGTCAGGATGATGCCCGATGCACCGACCAACGCGCCCGAAATAATGAGCATATTGTTCAACAGCACAAAGCCTGCTGCGCTGGCTGCCAAGCCTGAGAAGGAGTTCAGCAGCGAGATGACAACAGGGGTATCGGCACCGCCGATCGGCAAGACAAACAGCACGCCCAACAGGAGGGAAATGCCGACCAGTGCGAACAGCACCGTCGTCTCCTGGGGATTCACAACGAGATAGGCGCTGCCTGCCAAAAAGACAGCCAGTAGCGTCAGGTTAAACGGTTGTTGAACCGGAAAGGTAATTGGTGCGCCACTGATTAAGCCTTGCAGTTTCACAAATGCCAGCAAGCTACCTGTGAGCGTGATCCCACCAATCAAAATGCTGAGAATGATGGTGATCGTTTCATCCACCGGAATGGCAGTCGCACTGTGAGTAACTTTCCAAAACTCCCCTACTGCAACCAGTGCCGAAGCTGCGCCACCAAAACCGTTCAGTAAACCGACCATCTGCGGCATGGCGGTCATCTCTACCCGCTGAGCCATCAGCGCACCGATCGCTGACCCGATCGCGATGCCAATTAGCACCATTTCGTAGTTCAGTACGGCTTGATCGAGCAACGTTGCCACGATCGCAATCAGCATCCCGATCGCGGCGAGCAAATTGCCTTTTCTCGCAGTGGCAGGCGATCCCAGTTGCTTCAAGCCAATAATAAAGAGGGCTGATGCAGTGAGGTAACTAAGCTGAATACCGCTTGGCAAAAAATCTGTCATGCCTTCACCTCTTTTTTCTTAAACATTTGCAGCATCCGATCGGTCACTAAAAAGCCGCCCACGACGTTAATCGTTGC
>JBGTJW010000369.1:0-3924 GCA_041744955.1 Stenomitos sp. | reverse complement strand
ATGCGTGAGTCTTACATCAAGAAAGTCATTAATCTTTGTCTCCGACGCAAGCAAATGCTGCATAGTCGAGAAACATCGAGAACATTATATCAAGTATTCCAGCGTTTCGTAAGGTCTAAGACTGTGTGAGAAAGGCTATTTGAGACATGAATTGAGACACACTGATCGCGATGTCTCGAAAGGTATACTTTCTGAGGCGTGCTTGGCGTGGAAAGAGCACTGACGCAGCAATCATCATGCCGACAGGCGAGAGTGCACCAAATCGCTGGAAGCCCTGGCACAAGAACCTTTTAGCAGCAATCAACTTGCTGAAAATCACGCTAAGACTTAGTTGTCTCAATCTGGAATATACCTTTTCGGGGGGTTATGCAAAGAACCCCATGATGGGATCATAAAGTTTGAGTAGTAGGCATTGGAACTAGAGACGTGTGAAAAATGAGCGTGCGGGCCTCAACGCTTTGTGACACAGAGCGGCTAGATTTCGCCCAAGAAGCTTTGCTCTTCGGCTCACTAGGTAGGTAGTGCTACCCTTGCTGGATCATCCCATCGCTGAGCGCCAGCGCTTACTCAGAGTCATCGCTAAACGGGAGTGAAAGCTGCTCGCGCCACGCCAGTCGTTGTCGTTTCTGTGTTGTTTCCACCTGCCGCCTCGCTTTGACCTGGTTTAACACCTGTTTGATATAAGCAATTCCCTCTGCCTGTGTCATATTTCTGGTCTCTGGCTGATTCAAAGCCCCAGTGGAACTACTATTACACCCTCTTTCCTGCTGTTCTATATTTATCAACGCCCTAGAACTCCCTTCAGGCAGTGTCTTACACCCACTTTCACCCAATAAGTTTGTGTGACTAATGGAGCCGGATGCCGCCCACGAGCAATCCGGCTCCACAGCACTCTGAAGCGCGCCGCTTGTTGCGTTTCGTAAATGTTTGGGATGCCACAGATCGCGGTGACGATAGAGCGTGGTTCCACTCAGTCTATAGGTGACGAGGGCATCAAAGCGTTCGGTAATGCCTGACGGTAGTGCTTCTTTCTCTAGCAAGTCAGCGACAGCTTGTTGAATCCTGGCTCTGGCTTCTGCTTCTCGTTGCTGGTTCCAGTTTGGCTCTGACTCATCAGGTTGATCGGGACTGAACTCAGCGGGACGTTTGTCGGTGCCGTAGTGGAAGTAGTGGCTTTGTTCGATTGCGAGCCTCCAGTCCTGAGCGCGTTTTTCGACCTCATGTTGATGCTGACACCAGTCGCTGTAGCCAGGTAGAGCTTGGGCGATCGTGACAATATCGTGCACCAGTGCGTTGCCTTCTAACGGCTTATCGGTATAGAGGACATGACCAAAGATGTAAGAGCGCATGGCAATGCGTCCGAGTAACCGATTGGTTTGTCCCGACCCCGTCCAACCTTGCTCAATTTCGGCATTCAGGTCGTTCAAGAACTTATCCGCTTTGCCGGTGACGCGGAACTGTCGCCGCCTTGCAGCTTTCAAGATGCGGTCTAGCGCCTTAGTATCGAGGCTGTTGCGCTGTTGGGCAAACTGCCAGTGCTGCACAAACGTCTCCTGGTTGCCCCAGATCATCTGGAGGTCTTGATTCAGGAGATACGACCCCGCCTGCATCGGCAGTCGGTGACCGTTGTAGAGACTGTGCTCGCCACTGGTGACATACGCTTTGCAGTTGGGAAAGACTTCGAGTTGTCCCGGTGCCAATTTGAACCCGCTGTTTTCCAGCAAGGTGGAGACCGCCAGTGCGATCGCCCATGTCTTCTGCTCGGTGTCAAAGGGAAAGTAGAGATGCAGACCCCCGCTGTAGCTAGACGTGCAGATGACTGCTTGCACTAGTCCTAAAACTTCCAACGCTTCGATCAACCGTCGCCAGGCGAAGCGATCGCGGGTGGGATGGTAAGCACTGCCTTTGTCCACATCAAGGACACAGTAGCGGGTGGTGGGACCAAACCGGACACCGTAGAGCGCCGCGCCCTGTTGGAGTAGACGATCGCTCAAGGGATGACGGCTCTCGGTTTGCCAATCGGGCCGTTCTCCTGGGTTCGGATGCTGGGCCCAGAGGTAGTCGTAGCGGTGGGACCAGAGCGCGAGGAAGGGATCATCGCCTTCCTGCACGGATGGAAAAGCGCGGGAGGGGGCTAGCTGCATGGGCTACCCTCCCTCAAAACACAAATTTTTCGATGCACAACGCAACTCCCTATAGCTGGAATAACAGCAGATAGGAAGCCATGCCAAAACGAGAACAATTCATCAAAAAGGTTGCACCTTTTGACAAATTGCCACTAAAATTGGCATAGCAAAGCTGGGTAACCTAACGTCCTGCCCGACAAAGCATCAGTTAGCGTTCCCGCTCCTATCTTTCAATTGAATAACAAGCCTTTCGACCCCTGCTGTACCATCAGTTGGGGTTTTTGGCTTCTAGGCTGACTAGAACATGACGGACACTCCTCTTGCTTCAAACGTGGAAACCTGTTGATTCATCTGCTGTCTATGCTTCTGCCAGCTAGTTGACCGCCGTAAGCACACTGGTACCTGACCGCAGATTCTGGAAAATGCAAAAGATTCTGAAAAGCCAAGTTGAATAGGGCTGCCGCACATACTGAGTTTTCCGCTTCATCGGTTTACGGTCGCTGCCTGATCTCACTAACTTGCTTTAGATTGCGGTTGCTCTTTTTCGCTCAAGCTTTTCTGAGCAAGCCAAAGCACTAGGTTAGGGACCGAACGAACTTCACGCTCCGCTAGATTTTTCAGAGTCTCAAACATTTCGTCGCTGACATTAACGACAACACGCTTCATGCCGATTGCCCCTTCAATCCTGTGTCGTGATCTTATACCCAGATCTCAAAGTGGACACACTTTGTTTTCGTGTGTGTTAAAAAAAGGTGAATTTATTTCTTTTGTTGATCGCCTTGGGGCAGTTCGCCGTTAGCTTCTGCACTGGCAACTTCATCAACCAACACTGCCTCAATCAAGTTACTAAGACTTCTGAGACGTGCCTCAGCCAACTTTTCGAGTTTTTCCTTGATTTCCGGATCGACGTAGCTAACAATCCGGGCTTTGTTGGTTGCCACTTCGGTTTCATACACTGTTGGCCTCCTCCAGATTACCCTACAGCACATTATCTGCTTTAAGTGTACACACTCTTTGCACATTGTGTGCTAATATCCAGTCAAGTTCAACTGAAGCTCACCTAGTTGTGAGAAAAGTGGGCGAATTTCAGGTGAGTTTCAAGCGAAAACCTAGAAATGACGACAGTTCAGGTATTAGAGGACTTCACAAGAGATGAAATTAGACAGATGGTCTATGCCCATACAGGGCGATCGCTTAGCGCAGCGCAATTTTATGAATGGCTACCGTTTGCCTTGATTCCTGAGCCAAAGCCTCTCTACACCAAACGTGATGCCAGAAAGCTTCTATTCATTTCCGCTCAATTAAATCGAGTTAGGAGCCTGAGTCTTGCGAAGAAGAAGCTGATCGAACACATTCAATCCAATCCACAGGAGTACGAGCAATGACTTTTACCGTTGAAGAACAGCAAGCCATAAATGGGAACGGCAAATCCCGCTGCAAAGCCAAGCGCCCCAACCCTAACGCTGAGCAGCAACAGCAGCGACTGTCTGAGCTGGATCACCAGAGCGCTCACGCCATTTCGGCATTGGCCCAGACTGGCGTGAACACCATCAATGCTCAGGTGTTTGCCTTCGATGCCAAACTGACCCAGTTTGAGCGCAGTACCGCCAAAGTGATGGCCGAGCGCCTGCGTCAATCCCAACTCCGCATTCAGCAATATAGCTACAGCCAATAGTGTTAGGACACCGCCTCTTTGAGCACGGACTCCATCGCCTGACGCAGAGAAGCCGCTTGAGCGAAGCGCTTGCGAATGCGACTTTTGAGCCAAGCCCAACACTTTTCAATCCGGTTGAGATCG
>JBGTJW010000368.1:0-3254 GCA_041744955.1 Stenomitos sp. | reverse complement strand
CTTTGGTAGTGCTCTAGACATGGGGACGGGTTGCCCAGAAAGCTTTGTCGGGCTAAATCCTGCGATTCAAATCCCCATGTCTAGCGCACCACCCTTTTGCCGTGGGTTCAAACGCGCCTGAAAAGCTAAAGCAAAGGGATTTGTTACATAATTCTCGGAAATCGTCAAATTATGTAAATAATTCGTTACACTAGTTTACATAGCGTAACAAATGGCGCAAAGCCCTTGTTCACGCTTTAGATTATTGAGGGCGCAAGCAATCGCGATGGATCAAGTCACTGAACTTACTTTAGAGCAATCCTTCAGCCTCAGACGCTTTACAGACCAAGTAGAGCAGATGTCTCTGGAACAGGCTCAAGCGTTGCTCATCGAGCAGTACCGCCAGATGCTGCTGCGGGAAACGCTCTATCAGGATCTCCTGAAACAGGCATGGAAATTGGATGCAGGCTTTGCCTCGCTTTAAAACTCGAAGTGTTTTCGAGTCAGGGCGTTCTGCACTTTTGGGGCCGCTGTAAGTCAGCCATTTTGGTTGGACTTTGTAGTGTGTTCTAGTTTGACCACCATCAAGCCTTGGCAGTGCCAGCGCTTTCCAGCAACTTTCCACCTTACCAAGGACTGTTATGACTACTCTTTCAAGTCTCAAAAATCACAGTTCAGCACCATTTGTTGGGTTCAGTTTTGCCTTCAATCAGCTTACTGCTCGTGTACGTCGCACGCTCCTAATGGCTTTTTTAGTGGGCTTGCTGTGGCTACCAGGACTGTTTTTCAATCCGGCGCTAGCGTTGCCGCTTAAGACTGTAACGGTTTCTGAAACGATGCCTCCACAGGCAGTTAAGGTCGCTTCTAAAGCCGATCGCACCAGTGCCCTCATCGCTTGTTTGCCAACGGTACTTAGTCAACCGAGCCTCAAGCGCGCTCTAAGTGAGATGGGCAACGATCAGCTTGAGCGAGTGTTTAACCTCAAGGTTGCTCCCAAGCTGAGTGAGGCAGAAGTTGCCCTAGCAAATTGCCTAAGCCGTCAAGCCTCTTGAATTTGACCCCTGCCTTGTTTTATCCGTAGCCGCATAACCGTTCAGACTGTGATCTTTTATTCTTGGTAAACCATGTCTAAGCTTTTTTCACTCATTCCTGTCCCCGGTGCCATGCAGGACAAAGCTAGCGTTGCTGCTCTCAAAGAGCGCTTGGATTGGGGTGAGCCGGCCCTGACAATTATTGACGTTAGAGAGCGGAACACGTTCAACGCTAGCCACATCATGGGAGCGATCGCAATGCCCCTGAATGAGCTAGTCGCCTGTGTCCGCGCTAGTCTCGAAATCGACCGTGACATTTACGTCTATGGACAGACAGATGAGCAAACGGCTAAGGCGGCATCGCAATTGCGGGCAGCAGGCTATCAACATATTGCTGAACTCATGGGTGGTCTGGCAGCCTGGAAAAGGGCTGAGTATCCCATTGAAGCGCTTTAAGCACTTCTCGTTTCATGCCACTGATGCCCTGCGCCATAAGTGATCCAACTTAAACTCCTATCGACTCATGTTTGGTGAGCGATGGGAGCTTGTTTAGGCTGTATCGGTTAAAGCTGTTGGCGCGGCACCTCAGACCCCTTGTACGACTACAGAAGGTGAATTAGAACGTTTCGGCAATCAATTGTAAATCGGCTAAATCTTCTGCCTGTCTGGGTGGTACGACTTCCAGATGCAGTACTCTAAACCCCAGGGCTGATCTGTTGAAAGAAGGAAAACAGTGTCTGCACATCATGCGCCAAGAAGCGCAGTCCTTTGGTGATCGGATCAAAGCTATTGAGCTGAAAGAGATTAAGACAGAGGGTGGGATTATGCAAAGAACCCCTTCCTGAATTGATAGAAATAATAGACTTCTTGCATGAATGCCAGAACAGGGGCTGGAATTGAAGCGGTAACGTTCTAGGGTATTGTCAACTTAACGGTTCAACGACTGGCTTGTTGAGAGCATGGCCCATTTACAGAGATTAGAAGACTGATTCTTTCATGACTCCAACGATACGCATTCTCAATAAGCAGGGCTAAATTGAGTTAAGTTGACAATACTCTCTACATCTCACGAATACTGCTACTGTGGCAGTCCAATGTTTGATTTCGTATTTGATTCAATCAACTGCTATAGAGATGTAAAGAAACCGCGGGCAAGTCGGAGGATTAATCCTACTATCAAAGCAATGGTTCAGTTACTTCAGCCACTCTGGTCTGAAAACGCCGTTTCTAGGAGGCTTTGTTTATGACATATACACTCGATTCAGCTCGTTCCATTTTTCCCGATACACAGGTTGCGGATGTGATTCCGACGACGGTTGCGGCTTGTGATCGACTGAGTGCCGAGGATCAGTTAGCCCTGCTTTGGTTTGCCTACACCGAGATGGGGAGTTCGATCACGCCTGCGGCAATGGGAGCCGCTAATATGGTCTTTGCAGAAGAAACTCTAACGCAAATCAGGCAAATGCCGACCTTACAGCAAGCGCAAGTCATGTGCGATCTGGTCAATCACACAGATACGCCAATTTGCCGTACCTATTCGTCTTTCGGCATGAATGTGAAGTTAGGCTTCTGGTATCAGTTGGGCGAATGGATGAAGCAGGGAATCGTTGCGCCGATTCCCCAAGACTATGTTTTATCTGGGGAAGCTTCCGAATCACTCCAGGCGATTCGCGGACTTGAAGCGGGTCAACAACTCACCGTCTTGCGGGATGTCGTGCTGAATATGGGATATGCGCCGACGGGTGAAACGCCAGCAGTCAAGCATCCCGTCACTGTGCCTGAAAATCTGATTGCTCGATCAACTGTGACGATCGAAGGCATTGATCACCCAACGGTCTTGAGCTACATGGAGGCGATGAACGCCTTCGATTTTCCAGCCGCAGTCGAGTTGTTTACCGAAGATGGCGCACTGCAACCGCCGTTTCAGCAGCCGATCGTTGGCCGAGCGGCAATTCTCTCCTACATGCAGGAAGAATGTTACGGACTCAAGCTGACTCCTGAACGCGGCATGGGTGAGCATGCAGAAAATGGCTTTGATCAGATTAAGGTGACGGGGCACGTGCAAACCCCTTGGGCAGGTGACAAAGTTCGGCTCAATCTGGCGTGGCGATTTTTGCTCGACCCTCAAGGCAAGATTTTCTTTGCAGCGATCGATGTCTTGGCATCTTCTCAAGAACTGTTAAATCTCGGCTTAGTTCGCTAAACATTAGCTTGCCCTTACAGTTCACCGCTCAAAAGAATCTT
>JBGTJW010000367.1:0-5170 GCA_041744955.1 Stenomitos sp. | reverse complement strand
TGGCAGCAGCAAGGTTGAACGTTAAACAGTAGCGTTATTCTACCGCCAGTAGAGCAGGAGCTTCTGACCCATACCAACCCCAACGCACCTTCTACGTAGCTACAAGGATACTTTCTTCACAAAACTACGACGTTTCATGACAAACTTCATCAAAGTAGCAGGTTCGTCAGCCACACCTTGAGCCTCTTTGACGGTTAAGCTGGTAGCCTCAATTAAATGTAAGCAGGGGTATGGGGCTTTGCTCCGAAGACTATCTGTAAGTTAATGGCACCGAGCGACTGAGAACGATGGCAGTTAACGTTTTGCACTCAACAAAGGCTGTGGCTGTTCAGACTCGCTGCCGAATTAGGGATTCTGAGCGTCGCACTGGAGAGGAAGTTGGTTATGGTCGGACGATCGCAACGGTTATGTCTTATCGGTCAGGTCTGCTGCCTTACGCTGCTGGGTCTGGGCGATCGTAGCTTGGCGCAAGTTATACCCGACACAACGCTGTCAAGCGGCGAGCGATCGCAGGTTTCTGCGGGATCGCTGTTTCAAATTGATGGGGGTGCCATTCGCGATCGCAACCTGTTCCATAGCTTTGCCCAGTTCTCTTTAAGGCAGGGCGAAACAGCGTTTTTCAACAATGCCGCGACGATTACTAATATCATCAGTCGCGTGACGGGTGGGCAACCATCTCAACTGGACGGGTTGATCCAGACGAGTGGGAGCGCCAACCTTTTTTTCATCAATCCCAGCGGTATTCTTTTTGGACCCAATGCTGCGCTTAACGTGGGTGGCAGCTTTCTGGCTACCACTGCAAGCGCCATCCAGTTTGGCAATCAGGGTCTTTACAGTGCGACCAATCCCAATGCGCCATCGTTGCTGACGGTCAAGCCCTCGGCGTTGCTGTTTAACCAGCTAGTCAACCAGCCGATCGTCAGTCAGGCAAGGCTCCAGGTGCCCAGCGGTCAGAGTCTAGCCTTGGTAGGTGGAAATGTTTTGCTCAATCAAGGGGCGTTGCTGGTGCCAGGTGGGCGAGTAGAGCTAGGTGGCTTGTCTGGTCAAGGTGTTGTAGAGCTAAATGGCAGCGGCAGCAGTCTGCGCTTGGGCTATCGAGACTTACAACAACCCCTAGCCGACGTGGCGTTGACGAATGGAACTGAGGTGAATGTCCGGACAGGCGGCAGCATTGGCGTGAATGCCCAAAACGTTCGTCTTGCTGGCGGCAGTCGCCTACAAGGTGGCGTTGCTGCGGCTGAAGGCACCCCAGGCCTTAAGGCAGGCGATATTGACCTGAACGTGTCGGGTGCGATCGTGTTTACGGATGGTAGCTTGATTGATCAGGCAACGCTGGGCAATGGCGACAGCGGTAATGTCAACGTAACGGCTGGTTCCATACTGCTCAAAGACGGTTCGCAGATTAATGCCAGCACGTTTGGCAGAGGGAATAGTGGCACTGTCACGCTGCGATCGCGCGGTGCGGTGATGGTTGATGGTGAAGATGACGCTGGACGATCGGGCGGCATCTACAGCCAAATCAATGACAATGCGGTGGGCAACAGTGGTGGCATTGACATCTTTGCTGAGTCTGTCACCGTGACCAATGGTGCGCTTTTGACTGCCAGCACATTCGGAAACGGTGACTCTGGCAGTATTAATATTCAGGCACAGGGCGAGGTACGCTTTGCAGGCGTGGGGGCGAACAAGAAGTTTGCAAGCGGTGCCTATAGCAGCGTTCAAGAAGGGGCTGTGGGTAATGGTAGCGGCATTACTATTGTTGCTGGCAGTTTGCTCATGGAAAACGGCGCTCAACTCGATGCCAGTACGTTTGGTCGAGGGAATGCAGGCATGATCGACCTTCGGATCTTGGATGCTGTCACGCTAAAGGGCGATCCATCCGGTGTTCTTGCCGATCCTGGCGGCATTTACAGCTACATTGGCGAACGCGCGATCGGCGATAGCGGTGGCATTAGCATCACGGCTCGCTCGTTCTCTATGCAAAGTGGGGCAGCGCTAGTCGCCAGTACGTTTGGGCAGGGGGACGGAGGCGATATTCGCTTGCAGATTGCTGACTCTGTAACGTTAGACGGGCAAACGCCACAATTCTCCAGCGGTATTTTCAGCAGCGTCAGCCGTATTGCTCAGGGTGACAGCGGACAAATCAGCCTTGCTGCCGCTTCGCTTACTGTAACGAACGGAGCCGCGATCGCTACCAGTGCGCTGGGTAAAGGCAAGACCGCTGGGGTCAACATTAACGTGGCAGGCGCAGTTTCCTTCGATGGCGTTGGGTTGGATGGCTTCCCCAGCGGCATTTTTAGTCGTGTAGATCGGGGTGCAATTAAGGATGAGATCGGGGGAAATGCCATCACTGTTACTGCGCGGTCACTCTCGCTCACCAATGGCGCACAGTTTCAAACCAGCACTCTCGGTCAACAACCCGCAGGCTCTATTAGCATCAACGCGATCGATGATGTGCGAATGGCAGGTAAGGATGCAGCGACAGGGCAATCCAGCGGCTTGTTTAGCGCGACCACCATCAAAAGCAGCGGCAATGGTGGCAATGTTGACGTGAAGGCACGATCGCTGTTTTTGCAAGATAACGCCGTCATTTCTGCCCAGAGTAGAGGGGGAGGGAATGCTGGCATGATCACCCTTAGCCTGCGCGATCGACTACAGGCGATCGACAGCCAGGTTTTGACAACATCGGCTCAGGCGGCAGGTGGCAACATTGCGATCGCCGCCCGCATCATTGAGCTACGCAGCAATAGCGATCTGACAACCAGTGTTTTGAGCGGCACTGGCAGCGGCGGCAACATCACTCTGGGCGCACAGGCGATCGTGGCGCTGGATGATAGCGACATCCTGGCAGCGTCCCGCGACGGCAGTGGTGGTGACATCACGTTGAATACGCCTGCCTTCTTCGGCTTTCGCTATCGACCGGAGACTGACAGTCTTAACATTGCGGCTCTAGACGGCAACGATCGGGTGGATGTCAACGCCAGCGGTCGATTACGGTCGGGAAGCGTGATTGTACCCAGGGTGACATTGCAGCCAAGCCGCGTGTCTTTGCCCACGGAGGTTGTCGATACCAGCAAGCTGATTGCCCAGAGTTGTATGGCTCGCAGTCTGCGGCAAGGTAGCTTTATTGTCACAGGGGCAGGTGGCTTGCCAGGTTTGCCAGATGACTTGGTGACAACACCGTTTGCGACGGATGCGGTGACGCTTGATACCTCAGCGTCAGTCAACAGCGAAACAGAGAATAGCGATGATGGAAAGCTTTCCAACACTGTACGGGGTGCGGCAGGGACTACCATCGTTGAAGCAGATGGTCTTTATGCACTAAAAAACGGCACGATCGTCCTGGGTCGATCGTGCAACCGCTTCTAAGGTACACAAACGCTTTGAGCCTGCTTTCCAAATGTGGAAATTCGCTTGCATTCCAGAGGAAGGTATTTGCAGCGCGATCGTCTTAGTGTTGATCTACGACAGCAAGCAACCTTAAGGAAAGCTCTCTACGATCGCTAGCTTGTCCTTAAACGCTCCCTATGCGATCCGCCTTCAGTCGTTGCAGTTGGGCAGCAGAGAGTTGAGCAACAGACGGTTAGGCAACAGATAAAAGCGATCGATTCGGTGTGCCTCCAGATGTATTGGGCTGTTCTTTAGTTTTTAGCGATCGTTTGTGCATCAACGATCAACAGTGTTCGCCCCAGACCCATCCCTGGGGCTTTCTTATCGCAGAGCTTTCTTAGGAATGAGAATTAAATGAGATCGGATTTTGTCGGATGTGTGAGGCAATAGCCGTAACGCATCGCCTCCGAGGCTTTTGATGCGTTACGCTGCGCTAACACATCCTACGCAAAGATTCGATTTTATTAAATCCACAATCCTTAGCAAGAGTGAGACCAATTCCCTTGCTACACGCTATACATAAAGCAAGTTCCCGCTGCCTGTGGCTGCTCTCGTCAAAAGGGGATTAAGGGGGATCAAGCGTCGGATCTAGCCAGCACTGTTTGAATGGGTCTGAGCCATTGGTTTCTCAGCCTTAACCGTTGATGACTAAAGCTCAAAGTTAAAACCTTTTTCTTTTAATTGACGGTACGTTGATTCGTCAAATTGGTAAAGTCGAGCAGCCCGATGAGCCACGTCGGTCTGGGTTTCATTTAATTCGCTTAGTAAACCCATTTTGAGAATTTTTTTGCGGAAGTTGCGTTTATCAAGAGGCATTCCCAGCACCGTTTCGTAGAGGGTTTGCAGTTGGGAAAGGGTGAATTTCTTGGGGAGGAGTTCAAACCCGATCGGCTCATAACGAACCTTTCCTTTCAGTCGGGCGATCGCCATGGCAATAAGTTCGTCATGGTCGAACGCAAGGGGTGGTAACTGAGTGATGGGAAACCATGCCGCTTCACTAGCATCCGTTGCTGCCTGAATGAAATGTTCCTGGAGATTGACCAGGGCATAGTAGGCGATGGTAACAATGCGCTCACGAGGGTCGCGATCGGGTCGACCGAAGGTATACAACTGCTCTAAGAACACATTTTTCAGCCCAGTTTCTTCCTGTAGCTCCCGACGGGCAGCCGCATCCACTGATTCATCAATGTGGACAAAACCGCCAGGCAGTGCCCATTGCTCTTGAAACGGAGGCAAGCCGCGCCGGATAAGCATGACGTTGAGGCTGTTCGGCTTATCCAACCCAAAGACAACGCAATCGACAGCCAGATTAGGACGGGGATATTGGTACGTGTAGGTCATGGGTTGACATCGTGTGTTTTTGACACTAAGCTTGGTGTTATAGAAACACTATCCCACAATGAAGCACGAATTTGAACTGGTAGGTGGCTCGGTGATCGGGCGAGAGCATCTGCGAGTAGGCAAGAATAACCAGGATGCGTATGGCTGGAACATCTCTGAAGCCGGGACGATCGCGGTGGTGTGTGATGGGTGCGGCAGCGGGATGCATAGTGAGGTGGGCGCAAAATTGGGTGCCCGCATGATTGTGGAAACGCTGCATCGTTCTCTGACGGATGGTCTGTGCCTGGAGCATGAGGAGTTTTGGCAAACCATTCAGCAAAAACTATTGAACCAGTTGCAACAAGTCGTGGAGCTATTGGGCGGCGATCGAGCGCAAACGGTGCGGGATTATTTGTTATTTACGATCGTAGGAGTTGTCATCACACCCGCCATTACATCT
>JBGTJW010000366.1:0-3793 GCA_041744955.1 Stenomitos sp. | reverse complement strand
GACCCTCCCAACCACGCAGCCTGATGACTTACTCGTCGTCATGGCAACCGGAGCTTACAATTACAGCATGGCTTCTAACTACAACCGCATTGCTCGACCAGCGGCTGTTTTAGTTCAGGATGGAGACGCTAGCATTATCCTACAGCGAGAAACCTATCAAGATTTGCTTCGACAAGACCGCTTGCCAGAGCGACTGAAGTAGTTACAGGCAGTAGGCGATTGTGTAACGCAGCGTCCTGCCTCACTCACCACTTAACACTCAACACTTAACACGTTGTAGAAGCGCAGGGTTAATCCAGATCAATGGGATATCTATGGAGGCAATGGCTGCTGACGACCCCTGGCTGGATGCAGACCCTACCGCTTCTCTTCGTTCAAAACCTCAGGTTTTTCATTGATGTTGGGCTAGTGCTTGCCCTCACTTATATGATGCTGGTCATTATTGGTGAGCGGCGTACCCTCTGGATGGTGCGTGGTTTCATCGTGCTGATGCTGGCAGCCGCACTCAGCAGACGACTGGAATTGACGTTGCTCAGTTTTGTACTGGGCAATTTAGTGATTGGTTCTGCCGTCGCTATGGCGTTTATTTTGCAATCAGAGTTTCGTCGTTTTTTGGAGCAGATTGGTCGGGGCGAGTTGCTTCAGTTGTTCCAATCTTCACGAAGAACCACATTGAAATCTGGTAGTGTCACTGATGAAATTGTCGATGCCGTCAAAGAACTGTCGCAAAACCGCATCGGTGCCCTGCTGATTTTAGAAACAGGTATCCCCATTGATGAGCGTGATTTTTCTGTGCCAGGAGTAAGGATCAATGCTGAAGTTTCAAAGGAACTGATTCAAACTATTTTTCAAACAACAACCTTATTGCACGATGGAGCCGTCTTAATTCGTGATAATCGTCTGATTGCAGCAGGAGTCATTTTGCCGCTATCAGAGCGTACTGCTTCTCGCCAGTTAGGAACCCGTCATCGAGCCGCCATGGGCATTACCGAACGGGTAGAAAACTGTATTTGTGTGGTGGTTTCCGAGGAAACAGGGTCAATTTCGTTGGCAGAACGGGGTACGCTAAATCGCCCCTTGACCAGCAGTAAACTGAAGGACTTGCTGGGCGCACGCTTTGCTCAAACGGCTGAACGTGACACGGTTGCTCCGAATCTCCGTAGCCTTGTACGTCAGCTTGGCACTCAAGTTTTAGCGCTAACTGCACGGATTCTGGGTCGGCGGAAGGGTAGGAGTTAGGGTAGAAGTAAGAAGCGAACGATCGCACGCGTCCGGCTCCTAGGCATCCATCTTTACCGTTTGATCGAACTATCTACATAATCGTTTGCTGCTGGGAGAGACTATGACCGTAAAGCCAACTGTTTTGCAAGAGTTGCCTGTTGACCTTGAGCGCGAACGGCTGCCACGACACGTTGCTGTCATTATGGACGGTAATGGGCGCTGGGCAAAGCGTCGTGGTCAGCCGAGAATTATGGGACATCGGCGTGGTGTAGATGTGCTGAAGGATCTCCTCCGCTGTTGTCGTGATTGGGGTATTCAGGCGCTCACAGCGTATGCCTTTTCGACGGAAAACTGGGGTCGCCCCTCCGAAGAAGTGGAGTTTTTGATGACGCTGTTTGAGCGGGTGTTGCGCCGAGAATTGCGGGAGATGGTGCAGGAAAATGTGCAGATCCGCTTTGTAGGCAATCTACAAGCGCTGCCCCAGTCGCTTCAGGAAGAAATTGCCCGCTCGGTTGAGGCAACGCAGCATAATCAGAGCATCCGGTTTACAGTGGCAACTAACTACGGCGGTCGGCAGGAAATTCTTCAGGCGTGTCGTGCGATCGCGACTCAAGTGCAGCAAGGTCTGCTTCAACCGGAGCAAATTGATGAAGCCATTTTTGAACGCCATCTTTATACCACTGGCATCTGTGACCCAGATCTGTTAATTCGCACCAGTGGCGAGATGCGGTTGAGTAATTTCTTGCTTTGGCAGATGGCATACGCAGAACTGTATGTGACGGATACGCTATGGCCCGATTTCGATCGCGCGGCGTTTCACCAAGCCTTGACTGCCTACCAGCAACGCGATCGACGCTTCGGTAAGGTCTAAGCGGCTCTGCGCCAACTATCAGTCCACAACCTTGCCCCGCGCTGCCTTGATTTGACCACGCTTACTTTTGCTGTCGAGTCGTTTTTGCTGAGAACTGCGCGTTGGTTTGCTGGGCTTGCGTCGTTTCGGCACGATCGCCACGCTTTTAACCAGCTCTTGCAAGCGCCTGAGGGCTTCCTCGCGGTTTTGTTCCTGGCTACGGTGTTCCTGCGCTTTGATGACAATCACCCCCTCTTTTGTGAGCCGCTGATCGGTCAACTGCAACAGCCGCTCCTTGTAGCGATCGGGCAGTGAAGAAGCCCCAACGTCGAAGCGTAGATGAATGGCGGTTGCCACTTTATTAACGTTCTGTCCGCCTGCACCCTGGGCGCGAATGGCACTCAGTTCGATCTCGTGTGCTGGAATGAACACCGTCTGAGAAATTTGTAGCATACGGTTTGTCGCGTATTGATGGCGCAATCGGGACGCAAGAGGAAGACGCGCCGCTACTCTACTATCTCTTAATCAAGCGGCTAACAGCAACTTGCCGTTGGCTACACGCAGGTAGTGACCAAGCCCAAGCTTCGCTGACATCCTGTAAGCATTTATTTTTGGCTGGATGGATGGAGTGAGCGATCGCCATTACCGATTCATTGTTAGGCTAGAAGGCAGTCACAAAGATTAACAATTTACTTTAATGAATCAACTTTCGCTCAATTTAGTAGCGATCGGCATCTTTACAATCACGATGACCAGCTTGCTAGGACCTTTAGTCAATATATCGCCGTTAGTACCGACGCTCGCTACGGCTGGGGTTTTAGGGCTGGCAACGCTCGATACCTTAAGCTGGCGGGGACAAGGCTCAACGCTACTGCTAGACTGGCTGGCTAGCTTTTCAGCAGGACACCGCGATCGCGTGATTCGTCATGAAGCAGGGCATTTCCTGGTTGCCCATCAGCTAGGCATCCCTACTACTGGCTACACGTTGAATGCCTGGGATGCTCTTAGGCAAGGGTATCCCGGTCAAGGCGGCGTGCGGTTTGACTCCGCTGAACTGGAAGCCGCTATGCAGCAAGGGCAGCTATCCGGGCAGTTACTCGATCGCTACTGCACCATTTGGATGGCAGGCATCGCGGCTGAAAAATTAATTTATGGCAACGTCGAAGGGGGTGCCGACGATCGCCAAAAGTTGAGAGGCTTACTCGCGCAACTGGGCTTGCCGCCTGCTGAACGAGAGCAGAAGGAACGCTGGTCGCTCCTCCGCGCTAAAACTCTGCTAGAAGCTCAGATCTCTGCGTATGAAGCACTGATGACAGCGATGACACAAGGCGAATCAGTCGAGGAGTGTAATGAGGCGATCGTTCAAAACTCCTTGCAGCCGATTTCAAAGGATAGGTAGAGTGAGCCATCAAGCTATTTGCCAAATTGTTAGAAACTTCTTATCAACTGTTTTTGAACATAACGATAGCGGTATGTTTAGCGCCAGCCTTTAAATAGCTGGAGGAGTAGAGCGAAACAAAGCAATAGAGCAAGTGCCGCTATTAGTTGTGTATTTTGTTTAATTGCTTTATCTTGCTGGGTTAAGCTGTTCAGCATTTAAATAGGGTATAATCCAAAATCAAATTCGTCAAAAAGTGCAAGATGCCAGCAAAGAATCATCTTACTCCCGAGCAAGTGGAGAAGCTACAAAAAGCATTAGAAAGAGGAAGGAAATGGAGACAT
>JBGTJW010000365.1:0-2514 GCA_041744955.1 Stenomitos sp. | reverse complement strand
ATTGCTTAAAAAACAACTCGCCTGGCAAAATTGTCCAACTCTGGAGGAACTACGCCAACGGCTCTCCTCTAAACTGGATGCGATCGCCTCTGAAACGATAGCGTCATTGACCTCCTACAATTTTACTCTCGAAGCCCTATTGGCGCAGCTTCATATTAAAACGGTATAACTACTGGATCGCCGATCCACCAACTTTAATAGACGTTAACGTTAGTCCATACTACGGACAAAACCAGAAAGGCGATTTGCAACGAAACGCTTTTCTTTCGTTCGGAGAGATTAGCATTCTCTACGCCATACTCCGTCGCTGGTCATTAAATGTTCGTTCAATCAAACGTTTTTCAGGAGCCTTCGGGCTGTGCTTCCCCTGGATGTGCCTTGCAGCACTTCTTAGTATGCACGCAGGCGGTGTGTCCTTTATTCACCTTTTTTGGCTCCTGTTGATCAATGCGGGCTTAATTGTTGCCATATCGACATCGGTCGTTGTCATAGCTTTACGCGCTTAGAAGCTTAAAGAACAATTAAACGCGACCGTTTGTTTAAGCTACAGTTCGTTTTGGCTGCTGCGAACCTTACCGACGGGGTTCATCACCTTACCTACGCTTGCGACCTGACCCTCCAAATGAAGTCGTCGGCTTAAGGTAACGATGACGTTACGAACAATTTTTTGACTTGAATAAAGCAAGCCTCTGATTGCGATCGCATTCAACCTTGTCAGCGATCAGAGCAATTTCGTGCCAACGCCTTGAGGAATGTTGGAAGCTTGAAGAATGCTAAGGCTATTTGAAGTTTCGGTAACTTTTCATCCTGATGCACGTCTTCATCAGTAGACCGTGCCATGATCAACAAGAATTAACAAAGCTGAAGCTGCTTACTCAGTGCATTTACCGAAACCTCTAATCTCCTACCTGGAGTTGAAAGCCATTAAGTTAGTTTTGCCAGCATGATTTTTGCTAAAACGTGAGTTAACAGCGTTCTAGCTGGCTCTTTAGGGCAATCTAACGGTGAGTAAGCATGATCAAGATCACAAGCATTTTTCCCTGATTCTTACGTACGATCGTTGATTATAAAGATTAGACCTGCACGATCGGGTCTGAGATAACAGGGAATTGCATCTATAGTCTTCTTGGAGAATAACTGTGACTCAGGAATTTCATATTTCTGTGACTCCGATAGGGGAAGACGACTACCTTGTGCGGACAGAAAAGGTAGCGCCTGGTGTGCCATTGGCAGAAGAGCAAGTTACATGGCCTGTGGATGAATGGCTGGCTCAGGCAAGTGTGTTGATGAATGACCCACTGCAAGGGCTGCTGCGTGGGGATACATTCCACTCATTTCCTGATGCCATACCGTCTGAGCAAACGGAAGCACAGGGCAATTTGGTCGCGCTGGGGCAACAGCTTCATAGTGCGTTGTTTCAAGGAACGATTCGTGATAGCTGGATGACGGCACAGGGCATTGCCCAGCATCGGCAGGAAGTGCTGCGTCTACGGTTGGGGCTAAAAGACACACGCCTGCCGCGCTTGCCGTGGGAGGTGCTATATGCAGGCAATCGCCCGATCGCTACGGGAACAGATGTTGTCTTCTCTCGCTATCACTCCAGTTTTGCAACGATGGCATCCCTGGCGCAGTTTCAGACGACCGCCGCGATCGATGCCCACCAACCGCTCAAAATTCTCATGGTGCTAGCCGCACCGACCGATCAGGAAATGCTGGCGCTCAAGCAAGAAGCGCTGCATCTTCAAGAAGAGCTACAAACCACGGGTCAAAACGGCAATCGAAATGGCAGCAGCCGTTACTCAGACGTTCAGCTAACGATTTTGGAGCAGCCCGATCGCGAACAGCTCACACAGGCATTGGAACACAACCATTATCATGTACTGCACTATGCGGGACACAGCAATCTAGGCACCGCAGGCGGCAAGCTCTATCTGGTTAGCCGCAAAACGGGGCTGACTGAAACCTTAAGTGGCGATGATCTGGCGGGGCTGCTAGTTAATAACGGCATTCGGATGGCGGTTTTCAACTCCTGCCGGGGTGTCTACACGGCAACGACTGAGGTCATCAGTGATGTTGGCGACGGCAATTTAGCAGAAGCGCTGGTCAGACGTGGCATTCCGGCAGTGCTGGCAATGGCAGAACGCATTCCAGATGATGTAGCGCTGAATCTAAGCCGCCTGTTCTATCGCAATCTGAAGCAGGTCTACCCCGTTGATCTCAGCCTGAATCGCGCTCGTCAAGGACTGATTTCTTCATATAGTTCCAAGCAGCTTTACTGGGCGCTGCCGATTCTCTATCTTCATCCAGAGTTTGACGGCAATCTTCAATCGCTGGATGCTCGGAGTGGGGCATTGAACGGCACACAGTCGATCGGCGAACTGGCGATCGATGAGCGTAGGGATCGAGCCAGCCAGCTAACCGTCCCAGAAGCCGAGCTAACACTTCCTACATCGGAAGAACCAGCAGTAGCGCTGCCTCCCCCCGTTGTAGCAGCCGTGTCAAACCGAGAACGGT
>JBGTJW010000364.1:0-14108 GCA_041744955.1 Stenomitos sp. | reverse complement strand
GCGCCACGACTGCCTTCAAGTCATCAACATTAAATGCCTGCACATGAGGCAGTTCATTGACATCTGTATGAACGTTGCGCGGGACAGCGATATCAAAGAGCATCAATGGCTGCGCTGGATCTAAGACCATTTCTAGCTTGGCACGATCAAGTAAGGGTTCTGTCGCCGCTGTACTCGTAAACACGATGTCGGAATTTGCCAGCACGGTCGGCAGGTCAGACAGCGGATGGAGGTGCAACTCTGCGTCTGGGAAAAGTTTCGCTAATTCCTGCGCCCGTTCTAAGGAGCGGTTCAAAATCGAGATACTGACTGCGCCTTTAGAGAGTAAGTGTTGCACCAGGAGGCGAGACATCTTGCCCGCACCCAGAATGCCGACGCGACAGGCAGCTAAATTTTGCACTTTGATCTGCGCTAACTCTACGGCTGCGGAACTAATTGAAACCGCTCCAGTGCCAATGCTGGTTTCAGTCCGAACGCGCTTACCGGCTGTCAGCGCTTGTTTAAATAGCTGATTGAGCACACGTCCGATGCCCTCATGCTGCTGCCCTAGCTTGTGACAGTGCTTGACTTGAGCCAGAATTTGCCCTTCACCGAGCACAAGGCTATCCAACCCAGAGGCAACACGCATGAGATGCATCACCGCATCCTGATGCAACAGGGTAAAAAGATGGGGGCGTAACTGTGGGAGAAAAAGCTTACTGTGATCGCTTAAAAACTGGGTTACTTCGCGGATGCCCTGCTCGGTTTCGCTAGTGACCAGATAGATTTCGAGGCGATTGCAGGTGCTTAGAACAGCAACTTCTTCAAGGTGAGGACAGGCGCAAAGCTGAGCGATCGCTCTTTCATAAAGGGTTTCGGGAATGCTTAATTTTTCTCGAACGTCAACCGGGGCTGTTTTGTGGCTTAACCCTACAACGGCAATGTTCATTTCAAAATGCGCTCTTTTTATGTGAACCGAATCTCAATGCGTGGCGGTTGGTTGCTAGCGGTTAGCCGCCGTTGCTCTAACAACTAACAACCAACTACTAACAAGTTAGTGCAACTGCACGACTTTTGGCTGTCCAGACATATGGATTGTGTCTACAAAGCGAGCCGTACTGGACTGGTTGGAGATGACTAGCGACTGCGTTCTAGCGCCACCACCAAAGAACCGTACGCCTTGCATCAGATTGCCCGTTGTGATGCCACATCCGGCAAACAGCACGGTTTTACCAGAGGCAAGTTCATGGGCATCGTACACCTTGTCGGGATCATTGATATTCATGCTCTTGAGGCGATCGATGTTAGCTTGCTTGCTTTCGCCAATCAGCCCTGTCTTCACAATTTCTGGATCGTAGATGAGTTGTCCCTGGAAGTGCCCACCCATTGCCCGCATTGCCGCAGCGGAGATGACCCCTTCAGGAGCCGCACCAATGCCCATCAGCGCATGGATATTGGTGCCAGCAAAACCGCAAGAAATTGCTGCGCCCACATCGCCATCGCTAATGAGAGAAACTCTGGCACCAGCCTCACGAATTTCTTTGATCAAGTCCGTATGACGATCGCGCTTCATCACGACAACGACGAGTTCTTCGATCGCCCGATCCAGGCATTCAGCTAGAATCTTGAGGTTTTCGGTTGCGGATTTATTGATATCGACTTTGCCTTTAGCAGCAGGTGGCGCTGCCAGCTTTTTCATGTAAAAGTCGGGTGCAGCAAACAGTCCGCCTTTTTCCGAGATTGCCAACACTGCCATAGAACCAGGCTGACCATAAGCAACGAGGTTAGTACCTTCACAAGGGTCTACCGCGATGTCGATTTCAACCAGTTCATCAGGGTTACAGAAGGCTTCGGCATTCTCTTGTGTACAAATACCGACTTCTTCACCGATGTAGAGCATGGGTGCGTCGTCGCGCTCACCTTCACCAATGACGATACGACCCCGCATATGAATCTTGTTCATGCGTTCGCGCATGGCTTCTACCGCAACCTGGTCGGCAATATTCTTCTCGCCCTTACCCAACCAGCGGGCAGACGCGATCGCCGCCTGTTCTACAACCTCAATAATCTCTAGACCGAGCGTGTTCTCCACGAAGTAAATCCTCCAACTGCTTGAGTTTGCGCGGTTCTGTTAATTCTGATCTCAGTCTTTAAGTCTACCAAAAGGGGGAGACGTGCTTGACAGCAATCTTCCCGCTTCAGTGTGTTAAGTTTTGCTGCGTCAGCCCGGGCATTTGGACTGCGTTCTCCCCGTGTTTATGTCTAGAGGCTAGCCAGATTACCGCACGCTAGTTGCTAGTTTTCTCTACTGTCAAACCGTAGCAACAGCGTTAGATTAGATCTAAGCACTCGTTACAAATGTGCGAATCAACGGGTTAACGCTACAGAAACCCAGTTACAGGAGCCTCGTATAATGTCTAAATTACTTGAGAACAATACTGCACCCCTCGAACAGCAGTTGCAATCCATGCTTGAACAAGCACGCTCTGCCTGTAGTAACAATGGCGAACTTTCCAGCGAATGTGCGGTTGCCTGGGATGCGGTAGAAGAAATGCAAGCGGCAAGCTCCGATCGTCGCTTGATGCAAAAGACAAATTTCGATCGCTACTGCGACGAACGTCCTGACGCTTTGGAATGCCGCATTTACGATGTCTGAGCTAGCTAGCGCATGATCCTAGCGAGTCATGTTTAACTTAGGATCGTGGATTAATTAATATAAAGTATCTCCCTTCTGTAGTAGGGACGTTCCATAGAACGTTCCTACTCAACCTACTCCATGACGCAAAGCCTCTGGTTTACTTTTACCTGGATCGCTGGCACTGCTGCTATCCTCGGCAGCTTCATGACGTTGGGCAGTGTGATCCTTTGGTTCGTGCCGTCTGTGCCGCCCCGATCGCGCAAACTAGAAGTACCATCCACTAGCCCAGTCTGGCAAAATCGACTTAAATTGCTTGCCTTTTCAGTCGCGATCGCCCTGGTCGGACTTGGCATACTGGTAGTAATGCCCTTTCCTTCGCTTTAAACTGTTTTTCAAGCTGTTTCTCCCTGCGATCGTGGAGCAATCAACCCATGCTAAAAACGCTCAACTCCCTGCTCAAACGACATCCTGAGCAAGTCAACGCCAATGTGGAAATTTATACCTGGCAGACGTGCCCCTTCTGCATTCGCGCCAAACTACTCTTATGGTGGAAAGGAGCCAGCTTTACAGAATACAAAATTGATGGTGATGAAGCAGCCAGAACTAAAATGGCAGAACGCTCTAACGGAAAACGTTCTGTACCGCAGATTTTTATCAATCAACAGCACATTGGTGGCTGCGATGACCTCTACCAGCTTGATCAAGAACAACGGCTCGACTTGCTGTTAGCAGCTAGCAGTTAGAAGGCAGAGGGTAAAAGGCAAAAGGCAAAAGGCAGAAGGTAAAAGGTAAAAGGTAAAAGGCAAAAGGTAAAAGGCAGAAGGTAAAAGGCAAAAGCTGCTACTTGACTAATGGCTTCCTCTTTCACCCCTTCACTCTTTACCCCTTCATGCCTTTATCTCCTCACTCCTCACTCCTCACTCCTCACTCCTCACCCCTTGCCTCCACCCTTTAACCATCCAGAATACGTACGACATCGGCAGTGGATGGAGCGAGCGATCGCTCTGGCTCAGATGGCTGGGGACGCGGGAGATGTGCCAGTCGGTGCCGTAATCGTCGATGTGAATGGACGAGCGATCGCAGAGGCAGAAAATCGGCGTGAGCGAGATCACGACCCCACAGCCCATGCGGAGATCCTCGCACTACGCGCAGCAGGACGGGTACTCAATGACTGGCATCTCACCCAATGTACTCTTTACGTTACGTTGGAACCCTGCCCGATGTGTGCAGGGGCGCTAGTGCTGGCACGACTGGGGCAGCTAGTGTATGGAGCCGATGATCCCAAAGCTGGGGCAGTGCGATCGGTGCTAAACATACCGGATAGCGATTGTTCTAACCATCGTCTTCCTGTCATCGGTGGTGTGCTGGAAGTACCTTGTCGTCAGCAGCTACAGGATTGGTTTGCCCAGCGTCGTCACCAGACTTCATGACACCCTAGAAAGTGTCCTTAGCGATAACAACGACGATCGCGTAGCGCTCTAGGGTAGGTTTACGTGTTGTTTCCGCACATTGTTCCCCTCGTCACCCTATGAACTTGCTCGATTCCACTAGACCACTTTATGCTTCAGGGCAACTGCCAACCAGCACCGATCCGTCGGTAAGCTCACTTGCCCCAGAGTCAGCAAAATGCCAGGAGTGCTGCCACGCCGATCCGTCTAAGCCTGACTTAGAGCAGCCAGCAACCAAAAATTCGCTTTTTGTGCAACTGCTTAAAGGGGACATCTCCCACAGTCAAAGCGCACCGATCGCTGCGTCGTCACAATGTTCATCCTGGTTGGCATCACTTGTCTATCCGCTGGGTCGCTATCTTGTTGTATCGGCTTATTTCAGGCAGGTTGAAGTTATAGGGCGTAGCAATCTTCCTCAGACGGGTCCCGTGATTCTTGCCCCTACTCACCGTTCTCGCTGGGATGCCATGATGATCCCCTATGCTGCGGGACACGATGTCACAGGGAATCATCTGCGCTTCATGGTTTCAGCAGATGAGGTTAGAGGGCTGCAAGGCTGGTTTATTCGACGGTTAGGCGGCTTCCCGATCGATCCTAAGCGTCCCGCGATCGCGAGCCTACGTCATGGGGTTGATCTGCTACAAGATGGCGAAACCCTTGTGATCTTCCCGGAGGGCAATATCTTTCGCGATACTCCGGTACAGCGTCTCAAGCCAGGTCTGGCTCGGTTGGCGTTGCAGGCAGAAGGTAGTCGCCCTAACCTTGGTATCCAGATCGTTCCAATTCATATCCACTACAGCGATCCGTCTGTGCCGTGGCGCTGCAAGGTTAGGGTCTGCATTGGTCAGCCCATACAGGTATCGGCATACAACGCAAAAGCACCGAAGCAAAGTGCTCAATTGCTGACGGCTGATCTGAAACAAGCGATCGATGCGCTTTAATGCTCGTCCGCCTTTAGAGGGGTGCTTACAATTAAAGTTGCCCGTCGCAAGCTAGTCCGTTAAAGCGTTTTGTTCGCCGCTAGCTGCTGGTTTACGTCATGCAGCAACCCTTCACAGGCATCAAACAATAAGTCAATTACCTGATTAAACCCTTCAGTGCCGCCGTAGTAAGGATCAGGGACTTCTTGTAACGTGTGCTGAGTACAGAAATCACACATAAGCTGCACCTTTGACCGATAGTTACCAGCAGGGTCAAGGGCACAGATATTGTTAAAGTTCTCTCGATCCATTGCCAGAATGCGATCGAAGGTCTCAAAATCTGCCGTTGTAAACTGCCGTGCTTTGCCTCGCAATGTAAGACCTTGCTGTTGCGCGGCGAGTGCCATCCGACGATCGGGCGGACTACCAACATGGTAGCTAGCGGTGCCTGCTGAATCACATTGAATGCGATCGCTTAAGCCTGCTTGAGCGATCAGATGATTCATGATGTTCTCTGCTGAAGGAGAACGGCAAATATTACCAAGACAAACGAACAGCAGCGTATAGGGCATTAGTTGTGCCGTAGTGACAGCAAATTTCAAACGGAACAGCGACCGCTCTTCGTAGGCGAACGGCAGAGGGAGTGTAGCGCAGACAACTGGAAACCGTTGGGGATCAATGGGTTTGACACGCCACAGCGGAATGCCAAATGCAGAAGCAGGGTCTAGCCACCAGACACAACATAAAGCAGTGCTATGAACCCTGCCGTCTAACTGCTGCTCAATCTCTACATTCCTGGCAAATTCAGCCCACCGGTTAGCTCTTCCATCCGTTCGCGCATGGTAGCAGTGGAGCGGTTGTAAGCGTCTTTCATCGCTGCCGTGACCAAATCTGAAAGCACTTCTGCACCTTCACCCAGAGCATCGGGCGAGATGACAACGCTAAGCGGTTCCTGGTTGCCACTAAGCACCACTTTTACCAAACCGCCACCGGATTCGCCTTCAATTTCCATTTGCTCCAGTTCTTCTTGAAGCCGTTTGGCTCCCTCTTGAACCTGTTGCGCTTTCGTGAAGGCTTCTTTCAGCTCCTTCATCTTGCCAAGACCGAAGCCAAATCCCTGTCCTTGTGTCATAACTAATAGCGGGTTGCGAATGGAACATAAGTAGTCAGTTGCTCCATTATGCCATTGCACACCCAGGCAACGTCATTTTTTGCAAAATCGCTGGATTGGATCGCAAGCTAGAAATTCACACGCTATTGAGCGATCGACATCAGTACAGGTGCCGCTACGAATGCCTGACCATTAGTGGCTGAACGCTGGCTGCTTCCTTAAATCGCTGGGTTATTGGTGCTTCGTAACGATCGCTACGGTCGAGCAGTTAAAAGCTATCGATTTCTTAAGAGAAGTACAAGTGTGGGGACGTTCTGCCAAAACTGTTCGACAATAGCGTTTATTCCGCCGTAGCGATGGGTAACAAGCTATGCCAACGAATCCTCTGTTTCATCCGGTGAGTGATGCTGTAAAAGCACCCAATCTGCATGACCAGATCCAACTGGCACTGGCGATCGCTGACAGCCACGTACTCAAGTCACTGTTAGAAAACTGCATCCCTGCGGTAGCTCAGGGACATTCCATTCGCGCTATTTCGACACAGGTTGGTGTACCAACGGGCTATCAACAGACGGCTGATGGCATTGTGCAGTTTGAAGTGGTTTATTGCAAGCTGGCTGCGCCTGGAGAAGTAGAGCGCTTGTTTAAAAGCAATAGCCGCACTCAAGAGAGCCGAGAGCTGGCAAGACTAACCCAGCACGAATCAGAAATGCAGATGCTGGGTAAAAATCTGTCGCTGTCACTGACGGTCTCGCTGCTAGCAGACGCAGGGTTTCGCCCGGAGCAAATTGAGGAAATCTTGCATTTGCCCTTTGACGCATGGCACAAAGCCTGGTGGTATACGATCGATGCGATGGGTCACTTCACCCTGCCTTTTTTGCGGCAGATTCGCACGTTGCGCTATCCCGATGGTACGTTTACGCTTCAGTACAAGGATTTGTTTGAGCAAGACAAACCGCATTGCTTCATTAGCCTGACAGAGAAAGTGCTGGTGCTGATTAAACCTGATGTTCAGGGGTTTGGAGAAACGTTAAAGCAAATCAACTACCAGCGGGAAGCACTTGGTATTACCCAGGCACTTCTAATTTGCAGTGTCCTCTCCGATTTGGAAGCGCAGGGCTTCATTAATCAGGGAATCAGCGTTTATCCTGCGATCGAATTGGTGTTGCCAACCCAATCAGACTGCATTCACTGCGGGCGCAAAGAATGTGAGATGAACGGTGTTTTGGATTCGCCCGTTGCCCTCTGCTATGGCTTTTTGCCAGAGAGTGAATTTGTTTAGGATTGCTATAGCTCTGTGTGAAAGGTTCTGTTCCAGTGCCCATTACTGTGAGTTTATAGACGCAATCTTACGGATTAAACCTGTTACAGGGTAAAGGTTGTTGCGGGCTAAGACTCCAGTTCGGATAGCTCTAACCAGCGATCGGTTGCGGTATCGATCGTGGCATTCAACTCGGCAAGTCGAGAAGACAGTGTTTGCACTTCAGTGAAACCCGACGGCGGATTTTTGTATAACGTTTGCTCAATCTGTTCTTTCTCGGCTTCCATCGCGGGGATCTGTGCTTCCAACTGCTCGAATTCGCGCTTTTCTTTGTAGGAAAGCTTACGAGCTTTAGAGAGTGAGGGGTGAGGGGTGAGGGGTGAGGGGTATTCCGGCTGAACGTCTTTCACCTGTCTCCTCTCTTCTCTCTCCTCTCTCTCTTCTTTCACCTCTCTTCTCTCTTCTCTCTCCTCACCCTCCTCTGCCTGCTTATAGTCCAAATACACTGAGTAATTTCCAGGGTATTGACGCAGAGTGCCGTCAGACTCAAAGGCAAAGATGGTATCCACCACGCGATCGAGGAAGTAGCGATCGTGAGAGACGACTATGACGCAGCCGTTGAAGTCTTCCAGATAGTCTTCTAGAACGGCAAGGGTTTGCACATCCAGGTCGTTAGTCGGTTCGTCCAGGATGAGGACATTGGGGGCACTCATGAGCACGCGCAGCAGAAAAAGACGACGCTTTTCGCCACCAGAGAGTTTGTTAATCGGGGCGTACTGCTGGTTGCCAGGAAACAGAAAGCGCTCCAGCATTTGGGAGGCAGTGATGACGGAGCCATCCGCAATTTTCACCAGTTCAGCGACATCTTTGAGATAGTCGATCACCCGCTGTTCGGGCTTCAGCGTCAGGTCGTCGGAATGCTGGTCAAAGTAGCCGATGTGAATGGTCGTGCCACGATCGACGGTGCCAGAGTCGGGCTGCAAGCGTCCGGTGATCATGTCCATCAAGGTAGACTTGCCAACACCGTTGCCGCCGATGATCCCCACGCGGTCTTCTGGGCTGAACTCGTAGGTGAAGTTTTTGATTAAGGTGCGATCGCCATAGCCTTTCGAGACGTTCACCAGCTCAATGACTTTCTTGCCAATGCGCCGTCCTGCCGTCGCCAGATCAACTTTGCCGTTCGCTTGCTTAAATTCAGTTGCCTGCAAAGCACGGGCGCGATCGATCCGTGCCTTTTGTTTCGTACTGCGCGCTTTGGGACCGCGTTTCAGCCACTCCAGTTCGCGTCGCAGCAGTCCTGCATGTTTGCGCTCGGTGCTGGCGGCAGAGTCTTCTGACAGTGCCTTTTTCTCCAAATAGTAGGAGTAGTTGCCGCTGTAGGTGTAAAGGTCGCCGCGATCGATCTCCAGAATGCGATTGGTCACGCGATCGAGAAAGTAGCGATCGTGGGTAATCAGCAGCAGTGCGCCGCGAAAGCGGTTGAGATAACTTTGCAGCCATTCGACTGAGAGCGCATCCAAATGGTTCGTTGGCTCATCCATCAGCAGCACATCTGGCTCGGACAGTAACGCGGCTGCCAGGGCAATACGTTTGCGGTAGCCCCCTGAAAGGCTGCCAATTTTGGCATCAAAGTCTTCAATGCCAAGCCGAGTCAGAATAATTTTGGCATTGGTTTCTAAGTCCCAGGCTCCAGTTGCATCCAAACGATGCGTCAGGCTAGACAGCCGTGCCATCAGTTGGTCTTGATCACCATGCCCGTGCGCCAGCTTATCGGAAACGTCCTCAAACTCACGCACCAGTGCCATCTGGTCGCCACTGTCGGCAAAAACCTGCTCCAAAACGGTGCGATCGTCGTCTAGCTCTGGCTGCTGCGGTAGATAGACAATGCGAACACCAGAGTTGACGAGAATTTCGCCACTGTCGATCGACTCTTGCCCCGCAATCATTTTGAGCAGCGTGGATTTACCCGAACCGTTGGTGCCAATTAACCCCACCTTGTCGCCATCATCCAGGCTAAAGTTAGCACCATGCAAAATCTCTTTGATGCCAAAGTCTTTGTGGAGCGATCGCAGCGTAAAAATACTCATCTGACGATTTCGGCTTTTGAATTAAAGAATAATGGCTGCAAAACTCTTTCAGCACCGTTCTACGGTAGCACTCACAAGGAGGCAAGGAGCAAGAGGGTGAAAGGGTGAGGAGTGAGGGGTGAGGAGTGAGGGGTGAAGGGGTGAAGGGGTGAAAGAGGGAGCATTGGTAAATGTCATCTTCTAACTTCTGCCTTTTGCCCTTTGCCTTCTGCCCTTTGCCTTTTACCTTTTACCTTTTACCTTTTACCTTTTGACTTCTGCCCTTTGCCTTCTCCCTTCTCCCTTCTGCCAACCGTCACCTGATGGGCAGAAACCCGCACCTTATGCAGACCAAAATGTGGGCTACACCTGAGGTAGATAGTTTTACCCGAGTGGCTGCATACAGTAGGGTGAGGGTTAACCTGGCTAAAGCGACTATCACTATCACCGGAGGAAAGAAGACATGAATGCATGGCGCGATCGCTTGAATCAATTCACTGGCAAAACTCGCTTTGTTGTCTGTCGCCTCTTTATCCATTTGGCAGGTGATGAAGTTGCAACCTTACTAGGCATCCTTAATAGTGCTGCTCGTGACGCTGTAGAGACCGAAGGCGATATGCATGATTTGGGAGAAGGCTTAGTCGAAATTTGCCAGGGCTTACTTCAGCACGACATCTACTGGCAGTCTGCTGGCAACGAAGGGGAGGTCTTTTGGGATGAAGGCGAGGCGGGCGATTTTGTGACAGAGTTGTTTACCGATTCGGCACAGCGTTATCTCAGTGCCCCAGTGCTGGAGTCGGCTGGGAATGCTGACGACCCGCTGACTCTGCCTGCGACCCGTCACCTTGTTGTCATGCTAACGATTGCTTCTGAGGGCGAAGTGCCAGAGTTGGAAACGGATCTTGCCAACATGAGTGCCCTGAGAATAGGGCTAAAGGCAATGATCAATCTGCATTACCAGGAACGGCTGCGTGCCGTTCAAGTACACTTTTCGCCCGCACGGTTAGGCGATGAGTTGACACCTGATCAGGTGCTTGGTAACTTTCCAGAGCTGATTCCACTCTAAACCGACTGTGCGGCTACGCCTTTATTCACGAACACTTTCAACAACACCTCCATTTACCTATGCTTCGCAAATTTTTGGCTCTCTCAATGGCTTTGACACTCATCTGGACTTCGGTTGGGTGTGGCAGTCCTGTTGCAACCAACTCAAACGCTGAAACGCGATCGCAGCCGACGCAATCAACTAGCCCAGTTGCCCAGAGTCGCCTTTCGGATGGCGAGTATCCTGTACAGCAGGCAACTTACAACGATGATGGTGGTCAATACAGTGTGGCTGTACTCAATACAAAACCGGGTGAATCGTCTGCGTTTCGCGCCACTAACCTACAAATGGCTCGTTTAACGGAAGAAGAAGTTGCGGCTGGCAAGAAGAGCTACCTCAAGGTTGAGAAGGGTCAACCGTCTCTCCATCTCACTGAGGACTTTAAGATTGAGTACGTTCATAACGTGACGGAGGCGCAGACGAATCCTCAGACTGGTCAGCAAGAAACGGTAATTGTGCGTCGAGAATCAAATTTCTGGACACCGTTTGCAGGCGCGTTAGCAGGGCAAGCGATCGGTAGCCTACTGTTTAGACCGCAGTATTATATGCCGCCCATGTATCAACCAGGTGTGCCTATGACTGGATACGGCGGCTATGGTTCCTCTTACAGTCAAGCTGTAAACAGCTATCAGTCTCGCTATCAGGCTCCTCCGGCAGCGGTGCGTAATAATCGCCTGCGGACAACCGGACAGTTACGATCGCCGTCCTCTAGTACTGCCAGAACGCGCAGCACTGGACAAGGTAGCCGCTCCACTGGCACTGGCTTTGGCAATAGCACACTGCGACGCTCCGATCGTCCCAGCCGAAACTATCGTAGCCCTAGCCGAGGTTTTGGTAGCTCTCGATCGCGCGGCTTTGGCAGTCGGCGACGCTAGGCTTGGCAAAGCATCACTTACAGCTTTGAGGCACCAGACGGGCACTGAATCTCTTTACCAGAGCTTTGGGGTACGTCTGGCGGCACTCTTGCAGGTTTGCTCGTGACACAAATTGCCGTCACCGTTGTGTCGCTGTTTTGCTCACTCTTATCATTGTTCTGCTCACTTTTAACGGAGAGCAACGCACCTGTATAGCTAGGCAAACCATCCTGTTTGGCTGCTGCGGTGACGATCGCTTGCTTTAACGGCGACACGCTGGTGCTATAAGCGTAAGTAGGGGTATCAGCAGGAACGCTGCTTTCTAGTTCTGCGAGGGTTGTAGCAAAGCGCTTCCGTTTGGCGAAAAAGTCTGTTTGTTGCTGAAGCAAGACCTTTACCGTTGCAATTGCAGTGGTTGACACATCCTTTGCAATAGTGGGGCTGAGAGATGGTTGCCCACCAGCAATTAAAGGAATGCCGCCATCAGTATTGCTTTGAACCACTGTTGCAGTCTGGCTGGCACCGCCACCTTTGGCTTGCTGTTGGGTGCGGGCTAAAGCCTGTCGATACTGAGCGAGCAGCTTTTGCGCCGCTGCATGATTTGGATCAGAAGCTGGCACTGCTTGCATGAAGGTGATCGCTCGTTGCCACTGACTAAGCACCAGTCTCCAATCGTCTGTCGTCTGAGCAAACTGCGCCAACTGGCTGGCACTCGCTGCTTTGTCTACACCTTTCGCAAAGGGATCTACGATCGCCGTTGGTTGCGGTGAAGGGCTACCAATAATGGGACTGGGGGGCAGTGTCTCGGGTAGCGGCGAAGATGGAACAGGTGGGCGCGAGGGATTACACGCAACCAGTGTCATTGCGATCGCCAACTGAGCGCAAGTACTAATTAAAAGAGTCTTCATGTCTAGCAATTTTACCCTTACCAGAGCAGGTTAGGAGGAACGAGAGAAAGTTTTGAGTTTTGAATTGCGTCTCTGCGTCTTCTTTTCTCTCTCCTTCCCCTTAAAACGGGCTGACGACGATCGAGAAATACAGTCCGTTCTCCTGCAATGTGTTTTTCGCACTGTTGATTTCAGTAAGCGGGATGCCCCAGTCGAGGCGAGCCGTCAGGCGATCGCTATATTGCAGCCGCAGCCCCAAACCAACCGCCAACAGGGTTCTTCGGTCGGGGTTGAGTGCGTTTCCCAGGTTCCAGGCAGTGCCAAGATCCATAAAGGGGGTCAGTTGCAACAGGCTATTCAATTTAGGTAGGCGCAGAATGGGAAAGCGCAGTTCTGCTGACGCAAACAGACCGTTATCAGTCAGCAGTGCATCTTGACGATAGCCACGCACACTGTCTTGACCACCCAAACCAAATTGTTCAAGTGGTAGCAGCGATCGGTCTGCCAATTGCAAATCGCCGCGCACCAGCAGCAAGGTATCGGGAGCCAGCAGTCGCACCCACTGCGCCTGTCCGCGCCATGCCAGGAAGCGGCTATCGGGTGGCTTTGGATTAATAGTGGCGCTGAGGGCATTTAGCCCTACGGTGAACTGGGAGCGGAGTGCAATCACTTCTGTACCACTGCGCCAGGTTGCTTCCTGAAAAAAGCGGAGGGCAGTGAGGCGTGTTTTGCCATCGCGATCGGCTCCTAACGCAGGAAAAGGGATGAGTCCATCAAGCAGGGTCGCTTCACTTTGGCGATGGGTGGCAGTAAGACCAATTGCCAGCTCATGGGTGGGCGTTTGGACGATCGGCTGGCGAAACGCGAGTTCATAATAGCGGGCTTTAGACTCAATCTCGAGCACATCAAACGGCGGCTCAATGATCGAGCTGACGGCGCTACCGTAGCTGAAGCTCAGAGTGCCATTGCGCGGATTAAGCGGCAGTACGTAGCTCAAATCGATCGCGTTACTGCCATTGGTGTAGGTGTAGGACGCACTCAGCCGATCGCCTAAGCCCGTGGTATTCCCCTGACTGGCTTGAATTTGGCGACGATTAGTCCCCACGCTGGGCGCACGGGCATTGTCAAAGGTCAACTGCGTGTTAAAAGCGCGTGCTTCTGTTACTTGCACTGACAGCACACTCTCGCCGGGACGGGTGCCAGCGGACAGTTCTGCCGAAAGTGATTGCAGCAGTGGATCAAGCTGGAGCAACTGTAAGGCTTCTAGTAGCCGATCGCGGTTTAGCGGTGTGCCTGTTGCGATTGCCAATCGCGATCGCACATAGTTTGGGCTGAGTCGGCGGGTGCCTGTAACGGTGATGGTTTCCAGCTTGCCTTCAATGACCTGAATGGTCACGACTCCACCCTGAAGCGTTTGTGGTGGAACGTATGCGCCAGACGTAATGTAGCCTTTGTCCAGATAAAGCTGCGTAATGGCAGACCGAAGCTGAAACAATTCGACGATCGCGAGGGGACGCTTGGTAAACGGTTCCGTAATGTTGGCAAACTCTGCGGCACTAAACACGGTGCTGCCGACAACTTCAAAGCGATCGACCGTAATGGTCTCAGGTGTGTCTTCAGATGGCGCTGCTGGCTGTGAACCAGGTAGTGGCAGAAGTTGATCGAGAGGCGGCAAGGGTGCAGGGATAGAGGCTGGCGGCGGTTGGGTAGACGGTGGCGATGGTTCTCGCGGTAGCTGCTGTGGCGCAGCGTTAGGAGGGATACTTTGGGCGATCGTGAGTTGACTTACTGGAGCGATTGTAGGTTGGTTCGCTGAAGTGATCGTGTCTGGCAGCAGCG
>JBGTJW010000363.1:0-12734 GCA_041744955.1 Stenomitos sp. | reverse complement strand
GCCTTTGGTACACAGATCGTTATCTGGGTGGCAGTTGGCGGTCGAGGCACCCTGGTTGGACCCCTAATCGCCGCTATTTTGCTGGGTCAGTTGCAAAACTCGGTCGATCGCATTACGCAAGACTGGCAGCTAATTGTCGGTATTATTCTGCTGATCGTAGTCTTGTTCTTACCAGATGGGCTGATGGGTTTGTTGCCCAAGCAGTTCAAGCTGTCAGAGCGAGGCGATACTCAGTCGGCTGCACCCTCTAGTTCAACCGCAGGCTTTGTGCAGGCGCAAGCGCTTGACTGGTTTACCCCACTGCGGCGGGTTGTGCGGTCAGTGATCGGTTCACTGCGATCGTCTACTCAGTCATCAAAAAGGCGCTCAAAGCTGAAATAGTCTCTGGGCAAATACGTTCTCAAAGCGCTAGCTAGGTCACAGAACCACGTCGGCGAGGAACTGTAAAGTTACATTAATCAACTTGAACACAGGGCTAGTATGGATACACTCTTATCTGCCAACGATGTCAGGATACAACCCACCGAAGCGATTCTGTCTGTCAGAGATGTGAAAGTTGTGTTCTCCGGCTTTCAGGCGATTAAAGGCGTGAGCCTGGATGTAGCCGATCGAGAAATTGTCACCATTATTGGACCCAATGGTGCGGGCAAAAGTACCCTGCTGGATGCGATCGTCGGCAAATCGCCCGTTGCGTCGGGTCACGTCTATTACAAAGGAAACGAGATCACGAATAAAAGCCCCCACGCGATCGCCCACATGGGCATCGGGCGCAAGTTCCAGAATCCCAACGTCTACAACGAACTGACCGTTTTTGAGAACATTCTGCTGGCGCTGAAAGGGTCGCATGGCGTGTTTGCTTCCATCAAAACCAAGCTTACGACCGTCAAGAAAGCCAAGATTGAAGGGGTTTTAGAGCGTATTGGCTTATTAGACAAAGCCTTTACCAAAGTTTCATCCCTCTCTCACGGGCAAAAGCAGTGGATTGAAATCGGCATGGTGCTGGCTCAAGATCCCACCGTGGTGCTGCTAGATGAACCCACCGCCGGGATGACTACTGATGAAACTCACGCAACGGGTGAGATTATCAAAACGCTGGCAAACCATCATGCGGTGGTGGTCATTGAGCACGATATGGAATTTGTGAAGCAGATTGCTCAACGTATTGTGGTGTTGCATCAAGGCGAGAAGCTCACCGAAGGCTCCGTCCAGGAAGTCCAAACCAATCCCAAAGTTATTGAGGTGTATTTAGGTCGTGAACGAATCGATGCCGCTGCTTAATCTATCGGATGTCACCGTCTCTTACGGTCAAACGCCTGTGTTGTTCAACGTCGATATGGCAGTTGAAAAAGGCGAAATTGCTTGCATTCTGGGTCGCAATGGAGTGGGCAAAACGACCCTTCTCCGCAGTGTGATTGGGCTGAACAAAGTCTCGTCTGGCAGCATTATTTTTGATGCCGATGAAATCACTAAAACGCCTACTTATCTACGTGCCCGTTACGGTATTTCCTTTATTCCCCAGGGTCGGGAAATTATTCCCTACCTGTCCGTGTTGGATAACTTGAAGCTGGGCATGACCGCCGCCAAGCAAAAGTCCAAAAAGATCTCAGAAGAGATTTTTGAATTCTTTCCCATGCTGAAGCAACATCTCAAGCGTCAGGGTGGCTTATTGAGCGGTGGACAACAACAGCAGTTGGCGATCGCCCGTGGACTCTTGAGCAACCCCAAAATTATGCTGCTGGATGAGCCAACCGAAGGCATTCAGCCCTCGATCGTGCAGGAAATTGAAGAAACACTGAAACGCATCAATCGCGAAAAAGGCATCACGGTTGTCGTTGTGGAACAAAAGATTGACTTTGCCCGCCAGCTTGCCCAGAAGTTTTTCATTATGGAAAAAGGTTCCGTCGTGGCAACGGGCAAGACCGCCGATTTAACGGATGCGCTAGTGCATAAATACCTTGCGGTTTAGCTGCCGCTTGTGGCTGCGATCGCGTTCAGGCAAGAAATAGGACTTACATATAGGACTTACATAAAGGGTGTTCAGATCCCCGGCTTCTAACTAATACTCAGCGGTGACAGCCTAGTCCATTGCAGAAGTCGGGGATCTTTGCGTCAGTCCACTGAAAGCCTTGTATTTTTGGGTCGCTCTAAAGGTCTGCTGTTATGACTGACTACAAAATTTTTGACCTCGGTGATTTTAGCCTTCAGCACGGAGCCACTCTGCGCGAGGCGAAACTGGCTTACAAGACCTATGGCACCCTTAACGCCGACAAAAGCAACGTCATCGTTTACCCCACCTGGTATTCTGGTCAGCACTACGACAACGAATGGCTGATTGGCGAGGGCATGGCGCTCGATCCACAAACCTACTTCATCATCGTTCCCAACATGATTGGGAATGGGCTTTCCACATCCCCCAGCAACAATCCACAGCCGTATAACAAAAGCCGCTTTCCGCACGTCACCTTTTACGACAATGTGCGCGCGCAGCACAAGCTCGTCACCGAAAATTTTGGCATTGAGAAAATTGCCCTGGTTGTAGGCTGGTCAATGGGAGCCGGACAGACCTACCAGTGGGGCATCAGCTACCCAGACATGGTAGAGCGCCTTTTTCCCTTCTGCGGTTCAGCCAAAACCAGCCTCCACAATATTGTCTTTCTTGAAGGCGTAAAGGCAGCCTTGCAAGCCGACGTTGCCTGGAAGGGCGGTTGGTATGACGAGCCACCAACAACCGGACTCCGTGCTGTCGGACGAGTTTACGCAGGTTGGGGACTATCACAGGCGTTTTACCGCGAAAAAGTGTATCTCCAGATGGGCTACACATCTTTAGAAGACTTTCTAGTAGCGTTCTGGGAAGGCTTTTTCCTTAAAAAAGATGCCAATAATTTGCTGACCATGCTGTGGACGTGGCAAAACGGCGATATTAGCCAAACGCCTGGTTTCAATGGTGATTTTGAAAAAGCGTTAGGAGCAATTAAGGCAAAGACGATCGTCATGCCTGCCGAAATGGATCTTTACTTCCCGCCTGAAGACAACGAGTACGAAGTCAAATATATGCCTAATGCCGAATTCCGCGTCATTAAGTCCGTTTGGGGACACTTTGCTGGCGGTGGCGTGAATGCAGTCGATACAAAATTCATTGATGACAGTATTAAAGAGTTGCTGGCAAGCTGATTGGGCGATCGACGAGTGCCAAGCCAAATCAACTGCTACAAATCCTGTTGCAGTAGTCCATCAACACGTTAGCTTGCTTCGTTCTTGGATTAGGACAGTACAGTAAAGTTACTTGTTGGTGTTTGTAGCTAGATAAACAGAAGCTTGAGTTCTGGAGGTGAAGGCATGGGAGCAACTCCGTGGTCGTATCTGGTTGATTATCAGCCTGATATCAATGCAGCATTACAAACCTTGAGGCAACAAGAGTTTGAAGCAGGGCGTTATTTTCCTGCAATTGACTATGCAGAATTTCCTCTAAGCTCTGGTCATCTCGGTCCTGGTGCTCAACATGCCTCTATTGAGGCTGCTATTGAAGATGCTGATGCTAGTGGAACACAAACTATCCTTGATATACAAGAAATATCCGAGGAGCGGCTACCTGGCACAGTCTCACCACTTGAATCGCTTGAGCTTCTAAATGTCTTTGGAACTGAGATACCAACTGTTGACCTGGTGGAGGATGAAGACGAAGTTCCAGGCGAAATATTCGACTTTATTGGAAGAGGTCAATCAGTTTACATCGTTCTGTATAAGGACGGTCAGCCAGAGAAATTATTGTTTGTCGGATATTCGTATGATTGATGCAGTGTTCTGTTCTACTCCTGCGTGAGGAGATCGCAAGCTAACAAGCCCGCTGCACACCGACCGAGTAGGGCGATCGGTTATGATTCAAAGGTTATCTGCGGCGGGTGAGCGGGATCGTTCTATCGCTTGTGAGGCGGCTTTCACCACAGCGTAATAGGGCGGTTTACACACATCTACCGAGATTGGTTCGCGCTGTTCCTCATTAAGGGTCGCCATTTTTTGCCCCTGCTGCACAATGAGTTCTTTGCCCTGTCCGTTTTGAATTCTAAGCTGTCTACCCGCTGGATGCTGAAGCACTTCGCAGCTATAGGTACGATCGTTCAGCAAAAAGGTGACAGCGGCGATCGCGCCAGGCTTGCGAACACCGACCAACTCTAACTCCAGGGAGATCTCGCCGTTCCAGTCATTGGTGCGTAGGCGATAGGCAAGATCCAGATGGCTGGGCAGTGGGTAGTAGTCGCCCCAGCGCCACGCGATCGCTGTAAATTTGCGCGTTTTGGTCATAGCATCATCCTGGCTGACCACCAGCTTGATGTGCCCTTTGCCAATGCGTTTTTGCTCACAGACACGCACATTCGCCGACCAGAAGACCGGATCGGGGTTTTCGATGCCGCAGGGGTGCAGCGCATCAATCTGGGCATAGAGACTGAGATCAAGCTGCTCGATAGCTGCCTGGGTGTCGATGACAACTAAGGGCTTCAGGTGTTCGGGCTGAAGGCATTGATGGGCAAAGGTTTGGAGGCGCGATCGCAAGGCTGCCAAATTGCTAGCCTCCAGGGAAAAGCCTCCTGCTGCGCGATGTCCGCCAAACCTGCCCAGCAAATCACTGCAAAACTGGAGCGCATCAAACACGTTGAATTCGGGGATGCTTCGCGCCGAGCCGCGAATGTGCGTCTGCTCATCGTCTTCATAGGTGCCAATAAAGACGGGCACACCGTACCGCTCGACCAAACGCGAAGCGACAATGCCAATGACACCGTGATGCCATCCGGGTTGCACTACCACCAGCACACGTCCTTTAGTGGGCGGCGCAAAGGGACTGGCTAACCCGTTCGCTGTTTGGTTGATGGCAGCTTCGACGATCGCGATCGCGTCTTGCTCAATCTGTTCGCACAACTGCTGGCGCTGCTTGTTAATCTGCTCGCACTGCATTGCCCGCTCCAGCGCCACACCCTCATCATCCGTAGTCAGCAACTCAATCACAATTTGCGGATCAGCCAGCCGACCCACCGCGTTAATGCGCGGTCCTAACCGAAAGCCGATCGCCTCTGGCTTCATCTGCTTGGCACCGCTTAAACCTGTCACCTGAATGAGTGCTTGCACGCCTGCCAGCTTCGATTTTGGCAACAGTTGTAGTCCCTGCCTCACCCAGCGTCGGTTTACGCCTGTTAGCGGTGCCAGATCTGCGATCGTCCCCAGAGTGAACAATTCCAGCAAGGAGTTACCTAACTCGTAGGTTTTGCCCAGGCTTTGCGCCAGCGCGATCGCCAAAATATAGGCAACGCCCACGCCTGCCACACCACGATAGGGCGAAGTAGTCGCAATCAGCTTGGGGTTGAGAATCGCATTTGCCTCTGGCAGTATGGGCGGCAAATCATGATGATCGGTGATGATGACAGCCATACCCAGTTCGCGGGCACGGGCGATCGGCTGGTGAGCCGCAATGCCGTTATCAACGGTCAAAATTAGCTTTACACCTTCGTCGTAGAACTCTTCCACAATGCGCTGGTTAATACCGTACCCTTCACTCATGCGGCTGGGAATGGCATACTCCACCTGTGCGCCCAGGGTTCGCAGTGCCCTTAGCAACAGGGCGGTACTGGTCATCCCATCCGCATCGTAATCACCGCAAATCGCAATTTTCTGGCGCTGATTAATGGCATTGATCAGCAGTTCTAAACTAAGCGGCAGATCCGTAAAGTCGTCCAGCGGCGATGTCAGCACCTCGGTTTCTGGATGCAAAAAGCGTTGCGCTTGCTCTGGGGAGTTAATGCCCCGGTTTAGCAACACTTGTGCCAGCAGCGGGGAAAGGTGGGTCGCCTGAGCGATCGCGTTTGCCCGATCAGCTTGAGCGATCGCGATTTGCCAGCGTTGATCAGGTAGTTTTCTGACTGTGGCGGCATCGGGAGAGAGTTGCTTAATCACAGAATGATTTGAGTTACAGGCTTTCAAAAAACAGACCAACCGTTAGCGGTGTCGGAAGCATTGCTCAGTATGCACCAGGCTAGAAGCCATCTCCTACAGATGGGAAAGTTTGGTACAAAGATATAGCTTCCTTCATCGCCATTAAATTTACCGCACGCTAACAGTAATTGACGCATGAATCTCTACAAAATGGTAGAGGAGCCCTGACTAAAAGCCCGTTAAATGCACCCACTACCAGCCTTTAGTCGGCACGCTTGTGATGCGACTCAAAGATAACTATGATGCCTGTCAGCGTTGCAGAAAATTTGAGGGTGATTACACTGAAGCTATGCATTCGCGCCAATCTAGAGCTAACACTGTTTAATCTGATTGCGAATTAATCTGCTGAAGAAGCAGGTGATCAAAAACCCAGTTACTTACTCCAGGAATTCACCGATGATGAAACATATTTTGGCAGGTTGTTCACTTCTGGTTGCGGTAGCTGCAAGTAGCTTGCCAGCACAAGCACAGACTGTACCCGCCCCTGCTGCAAAGCCAGCCCCAGCAGCGCAGCCAGCTCCAGCAACTCAGACTGCGCCTGCGGCAAGCCCTGCACCAACCAGCCCAGCCACTGCTCAAGAAAAAGTGAGCCCAGAGGAGCTGAAAAAGTTTGCCAGTGCGACGAAGCAATTGTTGGCGATCGTGAATGATACCGAAAGCCAAATGGTGCAAGCGGTCGAAAAACAGGGACTTTCTCAAACCCGTTTCAACGAAATCTATCAGTCGAAGCAAAACCCCGGTGCTAAACCGGCGACCCAAATTACATCCAAAGAAGAGGCAAGCTATAAGCAAGCCGTGACTCAGCTCACCCAGCTTCAGCAAGATGCTCAGACTAAGATGGATCAGGTTGTACAAGCCCAAGGGATGCCCATGGAGCGGTTCAACCAGATTTTTGCGGCTGTGCAAAAAGACCCACAGTTGAAGCAAGAAGTGCGAAAAATGATCCAGAACTAACCGCGATCGCAGCGCTCGAAGTCGGTAGTCAATCTTAGGCTTAAACTCAGAGAATTGGATTACCTGCAAACCTCACATTTCGTCGGGGCATGGCAATGCTGTGCCCCGACACAAAGAAACTGGCTCTACTTCATCTGTGTCTCTTAAGGCTCTCATCTACCAACCCCTATCTCCTTAGCCGGAGACAGGTCAGCAATGCGGCTTCCCGCACCTTCGCGTCAGCTCTTTGTGGATGAACTTCCTGGATGAATGTTACTAAAACAGCCCCATCTTACCCCCAACTCTGGACGGGATTGCTCCTGAATCTGCTTGGCTGGCTTGTTCTCAGCCCCACTTCTGCACAGGCAGCCGAAAAAATTTATATCTCCTATGGTCTTCTGGAGCGATCGATCGCGGTCTCTTCGCTAGAAGCCTATGCCAAAAACGGTACGATCGATGATGACCTGGCTGTTTACGCACAGTATGGGGATGCAAAACAGCTCGCGCAGCTTCAAAGTGCGCTTGTGGCACGGGCAGATGTTGATCTAGTGACTGTCGCGCAGTTTCTTTACACGCCTCAGGGCGAAGTGCTGCTAAAACGGTTGGGGCAAGTGATTCAGCCAGAAACGCGGGGTTCTGGCTTTAAAGCCATTCGGGCAGCGTTGATTCTGGCAGCAGGCGATCCAGAAGGGCTGACGTTTCTCAATATTCTGCGTCGCTTTCCGACCCGTGGTTTGCGGATTGATGTGGCACAGAGCTTGCAGATTGCTGCTGACGTGGGGCAACTGATCGATCAAACTCAGCGAGCTACAACTGTAGTGACTCAAGTAGCCCTGCAAGAGCAAGCGACAGACGGCATGACGATCCCATTCCCAGACCTGCGGCAACGAGGCTCATTCACCTGGCAAAAACAAACGATCGCGCTAGTAGATTCTAGCCGCAGTACGTTGCGAAATCCGACTCTTGCGGGTGCAGTTACACCTTCTCAAGCCGTTTTGGCAGAGGTGCTTCCGGGTGGTGCAATACGTGGGCGATCGATTCCGGTTGATCTCTATTTACCAAGCCAAACACAGTCACAGTCGCCCGTCCCAGTTATTGTGATTTCGCATGGGCTTGGCTCCGATCGCACCACCTTTGCCTATTTAGCCATTCACCTGGCATCCTATGGCTTTGCGGTGCTAGTGCCAGAACATCCAGGGAGCAATGCTGCACGGCTTCAGGCATTGGTCACTGGTACAGCTAGCGAGGTTTCGGAGCCCGCCGAATTTGTGAACCGCCCGCTGGATATTACCTTTGTACTCAATGAGGTCGAAAGCCGAGTTAACGCGACCTCAGAGCTACGCGGACGGCTCAATTTTCAACAGGTGGGAGTGCTGGGGCAATCGTTTGGGGGTTATACCGCGCTAGCGCTGGCGGGCGCACCCATTAACCCACAGCAGCTAGAAGCAAGCTGTCAGAACTTAGAAGAGACGCTGAACCTATCACTGCTGTTGCAATGTCGAGCAGGGGCGTTGACGCAGCCAGTACCCTCACTACAGGACGAGCGTATTAAGGCAGTGTTTGCCATCAATCCCATCACAAGTGCCGTGTTAGGGCAAGCCAGCCTCAGCCAGATCAAAGTGCCAACCCTGGTAATGACCGGCAATGCCGATACGATCGCTCCGGCTGTCCCAGAGCAAATCCAGCCGTTTACCTGGCTGACTACGAACGATCGCTATTTGGTGCTGATGGAAGGCGGCACGCACTTTTCAACCTTAGACCCAACCGTGTCTAAAGATGTGGTGCCGCTACCCCCAGAAGTGATTGGTCCCAGCCCCGCCACTGGTCGTCGTTATGTAAATGCGCTGGCAGTGGCTTTTTTCCAAACCTATATTGCTAACCAACCAACCTATCGCAGCTATCTGAGTCCTTCCTACAGCAAAGCTATTAGTGAAGCGCCGTTGCCCTTGACCCTCCTTCGCACCTTAACGGCTGAGCAGCTTACGCAAATTGCCGCTGGTTCTACGCAACCTGTTACAACGGTGGCACCGTAAGTAACAAAGACGAGAGTGAACTACGCGATTATCGCCTACGGCTCGATCGACTCTGCTGCCAAGAGCTGTTGTAAGGGGGCAATCAGCGAGGGTAAATCATTCTGAATACCATCCCAAACAATTTGCGGATCAACCTGAAAATACTCGTGAGCAATAAGGTTTCGCATATCGCCCATCTGCCTCCAGGGAACATCGGGCGCACGCTGTTGGATAGTCACAGGAATATTTCTAGTTGCCTCTCCAATGACAATGAAATCAAACAGCACGGCTCTGACGATCGTCTCGTTAGACTCAAATTCTGCCCATGTCATACTCGCTGTACGGCGTTGAATGGCTGCGATCGCCATTAGAATATCCTGGGTGCGAAGTCTCCAGTCTCTAGAACACACGGATCACATCCTTCAGCACAGGTTCACGCAGATGTTGCCGTAGGGTTGTCACTTTTCCTAAGTCAACGGAGCATCCCAAAACATCTTCTAGATAGTGCCGAATCCGAATGAATTGCAGTAAGCCAACGGCACGGTTAAATTCTACTAAGAAATCGACATCGCTTTCAGGACGAGCTTCATCGCGTGCAACTGAGCCAAACAGATCGAGTGACTTTACGCCCAGTTGCTTGAGTTCTTCCTGGTGAGCTGCCACTAGAGACAGCACTTCATCCCGTTTTATCGCCATCTTTTCATACCACTCTTTCTTCAAATCATATCGTCTGTAAAGCTATAGATAGTTTGTGTTTGTAAGGTTTCGCTGAGCGTCGAAGGCTTTTGCTGGAGGGAGAAAACCTGACGATCGATTTGCACCTGTAAGCCGGTGAGTGGATCGGTGCCGGGAGAAACAATAAACTCCAGCGTTTGCAGGTTGGGCAACGCGACGAGGTGATCCAAAATATTGACGATCGCCTGCACATAGGGATGTCCGGGCGTATGATACCAGTCTGGATTGCCCAAAAGCGGCTGGTCAAAGCCGAGATGCACAATCAGCGCAGAGTCACCAAACAATGCGTTGGCAACGGGTCGCACCTCTTCTTGCAGCAGCAGATCATGTGTCTTTGCCAGGTAGCGTAGTTTTTGGAGGCGATCGTAGCGCTCTGCCACCGTATCAGCGGTTGCTTGCCAACGAATTGCCAGCGTCACCAGATACGTCCGTAAGAATAAATGACCCAGCTTTTCGGCTTTCGTTGCCAGGTAATCAGAATTGTAAGCGGTCGCCTCAATCAGCAACGGCACCCGTTCCACAATCTCTAATTCATAACCCTTCAGCCCAGCAACTTTACGGGGATTGTTGGTAATCAGCCGCATCTGACGGATGCCCAGGTCATTGAGAATTTGGGCACCCATGCCATAGTTTCGCAGGTCAGCCGGAAAACCCAAATGCTCGTTCGCTTCGACTGTATCCAAGCCCATGTCTTGCAGTGAGTACGCCTTCAGTTTGTTTACCAGCCCAATGCCGCGCCCTTCTTGCCGCAGGTAAACCACTACGCCCTGTCCGGCATTCTCGATCATCTTCAGGGCGGCTTGTAGCTGCATCCGACAATCGCACCGGAGGGAACCGATCGCATCGCCAGTCAAACATTCAGAGTGCATCCGCACCATCACAGCAGCATCATGAAAGGTCGCTGGATCGCCTTTGACGATCGCCACGTGTTCGGTATTGTCCAGCGTGTGGCGGTAGGCGTAGATTTGAAAGTGTCCAAATTCGGTCGGTAAATCGGCGATCGCTTCCCGTTGGATCAGCCGTTCATGCTCCAGGCGATAGCTGATCAAATCGGCAATGCTGATGATTTTAAGCTGATGTCGTTTGGCATACTCAATCAGTTCGGGTAGCCGCGCCATCGAGCCATCAGGGTTTTGGATTTCGCAAATCACGCCAGCCGGATACAGCCCTGCTAACCGCGACAGATCAACAGCAGCTTCGGTATGTCCGGCGCGTTTGAGCACGCCGCCTTCTCTAGCACGCAGCGGAAACACATGACCGGGGCGACGGAGATCCTTAGGGCGCGTGACTGAGTTAATGACAATCTGAATCGTGCGGGCGCGGTCTTCGGCAGAGATGCCTGTTGTCACGCCAGCACTGGGTGATGCATCAATGCTGACGGTAAAGGCAGTCTGGTTGCTATCCGTGTTATTCGTCACCATCAGCGGCAGATCGAGTTCATCAAGCCGATCGCCCGTCATTGCCAGACAGATCAGCCCACGTGCCTCTACTGCCATGAAATTGATCATGTCTGGTGTGGCAAATTGGGCAGCACCGATGAGGTCGCCCTCGTTCTCACGGTTTTCGTCATCGACGACGACGATCGAGCGACCGCCTTTGAGGTCTGCCAGCGCTGTTTCGATGGCATCAAATTTAAAGGGAATGGGTTGAGAGGAAGCAGCAGAGACGTTCAAGGCAGGAGTACCGTAAAGTTTTTTGAAGCGAACTTATCTTTAAATTGTAGTCTTTTTGCTCTGGCAGCATGGGGCTAGGATAACTGACGGAAAGAATCAGCGATCAGCCATCAGCTATTGGCCATCAGCGATCAGTGGTTAAGAAAAGCGTTATTGTTTTAGGCTCCTTGTAGACTGAACATCAAAGCACATGGCAGAAAGCTAAAAGCTGCCCTCTGACTGCTGACTGCTGACCGCTGACTGCTGACTGCTAACCGCTGACCGCTAACGCCTCTACAAAGTCAGCAATTCTTGGTAGATGGCAAACGATTTTCCCAAAAATGGGTGCGCTGGTACTACAATGCAGCAAACATTGAGTCATTTGATCCGCAAAGAAGGTAAATCATCATGGGTGATGTAGGACGCATTCCGGTTGGCATTGTCGGTGCGTCGGGTTATGGCGGTGTGCAGCTAGTGCGCCTTTTAATGGATCATCCGCGTCTAGAACTTGCCTATCTTGGCGGCGAAAGCAGTGCGGGAAAGCCGTTTGCAGACCTTTATCCCCACCTGGGGCATCGTGTGCAGCAGGTTGTCGAGCCGCTTGACCTAGAGCAAATCGCCGATCGCTGTCAGGTGGTCTTTCTGTCGTTGCCAAATGGCTTAGCGTACAAGATGGCTCCCACGCTGTTGGCAAAGGGCTGTAAGGTGCTGGATCTGTCCGCAGACTATCGTTTTACCGATCTTTCTACTTACACACGTTGGTATGGCGGCGATCGCACCGATCACGCGATCGCAGAAACCGCCGTGTATGGCTTGCCGGAGCTGTATCGTGATCGCATTGCGGAAGCCCAGTTAGTCGGCTGTGCTGGTTGCTATCCCACTGCCAGTTTGCTCGGTCTTTCGCCCCTGCTGAAACAAGGTTTAGTGATTCCTGAGACTGCCATCATTGATGCAAAATCGGGTACGTCTGGTGGCGGCAGACAGGCAAAAGTAGGGATGCTGCTGGCGGAGGCTGACAACACCTTTGCGGCGTATAACGTTGGGGGTCGCCATCGCCACACGCCAGAAATCGAGCAAGTTTGCAGTGACCTGGCAGGGCACGAAGTGCTGATTCAGTTCACGCCGCATCTGGTGCCAATGGTACGCGGCATTCTGGCAACGATTTACGCGACCCTGCGCGATCCGGGGTTGGTACGCGAGGATCTTCTGACCATCTACAACGCCTTTTACCGTAATGCTCCCTGGGTAAGGGTTTTGCCCAGCGGCACCTATCCTCAAACAAAGTGGGCAGCAGGCACAAACCTTTGCTACATCGGGGTAGAAGTTGATCCCCGTACCGATCGCGTGATCGTGATGTCTGCGATCGACAACTTAATGAAATGACAGGCGGGGCAAGCAATCAAATGCGTCAACATCATGATGG
>JBGTJW010000362.1:0-2717 GCA_041744955.1 Stenomitos sp. | reverse complement strand
ATGGTATTCGTTACAATCACCTCTTCCAGCCCACAGGTTAGCAACCGGTTGATCGCTGGCGATGAGAACAGGGCGTGGGTCGCACAAGCATAGACCTGACTGGCTCCTTCTTGCAGGATAATCTTTGTGGCTTCGGTGATCGTGCCCGCCGTATCAATCATGTCGTCCACAAGAATTGCCGTTTTACCGTGCAAGTCTCCAATCACATTCATCACTTCTGCCTGGTTATGCGCCTGACGACGTTTATCTACAATTGCCAGTGGAGCATCATTGAGTATTATAGCAAAGGCACGAGCACGGGCAACCCCTCCAATATCGGGGGAAACTACGACTACATCACGAAGCTGCTTATTCCGAATGTATTCAACCAGGATAGGAGCACCATGGAGGTGATCGAGGGGAATATCGAAAAAGCCCTGGACTTGGGCGGAATGCAAATCCAGCGCCAGAACGCGATCGACTCCGGCTTTAGTGATCAGGTTTGCCACTAGCTTGGCGGTGATCGATTCTCGCCCTGCGGTTTTGCGATCGGCTCGAGCGTAGCCGTAGTAAGGGATGACTGCTGTAATTTGACGCGCTGAGGCTCGACGACAGGCATCGATTAGGATCATCAACTCCATCAAGTAATCATTAACGGGTCCACAGGTTGGCTGGATCAAGAAAATGTCGCAGCCACGAATGGATTCTTGAATTTGTACGTAAATCTCTCCATCGGCAAATCGCTTGCACAGTACTGGAGTCAGGGGAACTCCCAGTGCCTGTGCTACTTCTTGGGACAGAGCAAGATTGACGGTACCAGAGATCAGACGAAAGCGACGGTTATCAAAAACCTCTGCAAATTGAGCAGATGGGAGGACGGGCGCACATTGGAGCATAAAACAAAGCCCTCAGGTTATGGTTTTATATCGTTTTCCGACAACTGGTATTGGTCTCATTTATCCATTTGGGCACAATTGATCTTGGACGTTTTGATCTCGAACCCTTGACAGAAGCCATGCTCTTTCACGATCTGAAAGTGAACCATTTTCTACGACTTATATTGCCCGATTCATATTTTCCAGTAACTAGAAAGTGGCTCATGTTGGGGCAGTGGAGATGCAAGATTAACGATGACCTGAGTTAGCCATCAATACTATAAGTGATTTTTATTAGGCAGAGCTAATGGCAATCCGTATCTTTACTAGTTCCCCACAAATTGTCTTTAAATTTCAAGACAAAGTAAAGCCGATGGATGTGGGCTGATTACTTCGGTAATAAAAAAGCTGTTGATATTCCAATAAGGATGCTGGTCAAAATAGTTCTGAATTGCAGTGTGCAAACTTTCAGGAATTTCAATTGAAGTGGATCGGTGATTCGAGTAAAGAGAAAAGGGAAAAGCTGAACGAATTAGAGTGGAAATTCAAATTTCCACTCATTAGCGGTTTCTGGTAACTTAGAACAGATCTGTTTGCTGACGGGTGATTGTGAGATAAGTAGGTAGTGGTGGAAAAACCGAGGTGTGTAAAGAAAGCTAAGAAATCGCTCGAAATCAAGACAAATAAGGATTTGATGCCCCTTTACATTCCGTTGCATAGTCGAGCTTATTGACCACTGCCTACTTAGAGGGTGGTTGCGGTCCCAAAGGGAATCAACTCTGCTGCATGCCTGATAGTCACGCGAGTCTGCCAAACCTGCAAACTTGTGTTTCACAACCTCATAACTGAATTTAAGTAGATCAGGTGATCGCATAGCTTTGCCGAAAGCTCTTGTTTTTCATCCGTTTTCCAAGTAGGGGGAACTGCTTCAGGTCGCTTGGGTGGAGGTGGCTTCGTAATGGGCAGTGCTTCTGATACAGTGTATCCAGACATTGAATTACCTGAAGAGTCTTGTAGCAATACTTCGGACAGATTTAGGCGGCGATCATGCCGTAATTACAAAGGGTTGAATCGTTCGGATGGGATTTAATCAAGTTTGGCTCCAAGTCTAAGGTTGCAATCAATCGTTCGAGGAGATGCTGATTGAGCGCCCGTCGCTTCAGAGTTGCCATGGAGAACGCAATCGGTTCCTGCCCTGGATGCGGTGGATGGGTCTCAACTTTCGCTAAGTTAAGTGCCGTCAAGCAGGCATTGAAGTGAAACTCCAGCTTCACCAGGTCACGGGCTTGGCAATCCTCAAGCCCAGTGAATTGTTTGGCATCGCGAAAGCTGAATTCAATTTGGAATCTTAATTTGTAGAACTGAACAATCTGCTTGGGAGCTTGCCCGACATCGGTACTGAACAGTAAGTAGGTGCGAACTCGGTTGGAAACCTGACGCTCAATGAGGTAGACGACTCGAGTCTCACGTTTCAAAGAGACCTGCCACACGCGTTGGGTGTACAGGTCAACGTTGGGTTGAACCGCTGCGACGACCGTGAAGCGACTCAGGTCAGTAAAGTCCACCTTGCCATCGTACTTGCGGGGTCTGCCCCGCCGCTTCTGTTCGCCTGTGTAGAAATAGCGCAGATGCGCGGCAGCGCGCAACTTGCTGATCACGTCTAACTTGCAAAGCCCTCCTTGGCAGATGCCCCAGCCACTGCTGAGGAGCGCACCTGAGGCGGCAAGTGCGGACGCACGGTTTCGAGATGATAGAGATAAGTAGGTAGACATAATTAAATACACAAATCAGGAAAAAGCAACTAAACTAGCTGAGTCGTCGATCAGAGATGAGGCTGCGATTCACGCGAGAAGTCTTTCCCGA
>JBGTJW010000361.1:0-4164 GCA_041744955.1 Stenomitos sp. | reverse complement strand
GGCTTACAAACAAACAAAGAAGCTAAATCGGCACGAAAAAGACTTGCTGATTGAAGCGATCGCCGCCACGCTCACTCATCACGGCAACCCGTGGGTCGAGAATGCACGGGCAAATGTGGCGATCGCCCAAAAAGAAGGCATCCCTAACCATTAGAGATGCCCCTGCCGATATTGGTTGACAACAAAAATCTTTGTACTACCAGGATTTTACTCTATGCCGTCAGAGATAAATGTCAGTTTACTCGCAGACATCCCTCAGGAGCTACATCAGCAAGTGAAGGCGTTCCTTGACGCTAACCCCGCATGGCATCAAGACGACTTCGTTACCTGTGCCCTGTCACTGTTCCTCATGCAAGTGGGTAACGACACCACCAGCGCTGCCCGTATCTACCTCGATCGGACATACAAGCGTGTGGGGAATGTGGCATGAGCGATCGCGGCTTCATCACAGAGTTCCAGATCCAATCGTTTCGAGATTTTGCAGCAGCAGCTAAAGAGTTGCTGGAAGAGCTAGATGAGTGCTCAATCGAACTACCAACGCTGGAAATCCTCATGACTGACTTAACACAGGCATGGCAAGAGCTAAAAGCACAGTTTGAGGAGGAAGAAGAGTGAGCGATTGGCGAATCTTCTTTTGGGCAATGATGCATAGCCCAGAGTTCAAATACTGAGGCATCAATCTGCCACTACGGGTAAAAGTCCGTAGAGAGTATGCATCAAACGTTTGGCGGATTTACACCTTGAGTGTAAGCATCCGATCGCTCTCAGTGTACATTCCCTGGTCAGTGCGAACCGCACACTCCGACGCTCACGGACTGACACCCCGCTTTGACGACATCCCCTTTTAGCCATGCCAAATAGCGTGGTTATGCAAAAGCCGTAGGAGACACGCCAATGTCCCCTACGGCTTGTTTTTTTAAGGCAGTCGCGGCTCATCGCTATGCCCCTATTCATTTCAACTAAAGGTGCGGAAAATGCAACAGTTCAACATCCAAGAGTACGTTGATTTTAACGAACAAGGCAGAGCCATCTGCCCTAGTTGCGCTCAGTCAAAAGGCGCTGGTCACAAAAAAACTAATCTCAGCGTACAGGATTCCGGTGCTTATAAATGTTTCGCTGGCTGCACTCCAGACGACATCCGCACCGCACTAGGAGCCGTTAAAAGCACCATCATCCCCACTGCACTCGCCCAACCCGCCGTTGCTCCAAAATCGGTCACTGTCTCACCGCAAAAGATAGTTGAAGCACATCAGCGCCTGGTCAACTCAGACGGACCCGCTAAACAGTGGCTGCACGATCGCGGCATCACCGACGGGATGATCGCCCGTTACCAACTGGGCATCACCAGGGCCAAAGTAGACAAAGGCATGGTGCCCTGCATCTCTATCCCTATCCCCAACGCCGACGGCACCGCTTACTACCAGAAAAAGCGAGAAGCACCGTGGCTACCAGTCGCAGAGCAGCCACCGGGATACAAACCCTGGTCACAGTTTGGCATTCCCGCTGCCACATGGTTTAGTTATCTCCCAGCTGAAGCAACAGAGACATGGCTCTGTGAAGGGGAATGGGATGCCATGCGACTGGGCTGGGAAGTAAGACACGCAGAGTTACCCGTTGCCGTTGCCACCTTCACCGCTGGGCTGAATGTGCCACCACAAGAGCAGCTAGACCTACTACCCGGTCAAGTGACCATCTTCTATGACCGGAACGACAAACCTACAAAGACAGGGCTAATCCCTGCCGATGAGGGAGCGAAGAAAGTAGCAGCAGCGTTAGGCGATCGCGCTCGGATTGCACAGGTGCCCATGACCGAGGGCTGCGACATTCACGGCTGGGACGTAAGCAATGCACTCGACGTTGGCTTTAAGCTCTCTGACTTTGTGGCAGCAGCTGGATCTGCAACGATGCCAACGGATGACGTGAAACAGTACCAAAGCAAAAAGCAAAACCCACTGAGATCGCAGCTTGTCACGAACGATGAGCTAATGGCATCTGCACCGGATTACGTTGAGTGGCTCGTCCCTGACCTGCTACCAGCCAACGAACTTATCATGCTGGCAGCCGGACCAAGAGCAGGAAAATCACTCCTGTCAATGCTGCTAGCCAAGAGCGTTGCGACGGGTGAAGCCTTCCTCGATCGTCCTGTCACTCAGGGAGCCGTGCTCTATGTGTGTTGCGAAGATGCTCCAGTCAAGATTAAGCAGCGGCAATTAGCACAGGGCTGGGCAGAAGACTTACCCGTTTATTGGCTCGATCGCTTCAAGCTCTCCCAGGCGGCACACCTCAAAGAACTGGCAGAAGAGCTAGACGTACGGCTGATTGTGCTCGACACACTCTCTCGTATTCGAGACGACGGCACCACTGAATCCAGCGCTGAGATGAGCCGTGTGATGGAGCCATTGCAAGAAATGGCGGCTGATTTAAATTGCTCCATTTTACTGGTGCATCACACCGGCAAGGTGAAAGTTGAGAACGCAGACGTGATCGATGTCTTCGACACCATTCGCGGTAGTGGCTCCATTCGTGCGACCTGTCGCGGTTCGATGGTGCTAGCAGCCGACACTGACTGCTACCGCCTATGTGCTGAGAATGGCTACGGCAAAATGGATCTCAAAATTCGGCTTGATGGCACCACGCTGGAATGGAAGCTCATCGGACGCTGGCTCGATCAGGTTTCATCGGACTTAAAAACGATGGTGCTGGAGTATCTGGCACAAGTCAGCGAGGCCAGTCTCGATCAGGTTTTTGAAGCCACACAAATCCCGAAGAACTCTCTGTATAAGACTTTGAGCCGTTTAGTGCGTGACAACATGATCACTAAAGCAGGGCATCGAAGGAAGATTGTCTATAAACGCTCCATCGGACTCATCGGACAGTCCGATACCTTGTCCGATGACGGAAACGCCGATGACATCTCGCGTGTAGGTACTCATCGGACAAAAAATACTTTCCCTTCTTATGAGGCTGAAAGTGATCAACTGCTTAAAAGTGATCACAGTACGAACGCGAACAGTGATCACTTTGCGGCAAATGATCACTTTTTGAATGAGGGCGCAAAACCTCTAAATTGTCCGATGAACCCCGGAAACGTAGACAGCGTAAGGGTTTCGTCATCGGACAAGTCATCGGACAAAGCGCACTTGTCCGATGAGGCGATAGTGTCCGATGAAAGTGATCAACCCCTCCAAAGTGATCAGGTTCATCGGACAGACTCAAAAAGTGATCAATCAGGCTTTAAAAGTGATCAATCACGGATCATCCAGACGGGCGATCTCGTTCGCTATTGCGGGGGAGTGCGATCGCTCGTACGCCTCTGTAGCACCAAACACCTTGAAGTCGTTGAGGCGAATGACGAATCAGCCACGGTGAAACACAGCGCCTGGTTAGTCTCTCAGACAGTGCCAATCTCAGACCTGAAGCACGTAAGTGCCACGAATGCAGGTGCCAGCGATGTCTAGACCTCCTAAATGGCACTCTCCTACAGACTCTGTGCGCTTACCCAGTCATCTCATCCCACGCTTGACAGAAATAGCCCGGTTGCTCGATCAGCCCATTCCCTCGTCAACTGAAGACGCTGATTCATCGGCTTTTCAGGAATACTGTAGTTTCGTACAAAACCTCACACCGAAGCTTTGTACTATCGCGTCAGGCTCAGGACCAAAACGCTATCTAATCGATCCAGAGCCGATTACATTCGATGAGTTTAAGCAGTTGCAGCAGATCGAAGCCAATTTGCTGGCTGCAATGGAGGCTCAAGGGGTAACGCGGCGGGAAGATCGGTTGTTGGTCTTTGCTCAGTTGGTCGAAGCGTGTGGCGTTCCGTTTGAAGACGGCAGAAGGCAGAAGGCTTATGCCCCATAGCTGTCAGTTCTGGATTAACCGCTTTCGCGCTGACTTCCTTCAGCGCGGCAAGTCAGAAACATCATGGCTAACCGACTATCAGAAAATCTTGAACCGATTGCCTCCAGGCGCTAGCCTTACAGCCAACGTGCTGCATGATGTGGTCATCAATACCCCTGTGAACAGCAAAACCCGCAAACGAGCTTGCATGGTGACAGGAGCGATCGCCCGGTTCGCTGGTGTGAAATATGACCCGGCTCCCTATGCTGGCAAGTACTCACCCGCAATGGTTAACCCGCGCAACATTCCCAGTGACGACCTCAT
>JBGTJW010000360.1:0-10208 GCA_041744955.1 Stenomitos sp. | reverse complement strand
AACGCATCCACAACCGTCACCAGATCGTCAGCCGAAAAGGCAAAGCCGTTCTCGGCAGCAAAAGCGGCAACGATCGGGGCACGTTCTCCTTTAAGGGCTTCAGTTTCAGAAGCATCCAGTTCTGCTTCACTGCTAATATTGCCATCACCAACACCCAGCAAGGCTTCTAGCTGTTGACGTAGGGCTTCATCTTCAGCAGTCTTTTGCATGAATTGCAGTACAGTTGCATGTGCCATATGAAAAATACTCTTGGTGAGCTTTTGTTCAAATGCTAGCAGAGGTTTGTGAAGACACGAATGAATAAAAGCTGAAGTTTACCTGTTTGCAGTTGCTACCTGACCAAAAAGGGGAACGTTAAGTACTGGGTGTGGGCATTAGCAGTGAGAAGGGATAGAGCGCCATTGTTGTAGCTTGTCACTTTTGCTTTAACCATCAGTTAAACCCAATGCATCAGTTTCAGACGTTGGATCAAACGGCACGGCGACTGAGTAACAGACTGTTTTTTGAAAAGCGCTGCGATCGCTACACGAAGGGGAATGTACGGCAACGATCATGAATGTAATGCCAAGAGTCGCTGTATTAGATGATGACGAAGGCTGGTGCTTTGCCATCAAACGTTTTTTCAGAGCTAACTTTGAAGTCACGACATTTACAGATGCCCAAAGTTTTTTGAATGCCGCGCTTGAGTCTTACGATCTCGTCATTATCGATTTTACGATCGCGCCCCACCATCGTCACGAAACTTCCACCAATGGCATTGAAGTGATTCATCAATTGAAAACCCAACTGAAGCATCCCCCCCTGGCTATTCTCACCTCTGCCTTTATCAGCCGGGGCGATGTAGCCATCAACGGCACCTTGAGCGCACACGCAGATGCCGTGATGCCTAAAGATTGTGGGCTAGATGAAATATTGCAAACGGTTCAAAAGCTGTTGGCTTCTAGAGCAAGCTAAGGGGTGCAGCGTTGCCCGTTGCCAGTGACCAGAGTTAAAGAGCGTTGCAATCACTCATAAGGCTACAAGGGCAAGGAGTGCTTCTCAACAAGAATTTGTCACCAGCCCCAGGCTCAAAGGATGCTACTCCTGGCGATCGATAATGCCACCACCCAGCAAGACCTCGCCATCATACCAAACGGCTGCCTGACCGGGTGTGATGCTAGACTGCGGCTCGTCAAAGACAACACGCACCCGATCGTTTTCTAACGGAATCACGGTGGCAGGAACAGCCAGCGATCGATAGCGAATTTGCACGTCTGCCCGAATGGGTGTAGCGGGTGCCGCGATCGACACCCAGTTGAGCCGCTGAACGGTACATTCAGCCGCCAGCGTTGCAGTGCGATCGCCCACAATCACGCGATTATTTGCAGCATCCAGCGCTACCACATACAACGGTTCACTATGAGCAACGCCCAGCCCCTTCCGCTGACCAATGGTGTAGTGATGTACCCCTTCATGCTGCCCTAGCACCTTACCCGACTGGTCAACAATGTCACCCGACTGGGGCGTAATGTATTTGTCTAAGAATGCCCGCATGGAGCCATTCGCTTCTACCAGACAGAGATCCTGGCTTTCGGGCTTGTCGGCAGTGTGCAAGCCAAACGCTGCGGCAACACGGCGAGTTTCAGTTTTAGGCTGTTCGCCTAGCGGAAAGAGGACTCGCGCCAGAACATCTTGCGACAGGTTATAGAGAAAGTAGGATTGGTCTTTTGTCCGATCGATCGCCCGTAAAAGCTGATGGCGTTCAGAGGCGGCATCGTAGCGCGTGCGGGCGTAGTGACCCGTGGCAATGCGATCGATCCCCAATGTTTCCTGGGCATAACGCAGCATCGGGCTAAACTTCACTGCTTTGTTGCACTGAGAACAGGGCAGCGGCGTAACGCCCGTGCTGTACCCGGCTACCAGATAGTCCACAATGTTTTCCTGAAAGGATTCGCGGGTATCCACGATGTGATGAGGAATGCCCAACTGTTCGCATAACTGAGCAGCATCTACCATCCCTTCAGAGCAGCACTGCCCCTTCCCTTTCATGAGCCAAAGCGTCAGCCCCACGACAGAGTAGCCCTGATCGTGCAGCATAGCAGCGGCTGTTGAACTATCGACTCCGCCGGAGAGTCCCACCACAACGTTTTTCATGGACAGCGAAAGACTTGCGAGAGATTGTTCCTCTAGGCTAACACCCGTAAAGGCTTGACGGCGTTGAGATTTCAGCGTAGACCATGACAACCTACGTTTTAACAGCGTCAGCAGTCAGGTCAACAAGAGCGTTTGCGGCTCCCGTTGTTGGAAAGGAATGCTTTCTGTCCTTAAACGGGGCAGGCTTGGTTACTCGATCGTTGTTACGTCGGGAACGTCCCCACTGTATGAATAGGACTGTATTTTACCTCCAGCAAGCGCGGTCGAATCCAACAGCAACACCATTAGCGAATATCGATCGTGAGGCTATATTCTCCCGTCATGCCCGTGTTTGCCTACGCCTTAGCACTTCGACAGCCTGTCTTTTGACGCTGTGACCAGTCAGGTAAACAATAGAGCTTGCTGATGCTTCATTGTGACAAGGTGACTGGTGTGAAAAAAGTAATGTCAAGCTTGCTGGTGGCGATCGTGCTCTGTCTCACATTCTTTACTGCTCCTGTGCTGGCAGATGCCGCGACAGCTCTCACTGCAAAGGGTGCAAAAATCTTTAGTGCCAACTGTGCTGCCTGTCATCAAGGCGGCAACAATGTCATTGCTGCCAACAAAAACCTGAAAGCAGCCGCGCTGAAGCAGTATGGCATGGACTCTGCGGAAGCGATTATTGCTCAGGTGACGAATGGCAAAAACGCCATGCCTGCGTTCAAAGGTCGGCTCAAAGAAGAGGATGTCCAAGCCGTAGCGGCTTATGTGTTAAACCAGTCAGCAAAGGACTGGAAAAAGTGATGCATTACTGGGGGACCCGAAGCCAACGATGGGTTTGGGCATTTGGAAAGCACAACGCTCTCACCGCTTCTGACCAATGATTTGGGTTGCCTACTACTAATGACTGATTTGTTGCTGGTCGTGCTGCTAGGACTGCTGGGCAGTTTTGGGCATTGTGTGGGGATGTGTGGACCGCTCACCGCCGCCTTTGCGCTGTCTCAGCAGTCTTCGTCGTGGCAGCAGCGCTTGCTTTTTCATGGATTGTTAAACCTGGGGCGCATTGTGAGCTATGCACTGGTCGGTGCTGGCATCGGCGCGATCGGCTCCGTGCTGGTAGCGGGTGGACAACTGGCAGGGATTGACAGTGGACTGCGACAGGGGTTGTCGATCGTCACCGGGTTAGTGCTGATCTGGATGGGGTTAGCGCAGATCAACCCCAAACTATTGCCAGGGCTGCCTTTGCTTCATCCCACTCTTCAAGGTGGCTTTCATGAACGGCTGAGTGGTGGCATGATGCAGCTTTCCAGCCATGCTCACTGGTGGACTCCAGCACTCCTTGGCATGACATGGGGCTTGATTCCCTGCGGGTTTTTGTATACGGCACAGATCAAAGCGGCTGAAACGGGTAGCTTCTGGCATGGCACCGCAACGATGCTGGCATTTGGTCTGGGTACGGTGCCCTCAATGCTGGGCGTTGGGCTTTCGACCTCGCTGCTCAGTCGCGATCGCCGCAGTCAACTCTTTCGCATGGGTGGGTGGGTCACGCTCGCGATCGGCATTCTCACCCTTCTCCGTACAGACGCAATGGTGGACTACACCGGGCACGCTGCTATCTTTTGTCTGATGCTGGCACTGCTTGCCCGTCCTGTCAGCCATTTCTGGCAGTTTCCCCTGCGCTATCGGCGCGTATTTGGTGTCGGTGCTTATGTCCTCTCGCTGGCACACATTGGTCATATGCTGGCTCACACCTTTGAATGGGATCCGCAAAGCCTGCCGTTTTTGCCGATCGAGCAGCAGGTAGGCATCTGGGCAGGCATCCTGGCGATCGGTCTCATGACTCCCGTTGCCCTCACCAGTTTTGACTGGATGGTCAAGGCGCTCGGTCGGCATTGGCGACACCTTCACCTCTTAAGCGTCCCAGCCTTGATCCTTTGCGTCGCGCACACCGTCCTGGTTGGCTCTCATTACCTCGGCACAACGGAATGGACAACGGCAAACAAAGTGCTGTCTGGCTGTTTGTTAATCGTTACAACGGGCATCTTGCTCATACGGTTGCCCTGGTTCTGGTCTTTACCAGGCTTGAAACCGTTTTATGCCTCACCTATTCGCACTAAAGATTAAGGCTTACGGCTAGCTCAATGCAGTGACGTTGATTAGTGCCTGAACGCAGCAGAACATTGGTATCCGCTCAGAGTTGGTTATTGCTGCTAATGATGCTTTCTCTATTTGCTAGCGAAAGAACAGGGTTGCACGCCTTGCATGATGACGCACGCTGACCGTGCCTTGATCCGGGCGATCGCATTGTTGCTTTATGAAATGGTTGGTGATCTACAACCGCTTAATTTTCGTTTGACGCTTGAATATGTTTCCAGCGTACACAGAATGGGCACACTTCAACTAGGAAAACTTTTCCTGTAGGAAAACCGATTTCCTGCTCATGGCATAAGGAAAGGATGGAGCGATCGCGTTTTTGCGGTATGCGCTTGCAGACTCTTGTATTGAACTCTAGCAGCGACTGCATGGTGCGATCGTCAAGACCTTGCCGCTTTATTTTAGCTGCCTTCACTAACCTACTAAACTTGAGGACTCAAACATTATGGGGCTTTTGATTTTTCTGGTTGTATTGATTCTGATCGTTGGTTTCATCTTTATGGATGGCTACAACGGTCTTGTTACGCTCCGCAACCGTTACAAGAATGCCTATAGCCAGATTGATGTGCAGCTACAACGGCGTTATGACTTGATTCCAAATTTGGTCGAAACGGCGAAAGGCTACATGAAGCATGAGCGGGAAACGCTTGAAGCCGTCATTACTGCTAGAAATGCCGCCTTGTCAGCCAACAGCCGTGCCGCAAGAAACCCTGGTGATCCAGGTGCCATGCAGCAATTGGGTGACGCAGAAGGGGCGCTTACAGGCGCGTTAGGACGCTTGATGGTGCTGTCGGAAGCCTATCCCGATTTGAAGGCTGATCAGACGATGACCCGCGTGATGGAAGAGCTATCTTCAACTGAAAACAAAGTCGCCTTTGCCCGTCAAGCTTTCAACGATGCCGTCACGTTGTACAACACAAAGCGCGAAGTCTTCCCCAGCAATCTGGTAGCAAATGGGTTCAACTTTGCACAAGCAGAACTGTTAGAAGAAGCCGCACCAGAGGTCAAAGCTGCACCACGAGTTTCGTTTAGCTAAGGGCAGGAGTCAGCGGTTAGCTTTTTACTTAGCGCTCAGTAGGAAGGCTAAATGAAGCACTACTTCATAGACCGGGTTTCGACTGCGCTCAACCCGCCGACACACAGGACTAAGAGCATTTTGACTGAGCGCTCACGCCGAAGTCTCAATGCCTCTTGTAAATCATTACGCCCAGCTACTTAATAGCTGTTCCCAAATCAAGCTTCGACCATCGAAAGTATTCACCTCCAGAGATGACGTGCTTCCACTTGCCAAATTTTCCTGACGGAGCATCATGAACTTTTTTGAGCATCAAGATCAGGCGCGAAATAATACGCGAAAGCTGATTCTGCTTTTTGCGCTGTCTCTATTGTTTATTACTGTCACAGTTTATTTGGCGGCAGTTGTCACGTTGTCAGGTTCATCTAAAGGGTCGAGGTCGCGATCGTCCCGCTACTCGTCGAGCAACTGTACCCAACTGCGTCCTACCGCTCCTGCGCCTCGCGTTAGCCCCAATTTTAACGATCCGGCTCAACGCTTTAAACCGCGTGATCCCAATAGTGTTGCCGTTAGTCCCACTATACAGGTGCAGTGTCCGCCTGTCACCCAGAAAGCATCGTTTAGCTGGTGGAATCCCTCGCTATTTTTCACCATTGGCACTGGCACGGTCGTACTCGTAGGTTTGGGTAGCCTGTACAAAATTCAGACATTGAAAGCAGGCGGCAGTGTCATTGCTCAAGAAATGGGTGGACGGTTGCTGCTGTCAGACATGGCGCACCCGGAAGAACGGCAGTTGTTGAATGTCGTTGAGGAAATGGCGATCGCCGCTGGCATTTCGGTGCCTGCCGTGTATGTCATGGATGGCGAACAGGGCATCAATGCCTTCGCAGCAGGCTTCACACCGAATGATGCGGTCATTGGGGTGACTCGTGGCACGTTAGAGCAACTGTCTCGCGACGAACTGCAAGGCGTGATTGGGCATGAATTTAGCCACATTTTGAACGGCGATATGCGGCTGAATATCCGTCTTATCGGCTTACTGCATGGGCTATTGCTGATTTACATCACAGGGCGCATCATCATCGACGTGCGACCGCGTGGTAAAGACGGGAATGCGGTGCTGGTTTTTGGCATTGCCCTGGTGATCATTGGGAGTTTTGGCTTGCTCTGCGGACGGCTGATTAAAAGCGCCATTTCGCGCCAGCGTGAATTTTTAGCCGATGCCTCTGCGGTGCAATTTACGCGCAACCCGGCAGGTATTGCAGGCGCATTAGATAAAATTGCTAATCACCATTACAGTTCGCTCGTCCGATCGCCGTCAGCCGAGGGAAACAGCCATCTCTTTTTTGGCAGTGCGCTACATTTTAACTTTTTAGAGGAACTGTTTGCAACTCACCCACCGTTAACACAGCGTATTCGTCGCCTGGATGCAGCGAAACGGCAGTATGCCGGTCAAACACCGAAGTTCTCATCGGGTGAAGCATCGACAGCAGGGCAAGAGTCTTTAGCAATGGGCTTTGCAGCCGGTAGCTCAACTGTTGCCCGATCGTCCTCTATGCAGGCAAATGCCGCTCAGATTGTGTCACAGGTGGGCACTGTCACCCCTGAGCATTATGCGTATGCGAAAGCCTTGCTGGGACAGTTACCCGAAACAATTGCCTTGGGTCTTCGAGAGCCACAGGGCGCGATCGCGATCGTCTACGGGCTGCTGCTCGATACTCAAAATGCTGCTGTGCGAACCAAGCAACTGGAGTGGCTGAAGCAGGTTGAACCAGCCGATGTCATTGAGAAAACCCTGGCGTTGAGTGCTGATATTGATGCACTTGATCCACGATCGCGCCTGCCCTTAGTAGACCTTACCGTACCCGTTCTACGCCAGAGTGATACCGACCAACATCAGCGGCTTTTCAAATGCATTCAGGGTTTGGCAAACGCGGATGGACGCTGGTCACTGTCAGAGTTTGTGCTGTATGCCGTGTTGCGCCATCGCTTGCAACCGTCTAGTGCGGCAAGCACTTCATCCAGTGAACTCACGACGATCGAGCAAATCTGGTCAGACTGTTTGATTCTGCTGTCAGGCTTGGCACAGGTGGGACAAACGGGCACCGATGCGATTACCTATGCCTTTCGCTCTGGCGTTTATCGGTTGCCAGGAGCCGGACAGAAAACCTTACCCGATGCACCACCAGCCTGCAATATGAAAACGCTGAAGCATAGTATCGATCGCCTGAATCTGGCAACGCCAAAGCTCAAACAAGCGATCGTGGATGCCTGCGCTCATACCGTCTTGCTGGATAACAAGGTGACGGTACAGGAAGCAGAACTACTGCGGGCGATCGTCATTTTGCTCGACTGCCCCATGCCGCCCTTTTTGAACACTGGTAGCAAGCGGGTGAAGGCATAAAGCTAGATCGGAAAAGGTGTTGAGTTTTGCGATGCTTAGGGGATTGGGAGAGGGGCGATCGCCCTACGCAAGCAGGTCGTCATTCGCTGGCGGTAACGGAATCGGCGCAAAGGCTTTGGCATCGTCCTGATTCAACTGGTGTGCGAGATCGGCTTCTTCCAGCCGTTCTAAGAAAGGAAGGATGTCACTAAAGCTACGCAAGCCTAGTTGTTCAAGGTCTTCGATCGTCATCGTGTCGTCGGAAAGGGTGCCCCGTTGGAGCAATAAAGCGCGCACCCGTTCTTCTTGCACATTTAAAGCAGCTTGCTGACGCAACGTTGGAGCCGCAGCCCGCAAGCCTTGTTCCAGTACGTTTGGAGTGATGATCTCTGCCTGGAGGTCAGCCGCCATTGACAGTACCGTGTTACCCAAACGGTTAAAGAGTCGGGGTTTGCCGAGAGAAACGGCACAAAAGCGCTCTGCGGTTTCTGGTAGGAAGGGCAAAACGCAGCGCGGGTCTTTCGGATCGGTGCAGTCATTGTTGATTCGCGCACTGCTGAGGTAGTTGATCAGCATTTGATAGGTGGTTGGCGGATCGAGTTCGTCTAGCTTGAGTTGCAGGTCAAACAAGCCACGTTCACTGGTCAGCAAATCGCCTGTCATGCCCATCGGGTGCCCTGTGAGCAAGAACCAGGCGCGTCCCTTCAACATACCCTGAGCATCATGCATCAGTTGCCGCACTACGCTGGGGTTTTGCTTGTCGAGGTCATCAATGGCAATGAGAACGCCTTGAGGATATTGCTCTTGCGCTCGTTCTAGCAGCGTATCCAGGCTGACGGTGGGATACTGCGGTTTGGTAATGGGCAGGTCTTTTTCGCTCAGCTTGCCACCAAAGACCATCGTTGCTGAGGCTTCTGTACTACGTTCCTTTAAGGGTTTATCGGTGGGAATGCCCATCTGGTGAAGCTGACGCTGTGCCCAATCGTCGGTTGACATTTCTCGCGCCAGGGCAATGAGTGCGGTGGTTGCCAGGTCTAAGTTTGCAGGGAGGGAGATGTAGGTCGTCAACATCCTGGGACGCTTGCGGCGCAAGACTGACAGCACTTCTAGTAAAAAGGCGCTTTTGCCAATGCCTAGCCGACCGTACACCAGAATGCGGCGACGCTCACGGCTCTGGAACAGATTAAAGATTTGGCGCAGTTCATGTTGCCGCCCTGTGAAAATGCGCTGCAAGGTTTCGCTTCGCAGGTCGGTGGGGCTTTCGGTAAAGGGAATTTCCTTCAGCCCCAGGCGTTGAATATTATCAGACGATTGGTCAAAAAGATCGTCGGCAGTGGTCATACAGGCACCTCAGCAATTTGCCGCTCTATCGCTCGTTGAGTGGCTTGACGAAGCGTATCCACTTCCGCCACTTTGTCAGGCTTTTGCAACTCGTGATAACGTTCACACGCTTTGTCTAGCTCAGCAAGCCCTTTTTCGAGATGACCCTGAGACACCAGAACACTACCCAATCCGGCACGGCTCTTGGCAATACCTGGTTGATCCTTCAGGTGTTCATACAATCGGAGGGCATCACGATAATAGAGACGGGCGTTGTCCCAATCGGAGAGGGTTTCGTGGGCACGTCCCGTTTGAAACAGAGCATTGGCATGAGCCAGCGGATCGTCTCCGGTGCTGAGCTGCCGGACGCTGTTGAGTAAAAGCTGTAGCCCTTCCTGCCAGTGACCATCTCGCACCAAGCGACTGCCCAAAATGGATTGAGTTGTGGGTAGGGCTTGCCAGATTTGTTTTCTGTCGTAATGTTCGGGACTAATCGCGTCTAAGGCGGTTTTATAGGCTTGCAATGCCTGCTCCAGATCGCTGGCGTGTTGGCTGTGTTCGTAACGACGAGAGAGGGCAGTCCCCAACCGATACTGAGAATCAATAAAGTCAGGGCTGTTGGGCACAGCAACTTCTAGCGCGGTTTTTAACAAGGTGATGGTAGTCTCTAGATAGGTATCGTTCTGCGTCAATGAGGCACGTTGCATCAGCGCTGCTGCCAGATGTCCCTGGTTCTCTGCCCACTTTTGTGTAAATGCCGAGCGGGTGAAAACTAACGCAGCTTGTTCGTAGATCGAGATAGCCCACTCTAGATTCTCAGACTGCTCCCCGCAAATACGATCGCGGTAGGCATTCGCTAAATTATGCTGCGTCATTGCCCACTGTTCTGGAAACGCCTCACGGGTATAGATCTGCAATGCCAACTCGTAAGCGGCGATCGCCTGCTCCAGATTGTCTGCCCGATCGCCGCGCAGACGATCGCTGTAAGCATTGCCCAGGTTGCTTTGCGTCCTTGCCCAGTCTGCGGGAAATGCCTCACGGGTATAGACCTGCAATGCCAACTCGTAAGCGGCGATCGCCTGCTCCAGATTGTCTGCCCGTTCGCCTCGCAGACGATTGCGGTAAGCAGCGCCCAGGCAAATATGTGAATCAGCCCATCTTTGGGGGAAGGCGTCGCGGGTATAGACCTGTAAGGCGGCTTGGTAGGCGGCGATGCTGAGTTCT
>JBGTJW010000359.1:0-3789 GCA_041744955.1 Stenomitos sp. | reverse complement strand
CGTTTTCCTTTCTCCATGACAGCAATCCGCAACATAGTATCAGCCACTGTTTTGGGTTCCATAGCATCTTCCTCTTCTTCAATCACTTTATCAATCAAGTCCATGTGCTGCTGGTAATCCTGGATACGCTTCCGATCGCTTAGTGGCATCGCTTTCAAGATTTGCTGTAAATAGTTTCGTGCATTGGCAAACAGCTGTGTCTTGGTGTCATCTGGCTGCACAACGACTACATCCACACCGAAGGGGGCAAGTTCATAGCGCATGGCATCAGAGGTTGCCTCTAACGCAAATTTGTTCGCGCAGTAGGAGCCAAGCAATGGAAAGACCACGCGCCCTGCTCCGCTTGTAATTTGCATAATCAGACCATCTCGTTGCGCACGCATATAGGGAAGTATTTCACGCGTTACCCGTAAGGCACCTGTAACGTTTGTATCAAAGGTCATCTGCTACGCCTTTGTAGGCAGTAGTTCAACTGGTAACGGCATCATAATGCCAGCATTATTAATGAGTACATCAAAGCGATCGCCACTAATTTTGGCGGCGGCTTCAACACCTTCACGAACAGATTGATCGTTTACGATATCGATTTCAACTATGTGAAAATCTAAATTCTCATCTCTAGCAATCTTACGAAGTGCTGCTGCTGCCTGTGCGTTTTTAGTCTGAAGATTTCGCATTGAGGCAATTGTTCGGTAGCCAGAACGGGCAAAAACGAGGGCTGTTGCACGACCGATTCCAGAACTACAGCCTGTGATTAGAACAGTTCTAATTCTGTTGCCTTGAGCGATCGCTGAGTTAGCTTTAGCTGGCATCCGAGATAGGGCTGGTTCATAGCTTGGAATCGTCACTGCTAGTGCTGAACTGATTACTAACAGCTTGAAAATGAAATTGCGACGTGTTGTATCCATAGCTTAATTTAGGGCTTTAGCGTTGCTAGTGAGTACTTGTTCAGAGCTTAGAGAAAAAGTATTAACTCCGTGTTAGTAGCTCTGTGTCACTGGGGGCAAGAGCAAACTGTCACTCAGAATGAGAACACCGTCCGAAGGGTGCCCGTGAAAATCGTTCCGTTCTCGCCTCGATTCGCTGGATCGATTACCACTTGTACAAGTGGAGTAATCTGAATGTTGTCACTAATTGGAAAGCGATAAAAGGCTTCAAGGTTTGTTTGAGTCGCGTTACCAATCTCAGAGGCAACGATGGGTTGACCGACGGCAAGTCCACCGAGAGTACCTTTCTTGAGCAGGTCAGGAAAGGCAATGCCTGTCATCCAATAAGCTAGACTGACATCTCCAAGCTCGGTGTTGTGATACGTACCAACCCCATACCTGCCAAACACAGCTATTGCAGGCGTTAGTCTAAACTCGGCATTGATCCCAAACACATCAAAGCGATTATCAAACACGTCCCCACCACTGTATTGCAAGCGCATTGCCAGGTCTCTGGAAGGGGCATATTCAACTTCGACCGAGCCTTGATAGGTGGAGCCAAACAGCCCACGTTCGCCCAGTGCTGCTGAGTTGGTGACGCTATTTGGATACAAAACTTGTGTGAAGGAAGCGGTGCCTCGAAGGGGCTGTTGCCTATTGCCAGGATTGGCAGCATCGGCGGCAGCATACAAAGCACGCAGGCTGAAGTCCCCCAGTTTCCAGTCGATCGCGGTTCCAGCGCTGGGACCATTCACTGGAAACAGAATGAAATTGTTGACGAGCGCCAGGGTGCTGAAGTCACGGAAGCTCAAATTGGCATAGCTGCTGCGATCGATGTAATCGGTTGTGCGAATATCAGGACCGATGGAGACACTAAGGTTTTTAATCGGTTGGAAGGTGTAAGACAGCCGCCCAAGCCCAAAATTGCCATTGCTAGGCGGTTTAACCGAATAGTCCAATACACTACCAAAGTTTGACTCTAAAACACCCGTAACATTGTCGTTGGCTCCATTGCTGCCAGTATCAACCCGAATTTTTAGTAAATCGGTGCCTGTGAAACTGGTGTTAAAGTCGAGGGCAACTCGGTACAGTGTGGTTGGATTGAGGTCTTGGTCAGCCAAAACCCTTCCAGTTGGATCAATAATGCGATCGCCCTCAAAGCCGCCTCCATTGACTGCGAAGATCATTTGTCCTGTCAGTGTGGTGGTGGTCGAAAATGGCTGTGCTTCTAGTGATGCAGTACGAGCTTCAAGGGTTTCTACTCGTCCCCGCAGCGTTGCGAGTTCTGCGACAAATTCCTCCTGAAGTCGTTGCAAAGCTTGTAAATCTTCCTTTTGAACTAAGTTCGTTGTTGCACTTGCTAGTAACTGATTGAGTCGATCGAGGCAGGCATTCAACCCAGCAGCAAACTCATAACGAGTCAGCGGCCGATTGCCTCGAAATGTTTGATCAGGATAGCCGGAAAGGCATCTATATCGCTCAATCAGAGATTGCAAGGCTTGAAATGCCCAAGCTGTAGGCTGCACGTCAGCAAGCTGATTTACGGCTGTAACCTGACCCAACGTCTCCTCGTCGGTGTCAGACGCAAGCGTGTTTTGCGGCATGAGAAAGAAGCCAACGATTAAAGAGGAAGGGAGGATAAACTGGAAGAAACGTTTCATCTGGAAAGACTACTTACTAGAGAAATTTCAGACCACAACTGTTGGAAAGTTTGGGCAAAGCGGGCGCGATCGTGGCTCGTGGTGACAATTAGAATGTGGGTCATCGGTTATTTCTGCGTTTGGGTGAAGGCGTGGCAAAGAGCCAGCGGGATAAGAGTTTAGTGAGACGGGGCAAAATCACATAGGTCAGCAAAACGACCTGAATAGCTACGGTAATGAGTTGGCTCAAAATTGGTGGCAAGCCTTTGAATAAAGCCTTGACGATGGGCGTGAAGATTCCAGAGAGTACGAAGATCACCCCAGTAAGAACGATCGGGTGTAAACCAATCTAATCCTGGTACCCGACGAATTTCGTTCTCACTGTCTGCCATCTCATCCGTCAGGTGCAGCCAGCGCTGACGTACGGCAGAATCTTCTCACTGCGCTAGGTTCGTGTAGGAATCAAAACGGAAGATTGTGGTAAATTCTGGCTGTGTCGTACTGCTGGGTTTAATCACATTTGCTCCCAGGTAGCCAGGGAAACTGTGTGCTTCTTGAGTAATGCCTGTCAGCTACGTTTCAAAATCCGGTTCACGACCGGGTTTAATGCGGCGTAAAATCATCACAGTCAAAGCTCCTTCGCTATCAGTGAACGTCATAATATGGTCAGGCATTCTACAAGCTGCTGTGGGTTCGCAGCAAAGGGAGAATGGCTGGTCGCCATTGTCAGAACTTTTTGACAGGGTAAGGCGGTATACATCTTCCGCTGAATGATGTTAGGCACGGTATTATCCTGCGTTGTTTCAATGTAGAAGCGCTTTTCAGCATATTGTTTGGCATCAGCATTCACTGTCAATGGGGTAGCAAAAGGGGCGATCGCCTGTTCCCGCATCTTGGCTTTAATCACTGCCACATCAGTATCACTACAATCGGCACAAAATACCTCTTTCACCCCATCAGGGTTAACGCTGGCAGTTTCGGGTGACGTTTGCACCCAGTTTGTAAATAGCTTAGAACCTGCGTGTTCAGGCTCCTGAGTTTTGCCATACAGTGACTCACCCGCTTGTAATAGGTAAGCACTAATGTAAACGAGTTTTTCTACACGATCGGGAACCACCTCATTCGCCTGGGAAATGACAATGCCGCCCATGCTGTGCCCCACCAAAATTACAGGTTGTGCCTGCGCGTTGATGGTTTCCACCACTCTATCGGTATAATCTTGC
>JBGTJW010000358.1:0-3927 GCA_041744955.1 Stenomitos sp. | reverse complement strand
TATAGGTTTCAAAGCAAGTTGTTGTCGCGCTCTCAGTTTCAAAGAAGGCGAAATGATTTTTGCCCATCCAGCTTCCTGACTGTACTAGTTGAAAACCATGTCGTTCAAACTCTGCCATTCGCCGTTCAAAGGGGATGTTGTAGACATCTAAGGTCGATCCACAAGTCTAGAACACGACCGGCAGCAACCCTCTGGATCGCCTCAACCTGAGTTGGCTCTGCCCAGCTCGAAAACGATCTGTGTCGTCGGAGTTATTACTCCATCCACTTGCTCCGCTCGATACAGAACACCACTGTTGACGGTGTTATCACTCATGCGATCGCGGAACGGTTGCAGTAACGCGGATTTCAATCCGCATCGTTGGCAGTCCAAGAGCCGTGACTCCTACCTCTGTCCAAATTGGGGCGTGGTTGGGCATGTAATGGCGATATAACCTGACCATCGCGTCGTTAACCTCCGGGGGAAACCCGCCAACATGGTAAGAATTGACGTGGACAACATGCTCCCAACCAGCACCAGCAGTCGCTAAGGTGCGCTCTACATTCCGAAACGCTTGAGCGATCTCGTCTGAGAGCGATTCGGGAATTTGCAGATCGTCATCCCAGCCGCCTTGTCCTGATGTCTCCACTCAATCGCCAATTTTTACCGCTTGCGAATAATGCAATTTATTCAGCATGACTTCCCCATAACCGGGGGTGACAAAAAACTCGGGCTTATTCATTGTGTTCCTCTATTCAGTACGATCGCAGGGCTATAGAGTCAAGTGCTTATGTCTTTAGTCATCGAAAAGATCGAGTCTTCAACTTTTCGATGACCAATAGTGAAAATGCTGAAACCTGCCTGCTCAAGCTATTTACTAGCTTGAGCAGCAACCCGCCCAATCGCCTCAACTTGAGTTGGGTAGGTATAGATGACCGCCGCTAACTCGGCTGGTGTCATCTTCTGCATCACCGCCAAGGTCAGTAGCGGTAGGGACTCACCTGCATGGGCAGCCACAAAAGTTGCGCCCACGATGATCCCGTCGTGGGTATACAATGCAGCAAATCCGTCCGTCTCCCCATCGATCGTCGCCCGCTCGATCTGCGCCAATTCCAAGTGGTGGGTGTCGATAGCAATTCCTCGTGCTGCTGCTTCCTGTGGGGTGATCCCGACCTGAGCGACTTCCGGGTCGGTGTAGGTGCAGCGCGGAGTGACCAGATCCGAAACCAGTTTCCCAGATCCATCCAGCGCATTTGCTACCGCCAGTTTGCCTGTTGCGATCCCCACATGAGTAAACTTCTCTGGTCGGGCTACGTCTCCAGAAGCATAAATTGTGGGGTTCGCTGTCTGGAGATGGTCGTCGGTTTCGACCCCAGTGGCACTGAACTTCACCCCCGCTGCCTCCAACCCCATTCCATCTACACGTACCTTCCGACCAGCGCCGATCAGGAGCGCGTCGTACGCCAATATTGAGCTGTCGCTTAGGGTCAGTTGCTTGTGGACACCATCCACCTTCGTCGCCTTCACCCCCAGGTGCAGCCGCACTCCCTCTGCCACTAGTCGTTTGGACACCACCTCACTTGCCGCCAGCGCCTCCCCTGGCAACAGGCGTTCGGCGCTACCGACTAAATCGACCTCGCTGCCCAGCCGTCGGAATGCTTGAGCCAGTTCGCAATTGACCGTACCACCCCCAATGCAGACCAACCGTTTAGGCAGCGTGGTTAACTCGAATATAGTTTCATTGGTCAAGTACTCGGCGGTGTCAATCCCTGGCAAGTTGGGAATAGCTGGCCCGCTCCCCGAAGCAATCAGGGCCTTCTTGAACCGTAGCGGCTGTCCATCAACCTCGATCGTCTCGGTGCCGATAAAGTGAGCGTCGCCGAGGAACACGTCGATGCCAGCCTTAGCTGCGATTGATACGGTATCAAAACTACTGCTGAAGGCTCGCATCTCCCGTACGCGAGTCATAACCGCTGCGAAATCGACTTGCGGTGCCGCATTGAGTGTGTAGCCGAACTTCGTTCCTTCATGAGCATGAAATACTGCGCGGGCGGCACGGAGCAGGGCTTTGCTCGGAGTACAACCGAAGTTCACGCAGGTGCCGCCCATCAGGTTCCGCTCGACCATCGCGACGGTGTGCCCAGAAGCGGCGGCGGTGATTGCAGCGGTCAACCCTGATGGACCACCCCCAATGACCACCAAATCATATGTGTCTTTCGGGTGAGGGGACTGCCAATCGGTCGGGTGTCCCTGGGCGATCGTTTGACGGTTTGGTGCATCGAAGGGGGCAATAGTTGCGACGGACATGTTAGCTACCTCTTTTATTTATTGGTCATCGGACTTTGCGCTGGATATTGGTTTGGGCGTATTATTTTCATACCCAGAGATGTAACATCTAACGTTTCTACAGAAGGCTAACCACTAGGTATGAAATAGGGTTGTTAGCTCGAACATGCATGTTTTAGAAAGCATAGTGAACAGACGTTTGAAATCAGATACCGATAAGTGGGGGGCTTACTTGCGGTCGCTCAAGCCCGAACAGCTAACGCTAAGGACTCGGATCAAACGGTTGGCGCGCAAAACCATTTGCTTCTCTAAATCTGTCTTGATGCATGACACGGTGATTGGGCTGTTCATCAATCGCTATGAATTTGGGTGGGCTATATGACAACCAGTACACAGGTCTAGAACATTACCGTTTATTGATGCCATTGCACGTTGAGCGAAGGTTGTCGAAGAGGTACTTCTGGGCATTATGTGCCGAGCGACCCGGTCTAAACCCGTAGCTTCTCGCGTGGAAGGTGGCTTCGTGGGCGGGTTCAAGGGCGTATTTTGCCAGGCATTGCCAAGCTCTGTCCGCCATTGTTGGCACTTTGAGCATCCGAGTCGTGCCATCTTGTTTTGGGATGGGCATTGCTCGCAAGCCCTGGTGCTGCCAGTCGCTATCGTTTGTTGCTAATAAATCAGCTAAGGCAAAGCGTTCCTCAAAGGTGAGAGACTTTTTGCCATCGATACCGGCTGTTTTCTTACCCGCGTTTAGCTGCGTGACTTGCCGAATGGCGAGTAATCGCGCTGCTTGAGCTTTGAGAATCAGTTTCTGTAGTGACCGTGCTTGCCGCTGGCCGCCTCCTTGAACTGCTTTGAACACGCGCTTTTGGAGGCGGAAAAGGTTACGACGGAATTGCTTCCACGGTAAAGACTTCCAAAGTTCACTAGCCTTATTGCTGTGTCTAACCATACTCTCCATTCGCTTTGTGCGTTCTGAATACCTCAGCGCAATGACGCGCTGTCCTACCCGTGTCTGAGGACTTAAACCCCTCGTCTGATCTACTGTGGGTGCGACCACCCAGAGACCTCAAACCCGTTTTTATTCGTTCCGTCCAGATGATTGTCGTCCCGTTAGGCGTAGCCAATTCAACCGCCAGAACCCCTGACTCATACCGCTGTTCACGCTAAACGCGGTGGGATACAAATCTCTGGCGAGGTCAGATTGATGATTGCATCTGCCTGAAACTAGGTTGCTTTTCTAGGCTCTGTTTCACCGTAGGGACTCCCTGTTAGCGTCAGTGTCATCGGCAATTGATGTCTGATTACGCCCTGTTCACAGCTTCGACCGCCCGAATGCCGAGTCGGGTCATCGTGGGCAGATAAGGAGTTAATCCTGAGTTTGGATAGTGGGGCTTGCACCCACATCATCCGGACAGTTCAACCCTGAATGTGTACCTTTGATCGATACCAGGCTGGAAGCACTATGTACGGACTTTCACCGTGATTCATGCTTCAACGAATCGCACAGCGTGAGTTTCTGTACGCCTACTCATTTAACCCCTCCACCAGTAGTTCGGCTGGTATCGGCACGCTGTTCGTTTCCTTGTCCCAAGCCTGCGCCGCAATCTTCCAATGCCCCTCGCTTTTGACGAGCAGCATCATCTCGACGTTGCGATTGAC
>JBGTJW010000357.1:0-1596 GCA_041744955.1 Stenomitos sp. | reverse complement strand
GACACGCGATGCTACCCAAGCAATACGGGCCAGAGTACGAGATGAGATGTCAATGGATTACCCGCGGCTCTCCTCGATACATTTACACTGATGGTGCTGCCGACTTCAATTTTCTAGAACATGTGGGCGATCAACTCGGTTTTAAGGCAGAACGTCGAGAACAGCCGTCTCAGGGTGGCATCGTAGAGCGTCCTTTCCGCACCCTAAGCGAGCTTTTGAGTGAGGCTCCCGGTTACACTGGTCCCAATGTGCAAAAGCGCCCTAAAGATGTTGCAAAAGTCGTCAAAATGACGCTGCGAGAATTAGACATGATGCTGGCAGGTTACTTTGCGGACAACTACAATCAGGCTGCTGATCCGCGTACCCGTGCCAACCCTTTCGTGCCAGAACAAAGCCGTATGGCACGATGGGAAGCTGGATTAAAGGCACCACCTGCCGTCATCAAACCACGCGAACTCGATCTTTGTCTCATGCAGACGGATGAGCGAGTTGTTTACGATAATGGCTATGTGAGGTTTGCGAAACTCCTTTACAAGGGGGAAAACTTAGGGAAGCACGCTAAAGACCCTGTGTTTCTGAGATTTGATCCCAGAGATATCACCCTGTTGTTGGTGTACAGTCGCCAAGACGGTCGAGAAAAGTTTATCGCTCGTGCGTATGCGGTAGGACTGGAAACAGATCGGTTATCCCTTGAAGAAGTCAAGCACTCTGCCAAAAAGCTCGAAAAAGCTGGTAAGCAAATCAATAACGTAGCCATTCGGGAAGAGACTATTCGTCGTCGAAAACTCTTTGCAAGCAAGCAGAATGTCACCAGGAAAGATCGTCGCAATGCGGAGGAAGCAAAGGCGAATCCCGTTCCGCAGCGTTATGAGGAGGATCAGCACAAGCGTTCGCCGAAGCCACCCGTGGAGCAGTCATCCCCAGTCGAGGTCTCAGTAAATGTGTCGGCACTACCTGTAGAGGAACAGACCTTTCCAGTCGAAGTATTAGTATCGCCACCTGAACCCGTTGTTGACGATGAGGACGAAGAAGAGGATGACGAGGAAGATTACTCCTATGAAATGGATTACACAATAGAACGCATGAACTATAATGGATTGCGTTAAGGCGATCTATGCTTCTTGTCTAGACCTATGCCAGCAATATCTCTGCAATCACTACAGCTAGATGCGATCGCGATACTCTCTCAACCTAAAGAATCCGTATCGCGTGAACAGTTGCTATCTGCTACCACTACCCTTTCTAGACCAGATCTCATATTAACGCAAGAGCTATTGCTATCAGTCATTGCTGCGCTTTCTAATCCAAAGGAACAGTTAGACGATTTGGTCGCAGTCATAAACGGAATGTTTATAGCTATCACGCAAATTAGTTCTGAAACTGAGATTCTGAAGCTTGATCAAGTATCGCGATTTATCTCTTGGGTGCAAGAACGAGTAGAGATGAAAGAAGCTGAGTTGAACCTCGTCAGTTCCTTTTTGGGTTGGATAGAGACTTTTTTTTAAGGGTGAGTTTGAGCTTGAGCCGAATCATCCGATCTACGGTCGCAATCCCAATTAAAACCCCGGTTTTCTGGTGAAGTCGTTCCTGAAGTTC
>JBGTJW010000356.1:0-30811 GCA_041744955.1 Stenomitos sp. | reverse complement strand
GGTGTGAAACATTACAGCGGCAAAGATAGTTGGGGGGTCGCTCCCTGCAAAAATAGCTCGGTGCCAGGTTGATTTATAGTGAAACGGTGGTGTCATCCTTAGCGGTGGCACCACCGTTTTGCATTGCCCTCACAACTCACCAACCGCTTGGAAGTGCAAAACGCCTTGAAGCAGCGCAACCCAGACCCGGCGAACGCCTGCTAAAAAGCATCCAGGTCATAGAAGTTTCGTGCGATGTCGAGGCGCGATACGAAAGTGTCCATCCGTGTCCCTAGCTAATACCATAGATTTCAAAACCAGTCTCAGCTTTTCTTCTGTCAATTTCTGGGTAGTCCTATATAGGTAAGGATGGACATAACTCTTTGCACGTAAAGCTTTCAGAGCTTAGAGTCAACTTTGTAGACCGGAAGTATCCTGGCGTTTTTCATGCTTCTGCCGCTACAAAGCCGAGACATGAACGCAATAATCGGCACTCTGGGCGATTTCATGGGCAGATACTTACATCTTTCCACATGGCAGCAAATCGGTAAAATCACTACTGAAAGGGAGTTTCAGTCATCCTTACCTTTAGGGCACTACCAATTTCTGTTCGTCGAACTTACGTTACGTTTAATGTGTTTGAGAACCAACTGGATCCGACGCTGATCTCTGACTAGCTGACCGCTATGACGTGTCCGCTTACTGTATCGAACTGTCAGGATCTTGACTTTCAGGTAAGTGCGGCAAGACTCGATCGCAGCAAAACAGTGTTCCTGCGGCGACACAGATGGGTACTGCCAGCAAACTCACAAACGGAATGCTGACCAGCACCAGGCAACTCCAGCTAAAGGTGGCACTGGCAGGCAGCGATCGCCCAAACACCCCTAACTTCCGACGAAAGCTCAGGCGACGACGTTCTAACGGCGCATCCAAAAAATCTAGACCAACTAGCAGCGCCGCCAGTACTACACCACCCACGCTGGCGATCGCCGTTCCGACCGGTGGCAGAAAGTTGAGCACCAGTAGCGGTAGCCCTAGCACGATCGTCAGCAGTAGCTTTTTAAGCTGAAACGTAATAGCACGCCAAATATCTTGCACAGCACGGCTTAGACTGGGCGACCCGATCGGCAACTGTCCCATGCGTAACCGTTCTGTTTGTTCTGCCAGATTGCCATACCATGGCGCACCCAGAATGGCTCCGAACTGTACGAGCAGTAGCCCTGTGAGCACAAAGAGCGCGATCGCGAGTAAAAAGCGCAGCACATCGTCCAAAAACGTAGCCCCTGTTGGCACCCAGGTTAACAGCCGAGAAGCCCAGGGCGGCAACCCAGCGACCCATTGTGCCAGCCATAGCGGAAGGCCAGAAGCCCATTGATCAATCCCTCGCCAGGCGGGAAGCAGTAACCCAGCATAGAGCGCTGCCCCGATCGCAACATTTACCATAATCGGCATTGCCACACAGCCCCATAGCTGAGGCGTTTTTTGGAACAGCAGCAGCGCTTGTAACGGATAGGTTGGACCTGCAACGAAGCCCACAGGCAACGACCCGACGCGATGAAGGAGCTTAAAATCGGACTCTTCGGTCATGGTGTTTCTTGCAAAAGGCAATGAAAAGATTACCAGAGTATGGCAATAAAAAAGAAATGTTTCTACTATATCTATAAGACCTGCATAAGTAGGTTGACTCGTCAATAATTCTTAACCGTTGTTTATATTCTTAGATAGATGAAAACTAACCCCATGAATGGTCAGCCAGCGATGCAACTCTCTTTCTTCTTGGGAACTCCTAAGCAGAGAATCTGGCTGCTGGGTGTTTCTCTCTGGGTGTTTGGCATTATCGATCGCAGTATCGCCGTCTTCTCTGATGGCTACTTGTCTACCCTCGACCTGACCCAATTGCTGACAGCCTCCTTCTTTTTCGTTAGCTGGCTCTTTCTCAAACCGTCTAGCAAATTGGAATCCAGCGAAAGCAACGAGTAATGGTTAGTCTCGCCCATGCGGTTTTCGGTGTAGAACGTGTGTTGTGCGTCCCTCTGTCTCAATCCTGCTCAAAGACCCGACCCAGTGCGGCGGGTGGCGTACTGTGAATCGTTTGAGCCGCCGCACGTCCTAGAGCCGGGGGCAGCAGATTTAAAACCCGTTCTAGCCACTCGCTTGATGTCAGTACTAGAAACAAGATCATCAACACAAAGGGCGCGACAGTGAAGACCTGTGTGGGAATAGCGGGAATCACGCTCTGAGCTACGCCTGCCATTGATTGCAAAATGCCAAAAAAGTAGCAACTCAACGCGACCCGAAGTGGATTCCAGCCGCCAAAGATGACGATCGCCAGCGCAATCCAGCCATAGCCGCCCGTATGACGATGGCTCCAGCCTGCCTTGAAATCTAGCGCAAATGCAGCACCCGCAATACCCATCAAAGCGCCACCCAACAGGGTGTAGCAGTAGCGCATCAAAATGACATTCATACCTCTGGCAAATGCGGCAGCGGGTTGTTCGCCGATCGCCCGCAGCATGAGTCCAGCGCGAGTGCGGTAGAAGTAAATCCAGACCAGCGCAATGAGTCCGAAACTGCTGTATACCAGTAGATCGCTTTGAAACAGCAGCTTGCCGACCAGCGGTAGATCCTGCAAAAACGGCACATTGAAGCTGGGAACCGTTGGTCCAGGGATGCGGACGAACGGATTGCCCAAAAAGGAGGATAGATCGGCACACAGCAGCGCCAGCACAAAGCCGATCGCCACCTGAGACTGTTTTAAGGTCAGCCCACCAAAAGCAACAATGAGGGCGATCGCAGCTCCTACCAGTGCCGCACTACCAAAACCCAACAGCAGACTCGGCGTATTGCCCAGACTCTCTGTCGTTTTTGCCACCGCGAACCCAGTCATTGCCGCCAGCATAATCGTCCCCTCGGCAGAAAGGTTAATAACCCCCGCTCGTTCCGTAATGGTTTCGCCAATGCAGGCAAAAACAAGGGGTGTAGCCGTGGCGATCGCGGTCGCGAGAATGGCAATGATTTGATCCGTATCCATAAGAGTGGAGAAAGGGAAAGTAATAAGATTTGAATTTTGAATGATAAGTGCCAAGTGTTGCTGCTAAAGGGCTTCGCTGACTTTAATTTGAATATACGCAGCAGCCGTTGTCACTATGATCCTTCTAACGGCTCTGGAAGGCGCGATCGCTCCAACATTTCTCGATCAAGCCAACCATTGCAAGTCACCTGATAAAGTGCCTGAAAGCGTGTTTTGGCTTTGAGCTTTGCCAGAATATTGTTGATGTGAAATTTGACCGTGCGATCGCTGATATGGAGAGAGTTGGCAATATCGCGATCGCGCAAACCTTGAGCCAGTAGCGCCATAATCTCCTGTTCGCGTTCCGAAAGGCGCTGTGCGTCTAGCTTTAGTTTGGCTACCAAGCCCCAGCTATAGCCATTGGCTAACGTTTCCACAGCCGCCCGTAGTTGCACTGGGGCGATCGTCAAATCCAGCCTACCTTTTGCTTGCTTTGGCGTTGCTTGCTTCGGCGTTGCTACCCACAGTAGCGGATTCAGTACATCCACCTGAGCCGGATCGTCGGTCAGCAGGGGGACTGTGCGATCGTCTGCTGTCGTGCAAACAGTCAAACCAGCCAGATACGCCAGATGCGTAAACGCCATTTGTAAGACCGGTAACCGACATTGAATGCACACCCGCGAACCCAGCACACAGCCAGGATAGGGCACAGCCAGCAGCACCTGCACTGCACGCTGATCGGCACCCGTATAGCGTTGCAAACTACCGCCCAGACAGGAGACGGCAAATAAAAGTTCATCAAACGGCGACGTTCGCTCCTGGGATTGGGCTGGTTGCCTTTTGTTTAGCAGAGATGAAGCCATAACTTCCAGGGAAATTTGGGTCGTGCCGTAGGTCAGGCGGCAGTACAGGCATTGCATCGCACTCAGAATTTCTGCCGTTCGCAAGAACAGGTACGTTAGCGGTGCCGACAGGGGTACTTCGGTGCCGACTAGCGTTGGACGCACGCTAGCTAAAATAGTTGCCAGTTGCTCAGAAAGAGGGCTGTGCTTGGTCGCGTCAAGTTTAGGCGTGTTCCAGACTTGCTTTTCCTGCTGCCAAGCTTGTTTCTCTTGCTGATGGTGCAACGCCAGTTCAAGGGCGATCGCCACCGTTGCACAGAGACTCTGCAAAACTTCCAGAAATTCGGGTGCCATTGCCTGCTGACTAAAGACTGCCAGCACCCCAACCACATCACCACCAGCCGTTAAGGGATAGCCTGCAAAACCACGAATACCCCTGGCAATCGCCCATGCGCGATCGCGCACCCAGGTCTCATCCGCTAACGCATTGCTTAAAAACGGAATGCCATTCTGAGCAATTTTGCCAACTTTAAAGGCACCCATCGGCACTCTGGCAAAGGAGCCATCCAGTCGGGTATACATCCCAGAGGATGCCACCAGCTTTAGTTCTGTACGGTCTGACTCAACCAACCAAATGCGGGCAAAAGCACAACCAAAGCCTGCCACCATCCCCTCTGTGACACGGTGTGCGATCGTCTTGGGGTCGAGGCAACCGCTAAGGCTACGCGCAATTTCATTGCCTTGCTGGAGGTCAAAGAGAAGCTGAGTTGAATCGAGAAATCCAGGAGTTGGTTCAGACACAAGCACCGTCCACCAACCGTAGCCCTATTATTGAGCCGTAATTACGCCATTGGCTCTGTATCTGTCAATACCGTTCCTGTCGCTGTCACTATAAAGGCGTTACAAAGAGAGGACGTTGGGCATCATCCTGCCTGATTCGTTACGCCACAATCAGCCCATCCTTCACATGAATGGTGCGGTTTGTTTGCGCGGCAATGTCTGGTTCGTGCGTCACAATGACGATCGTAATGCCCTGCCGATTCAAAGCTGTCATTAAATCCATCACTTCCTGGGATGTTGTGCTGTCGAGCGCTCCCGTTGGTTCGTCTGCCAGTACGAGCGCGGGACGGTTTACTAGGGCACGGGCGATCGCCACACGCTGCTGTTGTCCACCCGATAGTTGGTTCGGACGGTTCAATAACCGTTCTGCTAGTCCCACTCTAGTCAGTGCTTCTTTGGCTCGTTTTTGGCGCTGCGGCTTCGAGACGCTGGCATAGATCATCGGTAGCATCACATTATCAAGGGCGGTCGATCGCGATAGCAGGTTGAATTGCTGAAACACAAAGCCAATCCGCTGGTTGCGAATAAACGCCAGTTCATCATTATTTAGCGTCGTCAGGTTTCTACCTTCCAGGATGTAATCGCCTCCGCTGGGGCGATCGAGACACCCAATGATATTCATCAGCGTTGATTTACCCGAACCAGAAACTCCCATGATGGCGACATATTCTCCCTCTTCGATCGCCAAATCAATGCCTTTGAGCACAGGTACATCCACTTCACCCAAACGATACGTCTTAGTGATATTTTCCATCCAGATCATGTTTGCCATAGGGGAGGAGAGGAGTGAGGAGTAAGGAGTGAGGGGTGGAAGTTTTAAGTTTTGAGTTTTGAGAAACCAGAAACGTTGGTTTTTACTGTTGATTCTTTCTTCTCCTATTTAGAAATATTGATTGATTCAGTAGACACGTAGCGTTAGATTTTGTGTTGTGCGAACACTAGAGACAGTAACCTCCAGTCGATGCATAAACACTTGTAACTTTATCCTTGATGTAACGAACAGTAGTGGCGTGAGTTAGCGCACATACTAGGTAAGATTGTGTACGTTCACAGGAGAGATGGTCCCCATCTTTGCTCGTTCTTTTTATTTCCCAACGGGTTTCGGGTTCAGACTTTTTCCCATAACTACACTGGAAACCATTAAATTCTAAAAGCCATTTCGCACTTGTGATAGAACTACCAATTGGGATAATGTGACGAACCTCATTTTTCAAAACATTAGAGTCTCTATGGAGCCAGATTTTCTTCCCGATTACAATCGGCAGTGGGTTGCCAATACTGCATTGGGCTAGAAGCCAAACTAAAGGAGTCGCAATTAGAATAGGAGTTATAAACTTTCTAAGTTTTTGCATGAGGATGGTAAATTAAGCCTCATTAAACCTAACCTTAAGCCCTAGTTGCATCGCAGTCTTTAGTCCACATCCTTGATTGCCTCCTCTGCTTCTTCTGCTTACTCGCTTCTCAACGCCGCGATCGGGTCGAGGCGTGCGGCATTCCGAGCGGGGATTACGCCTGCTATCAGTCCAATGACGAACGACAGCCCAAAGCCTGCGACGATCGACCAGACGGAGATTACAAAGGGAAATTTGAAGAGGGTTGCGGCACCAAAGGCAATGCCAACGCCCAAGCCGATGCCCAGTGCGCCGCCTGCGATCGAGACTATGACGGCTTCAGTCAAAAACTGGCTGAGGACAGCGCTGTTAGTTGCGCCGACTGCTTTGCGAACACCAATTTCTCGCGTCCGTTCAACGACAGAAACGAGCATTATATTGGCAATACCGATGCCACCGACAATCAGCGAAATGCCTGCGATCGCGCTCACCATCACGGTAAACAGCCCCACAATGTTGCTAAAAGCATTAATGATATCCGCCTGATTGGTAATCCGAAAATCATCTGGTTGCGGTGGGTAAATGTTGTGCCGAATCCGTAGTAGGTTTGTCACCTGAAACTGTGCCGCATCCAGCTCTGCCTGATCTTTTGCCTGCACCCAAAACCCGCTGATGGCAACTCCATTGATGGCATTATTGCCGACGATACGGGCAGACATATTGGTCAGAGGCACATAAATGCGATCGTCCTGGTCTTGACCACCGACCGACCCCTTCGTTTCCATAACCCCGATCACGCTGTAAAGCTCACTCTGAACGCGGATCTGGGCACCGATCGCCGCTCCATTGGTGCCAAAAAGTTCATTGCGGATGCTACTGCCCAGCACCGCCACAGGTCTAGCAGCATCCAGATCTTCCTGGCTAAAAAATTGCCCTTCTTGGGGATGGATGTTCTTGACATCGGGATAGCTTAAATCGGTGCCTAGCAATGATGTCGAAGCGTTTTCGCCTTCATAAACAACCTGTACGCCACGCTGCAAGTAAGCAGTGACACCTTGAGCGGCTGGAGCCTGTTTCGCAATCGCCTGAGCATCTTCCCAGGTGACGGTGGAGGCAGTTCCCGATCCCTGGCTGATCCCACCCGTACGGGCAGCCCCAGTCAGCACCAAAATGACGTTCGTTCCCAGCGCTTGAATTTGCTGCTCGGTTGCTTTTTGCACGCCTTGCCCCACCGACGTAACGGTAATGACTGAGGCAATGCCAATAATCACGCCCAGCATCGTTAGCCCGGTGCGAAGTCGGTTACTCCACAGCGCTTCGATCGACATGGAAAGGACTTCTAACAGCGAAACACGGGTCGGACGAATGCGAGTCAACTGTCCCATAAAATCCTCCTAACGCTGCCGCGAGCCACCACCACGACCGCCGCCACCCATGCCTGGTAGAAGGGAAGGTGTTCTTCCGGCAGGACGACCGCCCTGCGGGAAGCTAATCAATACCCGGTCTTTTTCTTGTAGCCCAGAAAGTACCACCGTTTTACCGTCATCCGTTGAAACGCCTGTCGTGATGGGACGAAACGTAGGACGACGACCCTCGCCGCTTTGCCCACCCATAACCTGTACGCCGCTGGCTCCATCCTGGCGAACGATCGCCACCGTCGGCACCACCAGCACATTGTTCAACGTACCCACGTTAAATTCCACGTTGGCACTCATGCCAGAGCGCAGCAGATTGCCGGGATCGATGACAGACGTTTTCACTTCAAAGCTAGTCACATTTTGCGTAAGAGTTGACTGCGCGGCTACCTGAATCACTCGCCCCTCAAAGGTTTTGCCTGGGAACGCATCTACCGTAATTTTGACCGACTGCCCCACTTGAATTTGAGCGATGTTCGCCTCAGCCACATTTGCCGAAATTTGATTGGTGGAAGCCAGCGCTAGAATCGAAGCCGATGCCGAAGAAGCCGAGCTACCCGCTGTTGATGGTGTGACGAAGGCACCTGGGTCAGCAAATTTTTTGGTGACGATGCCGCTAAAGGGAGCGCGAATGATCGCATCGTCTAGATCAGCTTGAATGGTTTCTAGCGAACCTTGCGCTGATAGCACCTGAGCACGTGCAGTCGCGATGTCTTCTGGTCGAGAACCCACTTGCTGCAAATTTAGAGCCTGCTGCGATTTCCGTACCTGTGCAGCGGCTTGATCGCGGGTTGCACGAGCGGTAATGAGGTCTCGCTGTGCAAGTGCTCCAGCACTAAACAGTTGTTGATTTTGCTGAAACGTGGACTCGGCAGAACCCAAGGCGGCTCGATCATTCGCGAGCTGTGCGGCTGCTTGAGAAATCTCTTGAGGACGGTTGCCAGCAACGACCTTAGCCAGATTTGCTTGTGCCTGGGCTAACTGTCCTCGTGCCTGTGTATACTGCCCTTGAAGGTTAGACGCATCCATATATGCCAGAATTTGTCCTTCCTTGACCCGATCGCCCTCCTTCACCAGCAGTTGTTTGAGAATGCCCGACGATTTTGGACTCACATTTGCCGATCGCTCAGGTAGCACCGAGCCATTGGCTGAAATTTTCACTGGCAAGCTCTGGCGTTCTACCGTCGCACTTTGAATCTGCCGTCGCGCTTCTTGCCGTCGTGCTGTCATCACCTGACTGTAAGCAACATACCCCCCGCCCAAAACCAGCGCTAGAACCAGCAGCCCTACCGCCCATTTGGGTATCCCACGTTTAACAAGGTCTTTCACTTTGCTCTCCGTCTAGCCATTGTGCGTGTGGCTCAAATTGATTACACCAGTCTCTCGCCAGCCAACTGATAGAAAACCTCGCTGGAAAAGCGCTTCTTACTCTTGCATTTTCCATGTCTGAGCGCTTCGGCGATCGTCTTAGTAAGAGGCTATGGTAACGAAGCAACGTTCTGGCTTACAGACAATCAACTGCTCTCTTAGACTCTACGATTGAACCCAAGGTTCAAACTGCAACTTTACCCCGGATTGTGATTCTCGCTGACATACTCTAAATCTGGGACGAGATCCTGACTGAAGGGGTTTGCCCCAAAAGAAAGCGCTAGCAGCCTGGGTGCTTCAAGGTTGAGTCTACTGCTGTGGGACGATCGAGCACAGCTACAAGCAGGTTGCCTGGTATCTTCTTAACCCGCAGCGTTAACCGCAGATACTTAAAGACTGCTTTAACAGCGGTTGCGACGGTTAATTTTAACTGCTGTAACGCTCTAGGAAGACTGACGGGGAGCATCGATCGCCGCAGCGCCATCCGGCAATAAACCAGTCAAGCGAATGGGCATACCTGTAAACCGCACTCTTATACAGTTGGGATTGGTCGCCGGTCTGTCTAAAACTTTGGCGTAGAAATCATCCAGTGCAACAGCATCCTCAAAGGGCATGAGCAAATTGAGTTTGAGGTTACTAAGGGAGGTAAGAAAGTGATCCGATCGTAGTTCGGCACTTTTCTCTGACAGGCTGACTAACGTACCCTCAAAGATCGTGCCAACTGCGTGTTTGCCTTCCAGAACGGTGTAGCGCACGGGTATTTCGGGCGAGAGCGTGATGAATGACTCTTTTTCTTCGGGCAAAGAGAGATTATGCTTGCCTTCTATGCCATTCACGTTGTAGAGGGTAATTGGCTCTTTGATACCTTTGGGTTCTACCTGGATTTGTCTATCAACTTTGATGATGTCTCCAACATCGCGCAGGGTGTCATCCGAAATCAGAATTTGCCCACCGACTGTATAGGATTCGATCCGTGCTGTCAGGTTGACGTGGTTGCCGATGACCGTATATTTGGCGCGACGTTGAGAACCAATATTACCCACTACAACTTCGCCCGTATTGATGCCGATGCCCATTTCGATCGCTGGTAGCCCAAGCTGCTGATTTTGCTGATTCACGTCTGCCATTGCCGTCTGCATGGCGATCGCGCAGGCAACTGCTCGTTCCGAATCATCCTCTCGATAAATGGGTGCGCCAAACATGACAAAAATGCCATCGCCAATGAACTCGTTAATAGTGCCGCTATAACGGGTCACGGTGTCGGACATCACGCCTAAATAGAGGTTGAGAATCATGACGACCTGTTCGGGCGGCAAGCGTTCCGAAATTGCCGAAAAGCCGCGCAGGTCAGAAATTAAGATTGTCACTTTACGGCGTTCGCCACCCAGCGTTAAGCCTCCGGGTGTTTCAAGCAAACTCGCAACTACTTCGTCACTGAGGTAACGCCCAAACGTGCGGCGCATCTCCGCAGCAGACTGCGCGAGGTAACCCGTGATGACGATCGAGGCTCCAAATAACGACAGGATCGGTGGCACGACAGGAATCCACCAGCCTTGCAAAAACATGACGTAGCTGCCGCCAACCAGACAACTGGCTGCAAACACAATGCTGACCGTATTCCAAGGATGAAACCCCGGTTTGCCGTTATAGCGTTGTCGCCAGCTTACGATGGCTCCGATCGTTGCCCAGGCAAGAATCCACAGCCCTTCCAGTGGCTTATCCCAGGTCTTCAGCGTCGGCATCCGTCCATCTAACGTTGCGCTGAGAATCTGGCTAATAAAGTTGGCATGGATGGTGACACCTGCCATGCGCGTCGGAGCCGTTAAACTACTGCTGTACGGCACATAAAACAGATCTTTTAAGCTTTCAGCCGTGGAACCAATGAGGACAATGCGATCGCGCATCAGATCCGACGGCAGCCTGCGTTCCAGAACATCCGTGAGCGTCACTGTTTGAAAGCGTTGCAGGGTGCCACGATAGGTCAGCATCACCTGATAGCCACCGGCTTGAGCGCCCACATAGCTGCCCGTATGAGCGTCCAGCGCAGGAAAGACTGCCGCTCCTAGCTTGATGCGTTGATCAGCGGTTAGCTCTGGCTCAATGCCGTTGTTTTCCAAATAACGGGTTGCCAGCATAAACCCAAAGCTGAAGACGTTTTCGCCTTTACTGTCTTCTAGATAGAACAAGCCACGACGCACTTTGCCATCAGCATCCAGCGCAAAGTCGTTTGCGCCAACCTGATCTCGCTGCTTCAAAATGGGGGGTGGATTGACTGGAGAGCTATCGCTGCTGCTGCCAACCTTCTGGACACCAATGAGATTCGGGGTTGTTTCAAAGAGCTTCGTTAAAACCTGATTACCCGGCTCTACAGGCAAGTCGCGGTACAAGTCAAGCCCGATCGCGGCTGGTTTCTGTTGCTTGATTGTTTGCAGTACATCGGCAAGTTCTGCATCTGCCAACGGCCAACGACCGACCTTTTGCACATCAGCTTCGTTGATTTCAACAATGACAAGGCGAGGATCAATCGCTTCCTGTGGGCGCAGGAGAAAAAACTGATCCAACACCGGAAACTCTAGCGCTTGCAGCAAGCCCAACGATCGCAGACCCAAAACGGCGATCGTCACGCTAGGCACAGCGATGATGATACTGCGCCATTGCCAAACTTTTTGTTTTAGCACTTTCCACATAGGGCAGTTCCAGGGCTTTGGTGAATCTTGCGTTCTTAGCCTTTAGCCTTTAGCTCTTAGCCAATTCTATGGACAGCAAGCTACAGACCCCACTGACCGCTGCTACGGCTTTATTTACTAAGGCTTCATCGTGTTAGCAGTGATTAACGGTGCTGCTGCGACTGCATCCAACCCGACTGATTTCAGAACCTCGCGCCAGTCTTGAAGAAACCTGGTGTTTTGTGGGTATTGCTGCTGAAGATCTGCCAGGGTTGTCAGGGTTTCGTGCCAGAGTCCAGCTTCCGCATAAAGATTGGGGCGATTACCTGGTAGCGTTTTCTGAAGGGCTTTGGTTAATGTCACGTCGGGAACTGTGCGCTCGACCCACCCTTCGACCGTAGGGCTACCACTCAAGCCAGTCGTCGTGTTGCAGAGGGTCGTGATGTACCAGTGGTATTGTTTACCCACTTGCAGGCTTGGGGCATCGTCTGGTAGGTCAAAGCGCACGATACCTGCCGTTGAGGGCAGCGCGAAGGTGGTTTCGTACACAACTTCAGTATCGTCGTCACTTAGGAGCAGAAAGCCTGCCGTTTGTGCGGGTGACTGAGGCACGTAGACAAAAAAGCTGGGACGATCGGCAACCGTTAAGCCTAACCGAGTGCTGGGCTTGAGTGCGGTTAGTGCTGGCTGACTGGGCGGTTTGTTGGCTGTCAAGCAAGAGCCACGGCTTGCTCCACCGGCTGTAGAACTTGGTGCGCCACGCTTCGGCACTTTAAATTTGAGGCTAATTTTAGAGGGAGGCGCGATCGTCGCTCGGTTGGCTGCTGGCGCTGCTTGAGCCGATAGCTCAGATAGCGTCAGGTATGGCATGAGCAGCGTCAGGTAAAGGATGGTTTGATAGCGCGAACTCTTTTTGCAGGTCATTGTGACCGTCCCTCAGTACTTTCGGTAAGGAATTAGTAAAACTAGCTGTGTTTGAATTCACCGTTCAGCGCGGGTTTTCCAGACGTTTTTTGACGAAACGTTCTGATAGCAGGCTTTTGCGATCGATCGAGCAGCATTACTGAACAATACTTTAAGATTGCCCACTGTGTCTTGCAAAAGCTCGCTGTGATCAGTCTCGCTGTGATCTATTGCAAGACTTCTTCAAGCTTGTGCTGGTTCCACAACGTTTGATACAGCCCTGGTTGTCCGATCAAACCGCTATGAGTACCAGACTGAACGATCGTGCCCTGCTCCATGACAAAGATGCGATCGGCGCTTGCTGCCGCCGACAACTGGTGTGAGATAAAGAGGACGGTTTTGCGATGAGTGCCTTCAGAGAGGTTTCGCAAAATCTGGGTAGCGGTCTGGTTATCCACACTAGAAAGGGCATCATCCAGGATCAGGATCGGTGCATCGACTAGAAGTGCCCGTGCGAGTGCTGTTCGCTGACGTTGACCACCGGACAAAGTGATGCCGCGTTCGCCAACGATCGTCTCATACTGCTGTGGAAAATTGAGAATTTCGCTGTGAATTTGTGCCTGTTTTGCCGCATCAATCACCCTGGCTTCGTCTGCGCCCGGTTCACCATAACGAATGTTGTTTTTAATGGTCGTGCTGAACAGAAAGCTGTCTTGAGGGACGTAGGCGATCGCGCCACGGAGATCTGCAAGGCGCACCTGAGTAATGTCGAAGCCGTCTAAAAACAGTTGACCGGGGGCAATGTCTAGGAGCCGGGGCAGTGCATTTGCCAGCGTCGATTTGCCAGAGCCGATCGAACCCACAATGGCAACGGTTTCCTGCGGTTGAATGGTAAAACTGACTGCTTGCAAGGCAGGTTTGCTGTTGCTACCCTTTGCCGTTGGAAACGCAAACGTGAGTTGGTCGGCAGTCAACTCGCCCCGCACCTGCGATCGTGACAGGGCGATCGCGTTGGGCTGATCGCGAATGCTGGGTTGCACCGTAAGAATGGCTTCGATGCGATCGACGCTTACCTCGCCTCGCTGGTATGCCGTAATGGTAAAACCCAGTAAAGCTGCCGGAAACGCCAGTTGCCCCACGTATAGTAAGAGCGCCACAAAGTCGCCGACGGTAATGGCACCTTCGTTGATGGCGCTGACTCCAAACCGCAACACGACCAGTAGCCCCACGCTTGCCAAACCGGGCAGCAGCGGCAGTAGCGTACTCCGCGTCAACGCAAGCGACAGATTCGCCTCCAAAAGCTCCTGGTTGCGACGCTGAAATGCCTCTCGCTCGTTTTCTTCCTGAGCGTAGATCTTTACCAGGGAAATGCCGCTCATGTCTTCCTGGATCAACTCGCTGAGGTCAGACAACTGCTCCTGCACGACAAGCTGCTCGCCCCGCAGCCGTGTGCTAAAGACCTGCACCAGGATCAGCATGACGGGATAAACTGCCAGCGACAGTAGCGTCACCTTGACGTTGATCCTTAGCATGGCAGGCAAGGTCAGCCCATAGGCAAATAGCGTGTTTGACAGACTCAGCACGGCAAACCCTAGCAGACGGCGGATGTTATCCACATCACTGGTCGATCGATTGATGAGATCACCCACCGTATTCGCTGCAAAGTAGGATGGCTCCAGCGTCAGCAAATGAGCAAACACTTTCTGTTTCAGGTCAAACTCAACCTGGCGACCAACCCCAAAGAGCAGCGTGCGTGACACCATCCGCACAATCCACATTGCCGATGCCATGCCCAGCACCAGGGCGACATAATAGAAAATCTGGCTGAAGCTAAACGTAATCTGAAGCCGATCGATCGCATCCCGAATCAGTAACGGAATACGAACCCCCAAAAGATTGACCAATAAAAGCGCTAAAATGCCTGAGCCTGCTGCTTTCCAATGAGGAAGAAGGTACTGCCCCAGTTTACGCAGTCGAGATTGAGCCATGATTTGGTGTCGTACGAGATATCAATGCGTTGGATCGACGCAGAAGCTTTCTCATCCTAAACGAATCGGAGCGGCGATCGAGGTTAGAGCCAGACGACTCGGTGACGGAAGCATCGCCGTAGGGGGCGCTAACACTCGTGGTGAGGCACCGCCAAACCTGATCCAGCCACGCAGAAAATAGTAAATAGCATTGAGGTATTCTTCGATCGCCTGACTGCTCAACCAGAGTGCATCCACATTAGGCAGCAAATCAGTTGCCAGAAGCTGACGCTCAATCAAGTCACGACCCTGTACACGCCTCGCCAGGTGAGAAGCAGGCGGTATGGTAAAAAAATCAGTGGGGCGGATGACGATAGTACTCTCATTAAACACACGGACAAAGGTGAGTGCAGCCCGATTCATATTGAGTGCGGTGCCCACCAGCGTCAGTTGATTGCCAAAATCGACCCGTTGACCCTCTGTGAGAAGCCTGTTTACGTTTTCAGCACTGCGACGCACACTAATACCTTCGTGATCCAGACGAATATCGGCTTCAGGTACACCCAGTGTCCGAGTTAACAAAATTTGGATATCCCGTGCTTCCGAAATTTGCTCTCTCGATTCGCCTTCCTTTTGTACGCGATTCGGGCGCGACCCAGCACTGACGACGATCAAGGGACGTGTCCCTGCACGAGCTTCTTCCTGATACAGTTGGGCGGCATACAGGATGCGATCGCCATGCTCAGTCATTTGAATCGGTTGCGTAGAAATGGCTTGAAACGCTTCCGGGCTGACCGGGCGTTCTACTCTTTGTGGCTGGTTCGCGGCTGTACAGCCCGGTGGGCAATCGGCTGGCGGTGTGGTGGTAGGTACATCCCCTAGTCGTGGTCTAAGCTGTAGGCGCGTTGTATTCTGACCCAACAACACAATGACTCGTCGGGCATCGCCTGCAAGCGGCGGTTGCGCACCGATTAGCTCGATCGCCTCCATCTCTAGTTCTTGCGCCAGGTAGTAAGCCACAAGCGGGAAACAGCCAAGCGCCAGCAAGACTAGCGCAACCATAATCACATTTTTAATGACCTTGCCGAGTGTAACGCCAGACAGCAGGATCAGAACCAGTATGAGTCCCAGCCCTAACGGACTAAACGGAAACGAAATAATCCGCCACAGCACTTCCACGACACCTGTATTCGGGGCAGGGGGTCCCCCAAAAAAACATACCGCCAGGATGAGCAAAATTAGCAGCAGCACCAACATACCCAAAAAGGCTTTGGGCAATGCTTTGAGCAGCACAAACCAGGTGACTAACCCAATCACAATCCACAGCAAAACCTGGGTCAGCAGCAGAAAGACATCTGTAAGCAGTAAAACCATGCCGAGCGTTCCTACCTGCTTGCTACAACTGAATTTGCTTGATAACCATGCCAATGCAATCGCATACTCATATTGACTGCTGCCTACACCCGTTTACAGACATCCTTTTACAGACACCATGATGCAACCAAATCGTGAATTGGCAACACTTCATCGGCGATCGACTCCACCCTTACAGTCGATCGCCAGCGGCAGGTAACAAGCAAACTACTAAAAATCTACCTGAATCATACGCTGTTTTAGTACAAACGTTTTTTAGAAACAACCATTGATTGAGTACGTTTGCTTTGAGCCTGTCCAGGCGATCGCACCTCACTCCCAAACGGTTTAATCATCGCAAAAGCAAAAAGGGCGCTAGGTGCGCCCTTTAGTTATTTAATCTATAGTTTTCGTTCCAACGCTTACAGCCAGCAAAGCGGCTTAAAAGGCACCAACCTTAGCCAAAATGACGTAGACAGTCCGCGCAATCAAAGTCAAATCATAAAGCGGATGCCATTGCTCTTGATAGCGCAGATCAAGCTTAACAATGTCCTCGAAATCTTTAACCATCGATCGACCGTTGACCTGCCATTCTCCAGTCATACCGGGTTTGACATTGAGCCGCTGCCAGTGGTGGCTGTCATACCGCGAAACCTCATCAGCCGTCGGTGGGCGCGTGCCAACCAGGCTCATTTCCCCCAGCAACACATTCCAAAATTGGGGAAACTCATCCAGGCTGCTACGACGTAGAAACCGACCAATTCTTGTCACGCGAGGATCGTCCTGATTTTTGAAAATTAGTCCGCTTGCTTCATTCTTTACCTGCGACTTCAGAGCGTCCGCATTTTGCACCATGGAGCGGAACTTGTAGATGCGAAAGGTCTGCCCCAGGAGACCGTACCGTTCTTGAGCATAAAAAATTGGACCGGGGCTATCCAGCTTGATGGCAAGCGCTAATGGAATAAAGAGTATTGCTAGTAGTAGTAAGCCCACCAAACTACCCACTACATCGACAGCACGCTTGAAGAAGCAGCGAACCGATCGATGGGGCGTTTGGCTCGCTGTAAGAGTCGATAGCGATGGGTCAACCATTGCAGTAAAAAATATGGATTGCATAGTCGCTCCAGCCTTTAAAGTAAGACCGTATAAATACGTATAAAGCCTAGCTAAACTATAAGCCCTACTTCATAGCACCTGATTGCCTACGCTGATCCACCGACCTAATCTTTTCGGCAACTTCATAAACCAACTTCCTTATAAAGTTATCGTAAAGATGGGGTGGCATCTCCACTAAGAAAAGGCGTGCTTAGAACTGCTAAATCATTTTGAGTAAGAGTACTTCTAGCGCAATGCAGTACTACCAATTTCCTGAGACATGAGCATTTAATCGTAGGGAATTGGGAATGGGCATGGCATTGCCCTACCTTTCGATCGCACGATCGGTCAAGTTCTTTAGCCTGCATCCTTCAAACGCTTGCCTTACAGCGATCGCAGTTGTGGCAGTAAGGCTTGGAGTGCTTTACCACGATGACTCAATGTTTGCTTTTGCTCAGGCGACATTTCGGCAAACGTGAGCTGTTGTTCGGCAACGTAAAAGATTGGATCATAGCCAAAGCCACCGCTGCCCCGTGGAGTGTGAAGAATGCTGCCAGCGCAGATTCCCTCTGCTTGCCGAACGATCGTGCCATCAGGACGGGCGATCGCAATCACACACACAAAGCGGGCTTCACGATTTAACTCATTGCCCAGTTCATTCAGCAGTCGCTCAATGCGTTCTGCATCGGTCTTGCCATAGCGGGCAGAATAAACACCCGGCGCACCATCCAACGCGTCTACTTCCAAGCCAGAATCATCGGCGATCGCCCACTCTCCCGTCGCCAGCGCTACCTGAGATGCTTTAAGACAAGCATTCTCAGCAAATGTTTCTCCTGTCTCCTCAATCTCCAGGGCTTCAGGCTTGAGCAGCAACTCCCAATCTAATCCCGCCAGAAAAGCCTGCATCTCTTTCAGCTTACCTGGGTTTCCTGTAGCCACTACCAGCGCTGTCATGTGCGTTTCCCCAAGCTTTCACTGCTCAACTTTATACCAGGCATCCTACAACAGCCACAGGGTACAACGGTCACTGGTCTGCTCTAGACCAGGCACTTCAGGTTCGTTGCAGTTCCCCAGACATGATCCGTAAAGGGCTGCCAGTGCAACACATCTTCTAACAACGATTGATAGCCAGCGACATTTGGATGCAGTCCATCGTCACTTAGCTGCGATCGGCACCAGTCTGTACCCCGTTCTAACCACTGAGAAAAAACATCAAGATAGGGAATCTGGTAATGCTGACAGGCTAAGCGTGTGGCTTCTTTATAGCGAAACTGATCCGCATGGTTGTAATAGAAGCATTTCTGAAAGGGCATCTTAGCTTCATCAACAGGCACCATCCCAACAAAGAGCGTCGGGCATAACCGTTGTGCTTGCTCCAACAAGGCAGTCATTTCAGCCTGGAACATGGCAAGATCTGTGAAATTCCGTCCCTGCGATCGCCCTAAACGAGCCGAATCATTCACACCAACCGACAGAATCAGCAAATCTGGTACACGATTGCGTAGCTCACCACGCTGGCGAAATTCGCTCTCTAAGCGCTGGGCAACTTGCTTCACCCCATCACCCCGAATGCCCAGGTTATAAAGTGCATAATCGGGACCACTCGACTGCATCCAACTCCGGCGCAGGCGCTCGATCCATCCGCCCCCAACTGGGTCACCAAAGCCATAAATTAGGCTGTCTCCCAATGCCACTACCTTTAACGAGGGCAATGCTACAGCCGAGCGAACATCGGTTGGCTGGTGCGTTGAACTGATCGCCACTGGTTCCATGAGATCCCGCTTTTGGTAAGCAACACGTTGAAAGGAGGTTTCTACCATTCTGTTAAATACTTTGCAAAACTTGATACTGTTTGAGCAGACTTAATCATCACTTTATATGGCGTTACCAATATAAACTGCCTTGTGATCAAGTACGAGCGATCGAGGCTTAATAGCCAGTATCACTGGTTGTCCAGTGCGCTTTTTCTAAGATGCCAGAGCCTTGTTACGGTTGAGCAATTTGGGGAAACCGTAACAGAAGGCAGAAACTCTTGATAGACTGGGGGCTACAGTTCTCATTATTCGCAATTACAGGCAAACTTTATGCAGAAGCGTACCGCGTTCGATAGCACTCAGTTGATGCGTCGGGCTGATGAATTGATTTCAGCCGCCTCCAATCGTTATCGGATTACGGTTCAGGTCGCAAATCGGGCGAAGCGTCGTCGGTTTGAAGATTTTGACAGTGTGGATGATCCAACGATGAAGCCGGTCATGCGGGCGATTGTTGAAATGTCAGATGAGCTAACCCAGCCTGAAATTATTGGTGAGTAGGTTACTCAACTGGCTGACTCTCTGCAATGGAATGGGCGATCGCAATGCCAAAGAAAAAGACAGCACTTCGACTGACTGTGAAAACCCTGACTGCTTTTGTAAGCGGGTGGGTTTTTCTGACGACTCTGGCAATTGTTTGCCCGGAGCCGTTTGGTACGTTGCCTGCGATCGCCCAACGAGTGCGCCCAGACACAGCATGGCAATCTGTCTATGAACGGCTGCCTGACTTCCCCAAAGAAAACCAGTACGTCAATAAAGAGACGGGTAAAGTCGAGCCAGACAATACTCTGGTCGGTCGTTTTATCCGCTACCATCTCTACGTTGCAGGGCGAACGCCGTCCTACCGTTTTGACTGGAAGCTGACACTGGCAGATTACTTGGGCTTAGGATTGGATGGAGGGTTCGATGAAACTAGCTATCCTAGCCGTGCAACGCTGCGAACCAGTCCTGCCGAAGGTGATCGAGCGGCAATTAAGCGCCTGAATCGATCGCAGCGTGAAGCCTTAGTACAAGCGTTGGTGGATACCTTTGTACCCCCGACTACCCGCTCCTCCCAGCCAAAACCTGCGCCTGCTTCACAACTTTAACTTACAACGCCTTGTCGCCTGTGTTCAGCCTAAACCCTTTCCTAAACTGCTTCCCAAGCCCTGGAACATAAACCACGAAAGGAAGAAATTAAAAATAAAAATGGCAAGCAGCGAGGTGACAACAGCCGTCGTTGTCGATTGCCCTACACCTTTCGCGCCTCCCGTTGTCGTCAGACCCCAGCTTGTCCCAATGATGGCAATTACGGCACCAAAGAAACTGCCTTTAATTGGCGCACTGCATAAATCCCACAGGCTAACAAAGCTGCGGGCAGAATCGAAAAAAACGCTTTGTGGAATGCCGTAAAAACTTTTGGCAATCACCATGCCGCCGATCATGCCGGTTAACAGTGAGAGAATTGTCAGAATCGGTAGCATCAAGCAGCAGGCAATCACTCTCGGAATAACCAGATAGTCGATCGGGTCGGTTTTGAGCATATAAAGCGCATCAATTTGCTCTGTTACGCGCATCGTCCCAAGCTCGGCAGCAAACGCCGAACCAACACGACCTGCCAAAACCACTGCCGTTAAGACAGGAGCCATCTCGCGCGTAAGGGATACTGCCAGTACGCCTCCCACAGCATTACTCGCCCCAAAGTTGATGAATTCGCGCGATACCTGAATCGTAAACACCATACCAATAAAAGTAGATGTCAGCAGGGCAATCATTAGCGATGCCGGACCTACGATCGCCATTTGCTCAAGGGTGTTGCGGCGGTGAATTTTGCCCGCTAGCAGATGCACCATCACCTGTCCCCCCAACAGGATGGCTGCCAGCAAACGCTGACTCCATAAACTCAAGCCAGTAGCAAACGGCTGTTCACTCACAATCACACAACTCAAACGCTAACTTAGCCACAATAGCGGATACGCCTGAAAATTGGAAACCGCCGCCCTTCCTTGTTGTCGATCGAGCAATAGGTCGATCGATGGTTTGCGAATCATTCACCCTTCCATTCCTCTATTTGCGGATGAAAAGAAAGAGGCAACGGAACACGTCTGCTCCATTGCCTCTTTGTGTCTTTTAACGGGGACTCCTCTCTCTATGGAGTGGTAGTTGTTCCACTGGGAGTCGTCGATTCGATCAGAGTTGTGGTGCTTGCAGGAGCACTACTGGGGGGTAGTCGTAGTTGCCGGAGCGGTAGTCGCTGGAGCGGTCGTTGCCGGAGCGGTCGTTGCCGGAGTGGTTGTTGCCGGAGTGGTTGTTGCCGGGGCTGTGGTTGCCGGAGTGGTCGTTGCTGGAGTGGTGGATTGCGCTTGTGCGGCTGGAATTTGCTGCAATCCAACTAAGCCTGGGAAGACGCGACTGGATAGCCCAACGACTTGGTAAGCGGAAACAACTCGCCCACGACCTCTTGCTTGACCAGGAGGCAGTTGACGGTCAGAGCGATCGCGCTCAACCAGCAAAATACGATCTTCCGAATCACGTTCTACAACCACTTCAACGGAACGATTCTGCCGATAGATGGTGTAGGTCGTATTGCGATTGTCATCATCGTCATCACGATCGTCGTCATCGTTATTATTGCTACGTCTATCATCACCACCACGTCTGTCATCGTCATCATCACGATCGTCGTCATCGTCATCGCCGTCATTGCCATTAACGACAAAGAGTGATGGGTTAAACAGCCTGATGTAGGTGGTATTCGCGACAAAGTTGGTGAGGACGATCGTATTTGTACTAGTCGTACTGGAGTTCGTACTGGTGTTTGTGCTGGTATTTGTGCTGGTATTGGTGCTCGTATTCGTACTAGTGTTGTTACTGGTATTCGTACTGGAGTTGAACGGTGTACCGTTGTTGTTTACGCCCACGGCTGGAGAAAAGCTTGTGAAATCACCGCTGCCAGTCTTTAACGCAAACGAAACATCACCGCTACTTTTACCGTCTAGCTTGCCGCGGGATTGCTCAAACTTGAACTCAGTATCTTTACGAGCAGAACCCGCAAACGTCACAGCACTATTACCAAAAGCAACGTAGCCGGGACCTTCGCCCTTGACTTCATAGTTTGTTCTAGCGACTGAAGATAGCGTACCTTCTAGCTTCCCGCTGAACGGAGCCGTGAGTTCCAACTCCAAGTTGGCAATAGTGCCTTCGAGCTTAAACTCACTGGTGCCCGGGGTGCCGACACTTTGAACCTGAAACTTGGTTGTCGGTCCGTTAAAGGTGATCACACCGTCGCTCGGATTAAGATCGGTTCCTGCTGTCGGTAAAACATCCTTGCCTTCAAACTCAAACTTAATGCGTCGTCCTAACACCGTTGACACATTATTGCTGACGTTGGTAGACCGTAGTTGCAAATCGGATGGCAGTTTGATCGAATCACCAGTCAGAGCAGCATCAAAGGCACCCACGCTTAACAAACCCTCTTGCGAGGTAAACGAGGTGCTGGAAGCGCTCGACAGCGTAACATTTTGCACAGGCAAGAAGACAAGCGGAGCCGTACCAACCTGCTGGGGGCTGATCAGCGTGCCACCTTGAATGAAGCTGGGCGAAAAGGCAGTGAGTGTAAAGTTGATTGCGGTCGGTACGCCTTGAAAGAAGACTGGATTACCGTTAGCTGAAAAAGCTACACCTGACAGTGTGCCTTCTAGTCTGCCTTTGTCCCCACTATCGGGTCTGTTGTTACCGTTAGTGTCTGTAAACTGACTGGCATTGGGAAGAAAGCGCGATGTCGTTGTCGTGCCGTTCGGCGTGACAAGCCTCAAGGTTTGAATTGCTGTGTCAAAGAGAACTGGAGTGCCCCCAGGAGTCGTGGCAGTCGGTGCAGTACCCGGCAAGAAGAAGGCAGCATCACCAGTTGCTTGACCACCGGTAATGGGAATATCGGCATGAGCGGCGGTAGCGATCGCCAAACTGCCTGCTAGCAATCCCAGACAAACGGCGAAACGAGTGGATTGATCAATCACAGTAATAATCCTCTAAATGTTGGGTGAATGAAAAGTCAACCAAGTGTTAAGTAAATGACACGCAACCAACGGGGTCTGTTAGTAGTGGAAACAACGTTACAACGAGATTACTGAAACCAATTGCTACTGGTACGTTGCCAGAACTTTAGTTTGGGCGGAAAGTTCCTGATAACAGCCAGCTTCTTAAAAACCTCATAAAACCCTTTGAGACTAAGAGTTTTCACGATCGACTTTGGGCATTGAGGTACTTAGATTCAGAGCGACAGCTTATTGTCCTCACTATGCCCTGTCTGGGTTTATACCGAGACGACCTAAAACAGAAAGTGAGGTGCTTGCTGTTTCAGGTCATTTCTAAACGCTTAAAACGTGAACGTTGTCCGAAGTACGCCGATCGTAATCGTGTCGTTCGCTGCGTTTTGCCGAGGGTTGAAAACAAAGATGACACCGGGCGTAATGCTGATGTTGTCAGAGACTCTAAAGCGGTAGAACGCTTCGACATGAGTTGTTGTCCCTGGCTGGTCACCCTCACCAGCAAATAAATTGCCTTCACTAATAAAGCTAGGGACATTGCGACCAGCAGGCAGATCGCTACTGATGATGCGCGGCGGCTGACCCACGTAAATCGCACCCAGATTACCGCGTGCACCCAAATCAGGGAAGTTAAGAAACGCCATCCAGTTAATGGTTTCTACATTGCCAGAGAAGCCTTTCAGGTCAGAGGCTGTGAAACCAGCCCAACCGCCGAGCGTAATCCTGGGTGTGATGCGCCAAGCAGCCGTACCGCCGATCGCGTTGGTCTTGATAGGAGCACGAAAAGAGAACGGGTTGGGCAGGGCAAGTTGGTCATCGCCTACGCTCGTACCCAAAAAGCCAGCGGGCGAATAGGCGTTGACATAGTGAAGTGCAAGATCAATGTTGCGGGTTGGTGCAAAGGTTAACTGTGCGCCTGCTGTCGTTGCGCCATTACTGCCGCCAAAAAGTCCGCCATTGATTGGGTCTTCCGGTCGGTTGGACGAGTAAACCCCCTGTAACGAGATGCTAGGCGTAATTTGCCAGTCAAAGCCTGCACCACCACCATCACCACCAATGTTGAGAATCGGGTTACGCTGTGCAAAACGAGAGAGCGGTCCTTGTCCAGCGCTTTCAATCCGGTTTGCGCCCCGAAAGACGTTCACCATGTTGACACCAACAGGTCCCGCAATGACGGCAAAGTTGTTGCCAATGAGCTGACGGAAGGTGAGGTCGCTAAGTCTTACAGAGCCACGAGAATCGCCTTCATAGCCCAACAGCACATCATTTGTCAGCAGTTGGTTGCCGAAGGATCTGCCGGTGCCTGCCTGGAGACCCGCTAGCAAGATGCTGCGTTCGCTGAACTGAGTGAAGAGACTGAGCTGGGTATTGGTGATGACGTTTACCTGGTCATCGTTGTCATTAAATTGGAAACCCGCTAAGGAAATGTTGGGGCTGTTGCGCCCTTGTACACCAACAATGACTTGACCAAACAGCTTGGTTGTAGTGGAGAATTGCTGTTTTTCTAGCGTTGCTGTGCGTGCTTCTAATGCGCCTAGCTGTCCGCGTAGAGTTGCAAGTTCAGCCGCAAACTCTTCCTGAAGCTTTTGCACTGCTAGCAAATCTTCTTTTTTAACCAGGTCACCTGTGCCTGCTGCAATCAGTTCATTGACGCGATCGAGGCAGGCGTTCAAGCCAGCGGCAAATTCGTAGCGGGTAAGCGCACGGTTGCCACGAAAGGTTTGATCAGGATAGCCAACAATGCAGCCATAGCGTTCTACGAGTGACTGTAGTGACTGGAACGCCCAATCCGTGGGGCTAACATCAGTTAGCTGAGAAACAGATGTCACCTGATCCATGCCGTCTGCTGGCTGGGTCGCAGCGTCTAAACTAACGACATCATTAATTTGATCTACCGCTTCAGGTAGCACTGGTTGTTCCGATGGCAACGCTTGAGCAAGCGTAGGAGCAGCCGAAAGTGCTGGGGACGCATCTGGCGAGGGCACGATCGCAGGCTGCTGACTGACTAGTGCTGATGTGCCTGGAACCTCTTCTTCTAAAACGGTTCCCATGGCGGGACTAACCATAAAAAGCCCCAGTACTGCCGAAGCTAGCACTGGGGATAACAACGTCTCCGACATAAATGAACGGTCTTTCATACTTACAACTCCTCTCTCTATTTAGCGACAGTATTCCCCAGGAGATGCTTTATGACACACCCTGCACCTCCAACGTCACATAAAGTAACGGTCGATACAGCTTCAAGAATTTAACTCTTGCGGTGCGCGATCGCACTAAGGCTGTGATTCAAATTAATCAAACCTTCATAGAGGCAAACGCTTCTAAAGAAGAAAAAATAGTAGCTTTGAATCCCCAATAGCTTAACGATTTAGCTGATTAATAAATCCTTACTGTAAGCAATTAGCGAACTGGCACAAAGACCGTAACCACTTTCCAGGCGGCGTTACTGCGAGGCACTGCGGTCAAACCTTTGTGCAACACAAAACTTATGTCTAGAATTTCTCGAAATTGTTCACAGAGCTTCAACAAGATATTTAAGCTTGATTTAAGATTTTTCACACCCACGCTCATTGCAGGCGATCGCTCCTACTGTAGAGAGAACACATTGCTTCAGTACCATTTCACTCTGATTCAGTATGTTATTGGCTTTATGCTCATGTCACTGGCTTTCGTTCGGTCGCTGCTGCTAACGAGCACGTTTAGTTTTACTGCTCCTGTAGTGCTCATTGGCATCATCCTGGCGCTATTATCGGCGCTCGAACAAGTTCCTTTCGCGGAGGCGATCGGTCGAGCTGGAGCCGAAAAACTCCTCCAATTTCTAGCCGTCTTTGGCAGCGGTGACTCGTTTCAGGGCGCTTTAGTCATTGGTTTAACTTGCAGCTTAGTCGGCGCGCTGTTTGATGCATACGCTTTTTACCGTCACCAAAATTTGCACAACGGTTAGTGCCGATCCAGTGAAAGTACACAGCTTAAATTAAAGTCAACTTTTTCATGTAGGGGCACGCCATTGATTTAGCGCAGCCATGCGAACGGCTCTTGCCCCTACAGATGGCGAGGTCTACAGGTTATTGAAGTCACGATCAGAGCAAGTGAAAGAGCGCCACTGCCTAGAGCAACTCACGGACATCAGTGACTTGACCTGTAATCGCTGCGGCAACTACCATCGCTGGACTCATGAGCAGCGTGCGACCCGATGACGAGCCTTGCCGACCTTTAAAGTTGCGGTTTGAGGACGAAGCACTGAGCTGCCGACCCTGGAGCTTATCGGGGTTCATCGCAAGGCACATGGAACAACCTGGTTCGCGCCATTCAAAGCCTGCTTCGACAAAGATGTTGTGTAGTCCTTCAGCTTCAGCTTGTTTTTTCACCCGCTCGGAACCAGGGACAACGAAGGCTTTGATACCGTTGGCAACGTGCCGACCCTGAGCAAATTTGGCGGCTTCACGCAGGTCACTGATTCTGCCATTGGTGCAGCTACCAATGAAGCAAACATCCACTTTGATGCCCTGCATTGGCTTACCTGGTTGCAAGTCCATATATTGATAAGCTTCTTCTGCGATCGCCCACTCATCCGCTGGCATCTCATCAGGCGTGGGGATGCTTTCATTCACTGCGATGCCCTGTCCAGGTGTAATGCCCCAGGTAACGGTAGGCGCGATCGTTGTCGCATCAAAAATCACCACATCATCGTAAACAGCATTGGCATCGCTGCGAATGTTGTTCCACCAGGCGACGGCTTGATCCCAATCTGCGTCTTTGGGTGCAAAATCTCGCTCTTTCAGATAATCGAAGGTGACTTGATCGGGATTAACGTAACCGCAGCGGGCACCGCCTTCGATCGCCATGTTGCAGACGGTCATCCGTTCTTCCATGCTCATCTGCTCAAACGTCGTGCCTGTAAATTCGTAAGCGTAGCCTACACCGCCCTTCACGCCTAGCTTACGAATGATGTGCAGGATGACATCTTTAGCATAGACACCCGGTTTCAAGCTGCCGTTGACTTCAATCTTACGCACCTTGAGCTTTGCCAGAGCCAACGTTTGGGATGCCAGCACATCGCGCACTTGACTGGTGCCAATGCCAAAGGCGATCGCGCCAAAGGCTCCATGCGTGGCGGTATGACTGTCACCACAGGCGATCGTCATGCCGGGTTGGGTCAAACCTTGCTCTGGGGCAATGACATGAACAATACCTTGATTGCCCGAGCCAACTTTATGAAAGGTGATGCCGTTTTCTTGACAGTTTCGCTCTAGCGCCTGCATCATTTCCTCAGCGATCGAGTCGGCAAGGGGACGCGCCAGGTTATCAGTTGGCACGATGTGATCGACTGTAGCGACGGTGCGATCGGGAAACAACACCTTCAGGTTGCGTTCGCGCAGCATCGCAAAGGCTTGAGGACTAGTGACTTCGTGAATCAGGTGCAACCCAATAAAAAGCTGCGTCTGTCCAGAGGGCAAAACGCTCACGGTGTGTGCATCCCAAACTTTATCAAACAGCGTCCCTGTACTCATAGCTCTTGCGTTGCTCGCCTGCAATCGTTAGTGGGTCTTTATTCTATCAAGCGATGTTGACAACGTGGCAAAACGTCAGATCCTGCCCTCTAGATCCCCGACTTCTTCAAGAAGTCGGGGATCTTTTCCAAGTTACAGCAAGTCAAAAAAAGCATCATCCAACTCATAACCAAACATTTGAGTCATGGCTTTCAGCCTTGCTTTGCCCTCTAAGCCCTGTGACTGCATCCAGCCTGCCAGCACAAAAATCTTGTGCATCACGAAAATTTCTAACGCTTCTGGATTGTATTGAATGCCGTCTTTAGGGTGGAATTGATGGGGCACCAGCATGGCAGTGTAGCGCGCCAATTCACCTGCTTTCCAGTCCAGCAGAAAGGGCAACCACGGGTAACACGCATCGAGCCGAATGAACCAGAGCCGTACCTCCGGAATTTCGGGTAGTTCCCTGGGATCAGTTGGCTCTTGGGGGTAGTCGATCGCAAATTGAAGCTGCTGCTCGTAGGTCATCAGTTTCCCCTGTTGCATCAGTGGATCAATGACCGTCTGAAGCGGAGACAGATCTAGCGCATTGATGAGGTCTGCATTGAGGGCGATCGTCGTGGTTGCCATGAAGTCCAGAAAACAAAGCGGTTGGCTTTTTAATCTTCCTCTAAATGAGAAGGTTTAGATCCCCGACTTCTTGAAGAAGTCGGGGATCTGGATTCACGATTTCCCTCAAATCAAGCGGTCACTTTCGTTTAAAAGTGCTAAATTCACAGGGAGATTTCACCCAGATTGGGAGGCTTCATGCTGAAGCGACGAAAGATCCAGATATTGTTGGGCACTGCGGGGCTGGCTGCTTTGATTGTAGGAGCAACGGTTCCCGTTCTCAAGTGGCGTGGACAGCAAGAGCAGCCCTTGTCGATCGCGGGTTCGCCAGTGGCAGGCAACACTGCTAAAAAGCAAGTGACTGCGTTCAAAGCTTTGCCACCCGCTCAACGAACGAAAGCGCTAGAGGCGATCGTCAAAGATAAAGAATCGCCCGAACGTAGCCGTGCCCGCTATTTGTTGGCAGCGGAACTGATTGAGCAAGGGCAAGGCAAGAAAGCGCTAGAGTCTTTAAAAGGCTTAGAGGACAGCTACCCCGTGTTGAGAGCCTACGTGCTGAGGCAGCGTGCCCAGGCGTATGAGGCGATCGGCGATCGGGCTAACGTCCAAGCAACGCAACAGCAATTGGTTAAGGATCACCCCCAAAGTCCCGTGACGGCAGAAGCGCTGGTCGCACTGGAGCGTGATAATTCGCGCTATGGGGATCAGGCGATCGCTCAGTTCCCGTCCCATCCCAGCACGATCGCGCTGGTGCAACAGCGGCTTAAGGAAAACCCAAAACAGCCACAACTGTTGCTGTTGATTGCAAAACACGCGCTCTATGCCCAAAACTATCTGACCGTCCTAGATAATCTAACCAAGCAATACGCTGCACAGCTTAAGCCTGAAGACTGGGAGGCGCTCGCTTTTGGCTACTGGGAAAAACAGCTCTACGGCAAAGCGGGTGCTGCCTATACTCGCGCACCTTACACCCCACTCAACGCCTATCGCATTGGGCGAGGTTTCCAGCTTGGTGAAACCGGTGGTGCCATTCAGGCATATCAGCGTGTTGTTCAAGACTTTCCCAATGCCAGTGAATCCGCTTTGGCGCTACTGCGGCTTGCCAAACTAGCAGACCCAGGACAGGCGATCGGCTATCTGGATCAAGTCGTGAAGCGGTTTCCAGCCAAAGCAGGCGAGGCACTGCTTGAAAAAGCCAAACTGTTGGAGCAGCAAAACAGCCTTAAGTACGCGGTGCAAGTACGGCAAATTTTGTTGACGCGCTATGCCAAATCGGATGCAGCGGCAGAATTGCGGTGGAGCTTGGCTCAAGAGCGTGGGACTGCCAATGATGCCCAATCGGCTTATGTGTGGGCATCATCAGTGCTTTTACACAACCCCACCAGCGAACAAGCGCCCGAAGCCGCCTATTGGAGCGGTAAATGGGCAGAACAGCTTGGCAAACAGGAAGAAGCCAAAGCAGCGTATCAACAGGTGTTGTCAAAGTATCCGCAGTCATACTATGCGTGGCGATCGGCATCCCGCTTAGGCTGGGAGGTTGGTGATTTTAACAGCGTGCGTCAAATTAACCCAGAGGTCGTGCGCCCTGCGGCTCGTCCAGATTTGCCAGTCGGATCAGCCACCCTCAAAGAACTGTTTCAGCTTGGGCAAGACCGCGATGCCTGGAAACTGTGGCAGGTTGAGTTTAGCAACCCCAAACAGCCGACGGTCGCTGAGCAGTTTACTGATGGCGTGATGCGGCTGGGAGTGGGCGACTACCTGGACGGCATTTTTATGATTTCGTTCTTGAGCGAACGGGATAAGCCAGAAGAAAAATCCCAGTACCGGTCGCTTAAGCAGCAAGCATCTTACTGGCAGGCGCTCTACCCCTTCCCCTTTTTGGAGCCGATCGAAACCTGGTCGCAAGAGCGGCAGCTTAACCCGCTGCTAGTCACGGCACTCATCCGGCAAGAATCGCGCTTTATGCCCGGAATCCGCTCTGGTGTGGGCGCAACTGGGCTGATGCAGGTCATGCCCGAAACGGGAGCCTGGATTGCTAAGCAAATCAAGCTGAAGGAGTACAAGCTCAATGATCCCGACGACAACATCAAGCTAGGCACCTGGTATCTCGACTACACGCACCAGGAATACAGCGGCAATTCCATGCTGGCGATCGCCAGCTACAACGCAGGTCCCGGAGCCGTGGGTGGTTGGGTGGCAAAAGCAGGACAACAAGATCCTGATGTGTTTGTCGAAAACATTCCTTATGGCGAGACCAAAGGCTACGTCAAATCGGTGTTTGAAAACTACTGGAACTACCTGCGGCTTTACAATCCAGAGGTTGCTCAAAAGGTCGCTCAAGTTTCCAAAGAGCAACCCGATGGCATTATGCCTGAGTCATAGAGCGATCGCCTTATGTCTTAAGTGCATCAGGTCGTCCGTAGTGCTAATCTTTGGCAAAGCCTTTAGTTTTGGCACTATGCTTCAGAACAGACCAGAGCAATTTGCGCGTCTAGCTGAACGATCGCCGGGTTAATCGCCGTTTTGACAAGAGCGGCATATAGCTAAATTGTCTGTGCGATCGACCGGGTAAAGCTGAAGGCTATAAGGGTTCGATCGTGGGCTACTGAACAACTGTTAACATCTTGCTTCATGACCAGACCACCCGATCGACAACGAGAGCATCAGGCAAATGAACGCACGTTCTTGGCTTGGCTTCGCACCTCTATTGCCTTAATCGGGTTCGGACTTGCCATTGCTCGCTTTGGCTTATTTCTACGTCAGCTAAGAGTCGCCATCACTGACCAGGAGATGCCAAGCAACTCTGTTTTTAATTCAGAGAATCTGGGTATCAGTTTGGTTGTGTTTGGCATTGTGCTGATTGCTCTAGCTGCTTGGCGCTACAACCAGGTGCTGTGGCAGATTGAGCGCGGCGATTACCGACCGAATCGACTCATCATTTGGGTCATTACTGGCATCACGGTGACGTTAGGAGGGTTGAGCATTCCTCTACTGTTGCAACAGGAGCCACCGCCCTCCCCCTCAATGCCCAAAAAGCCATCACCGTAACGATCGTGATCCTGAATGCTACCACCCCATCAGCCATAGACCGCCACAACTGCAACCAT
>JBGTJW010000355.1:0-4055 GCA_041744955.1 Stenomitos sp. | reverse complement strand
CCTTCCCTCATACTCCTCTCCCCTCTCCCCTCTCTCCTCTCCTTCTTCCCTTGCCTCATACTCCTCTCCCCTCTCTCCTCTCTCCTCTCCTCCCAACTCCGTCGAATTGGGCACAAAAAAGCCAGCAGGAAGGGATTGCTCCACTACGGGATGGCGACCTTCAAGGATGTGGATTTCGCGGTTTGCAAGCATCTCTGGACGGCAGTAGCCCTGATAAACTGCCACTTCAGCTAACCCACAGAGGACATCGATCGCCGCGACTGATCGTGCCACGGTGCGAATGAGTTCTGCCTGTTCGCCGACTTGCGATCGTAGTGCGGCAAAAATTTCGTACTCCAGATGGTTCAGGCTCTCTTGCGCCAGTTGAATGCGATTTTCTCGCTCTTTCAAATCCTGGGTGATGTAACGCTCTTCGTTGGTGAGGGTCTGCTTGCGGGTGTAGCCGTCGGGTATCTGCTGACCGGCTTTGGCGCGAGAAATGCTGATGTAGTAGCCAAAGGTTTTGTTGTAGCCCACTTTGAGGGTTGGAATGCCCGTGCGATCGCGCTCGGCTACTTCCAGATTTCTAATCCACTCCTGATCGGCATCCACCTGCTGGCGGAGGTCATCTAACTGAGCGTTGACCCCTGGTCGAATTAAGTTGCCATCGGTGAGGTAGAGCGGTGGTGTCTCCACTAAATGAGCGTGGAGATGCTGACCCAGATGCTCCAGGACGGGGGGTACGGTCTGGAGGTCTTGCAGGTAGCGCGATCGCGTGCCCTCTACCAGTCGTCCCAGGTCGGGCAGTTTGTCGAGCGAATCTGCCAGAGCCACGAGATCGCGGGCATTTGCCGTGCCTGATCCAGCGCGACCTGCTAACCGTTCCATGTCATAGATTTGCTTCAGCAGGCGTTGCAACGTTTGGCGCAAAGAGCCGTTTTCCACAAGTTCGGCGATCGTCTCCTGGCGATCGTGAATCTGTTGCAACTGGAGCAATGGTTGCAACAGCCAGCGCCGCAAAGCCCGACTGCCCATTGCCGTCACCGTTTTGTCGAGTGCCCACAGCAGCGACCCGTGATAGGTGCCATCCCGCGCCGTTTGCGTAATTTCGAGATTGCGCCGGGTCTGATGGTCAATCACCAGGTATTCCGTCAGCGTGTAGGTACACAACGGCTGTAAGGGAAAGGTTTGGAGGGCTGCGGGATGGAGGATGAGGGATGAAGCGTTATCACCTTTTGCCTTTTGCCTTTTGCCTTCATCCTTTCCTGCCCCTTTCTCTGTGCTGGTTTCGACATATTCCAATAGCCCACCTGCGGCCCGGACAGCCAGCGGCAAATGCTCGCAGCCCATGCCTTCGAGCGATCGCACCCGAAAACGTTGCAGCAAGCGATACCGCGCTTCTGACAGCACAAAGGGAGCCTGCGATCGCAGCATGTAGCAAAACTGAGACGGCAGACACTCTGGTAAATGGTCTGATTTTTCTCCCGGTCGTAGCAGACTCACCAGATCGGGCGCGTTGGTGGGAAATAGCACTTCCGACGGCTGCAAGCGCAAGAGTTCCTGGGTCAACTGCTCTAGCGATTGCGCCTGCGTGGTGAGGAATTCGCCGGTAGACACATCGGCATACGCCAGACCCCAATGATTCCCCGCAATCACCACCGCTGCTAAAAAGTTGTTGCGGCGGGCGTTGAGCATCCCTTCTTCAAGAATCGTGCCAGGCGTGATGACGCGGGTGATTTCGCGCCGCACCAGTTGCCCCTGAGCGGCAGCAGCGTCTTCCATCTGGTCGCAGACCGCGATCGCAAAGCCCTTCTCAACCAGCACGGCACAGTAGCGATCGAGGGCGTGATGAGGAATGCCTGCCAGCGGCACTTTGCCCACGTCCTTACCCGCATCCTTCGCCGTGAGAATTAGCTCTAGCTCACGGGCAATGGCGATCGCATCCTGAAAAAACGTCTCGAAAAAATCCCCCACCCGATACAGCAGCAGCGCATGGGGATATTGATCTTTCAGTTCCACATAATGACGAATCATGGGCGTGAGCAAGGCACGATCGACCGATCGATGGTCGGCATAGCGTACCGCGTGTTTCACCAACCGTTCCGGCAACCCATTTGTAAACTCAGAGGTAGAAGCAGCATCCGTCATGAATCAAGGCTAGAGCAAGGGCTTCCCTCACTTTAACGTTGATTCGCTACCGTCTTGATCGGGAACGCAGGGTTCCACTCGCGGTGAGGATGCCTCATACCGTTTCACCCCAACTGAAGCGTTTATGAATCTGAACGCTCCTTTTAAGGCAGCAGCAACGGAACTATTTCTATAGTTTTTTGAATAGTTGACAGCGAGGGCGTAACGTTTCCTCAATCGGCTGCTACAGTGAATCAGCCTGCAAAACCTCAGGCGATCGCTGCATCTACAGAGAATCACTTCAAAAGAATCACTTTAAAATAGATGTGCCCAAACGGTTGGCATCTTCTATACTGCTTTCGTGCCTCAAATTCCCTAACGAGCAAACTATGTCTCAGGATGCCAGCACTCGTACCAAGCTCCTCAACCCGTCTGATGCGTTACCTTTTTCGTCAGAACGATTGGGTGATGTCACGGAATCCGGTAGCTTTCCGGTCGAATCCTACGCCGATCGCTTGATGGACGACCTGTTTGGTGATGTGGAGCGCTTGTTAGATAGCAGTGCGACGTTAGCCGTTGAGCCTGAGCGTGTAGAGCCGTCTGCGCCGTTGTCGAAAGGAACCGCTCTGGACAACCTGGTTGATTTGGTGTCGCCTTTAATGCGTCGTGCAGACGTTGATAGGGCTTTGACGTTAGATGAGCAAGACGCTGATGCTTTGCTAGTCAATCGGGACATGACGGAGCGATCGCTCACGCAGTCGTCCTTGACTGCAAGCATTGATCGGTCTACGCGCTTGTACGATCGCCTCCTGTTGGGAGTCGGTTGCCTCTCGATCGTGGTTACGCTTGCCGTTTGGTTCTTTAACCAGCAAGCCTCTCGTCCGCCTGCGCCGGTTGCCGTTGCGCCTCAAGGTTCCGCAGGCAACGCCGCTCCACAGAATTCAGCGGCGGACGATCAGTTTGTCAACTATTTGCAGCAAGCGCTCAAGGCGATCGAGCAGCAGCAGGCTGGCTCGTCCCAGGTTGCCAGCAGTGGCGCATTACCTAATCTCCCCCTTGTGCAGCCCGGTCGTCCTACCCTTCAGCCACCTGCAACCAGTGTGGCGACTCCCCGCCCTACGACTCTGCGCCCTGCTACAGGTCTGTCGCGTCTCTATGGCCCAACCTATCAAGCGCCGCAAGCACAGCCCAGCAGTCCAGCAGTTTCGCCTTTGCCGTCTGTTCGTGCGCCTGTAGCGGTGCGTCCACCGATTCCGCTTTCCATGCCTGGTATTCCTAAGAAGCTCGTTGGGGTACTGGAGTTGGGCGATCGCTCGGCTGCCCTGATTGAAATCAATGGTGTGACCCAGCGCTATCGTATTGGCGAAAGCATTGGCACCAGTGGTTGGAGTCTGGTAGAAGTTTCTAAAGATCAGGCAGTACTCCGACGCAACGGCGAAGTGCGATCGGTCTTTATGGGTCAGAACTTTTAGAAGTTGTTAGCGGCTCTCAGAAGTTGTTAGTTTTTAGTGGTTGTTAGCGAACCAAGCAAGTTTTGAGTTACGAGTTTTGAGTTTTGAGTTATTTCTGACTTCTGATTCCTGGCTTCTGACTCCGCTCTAACAACTAAAAACTAACAACCAACAACAACTGCGGAGCATACAAATGGGTCTATTTGACGATTTCAGCAAGTTTCTCGAAACGCGGCTTGAGGAATTTTTGCGCGACAATCCGCAGTTAGAGCTATTGGTTCTCGAAGAGAAGCTGCGCGACCAGGAAGAAGAAACGTTGAAGCTGATGACGAACCTGAGGCGAGAGGAGAAAGGGCTTCAGGATGAGATTCTGGCGATCGCCCGCGAAATTCAGCTCTGGCACGCCCGTATCGAAAAAGCCAAAGCATCGGGGCGGCTAGACCTGGCAGAACCCGCTCAGGAGCATGAGGCAAGCCTGTTGCGAAAGGGCAACCAGCG
>JBGTJW010000354.1:0-4296 GCA_041744955.1 Stenomitos sp. | reverse complement strand
CAACCTCGACTTGAATTTCAGTAGGGGCAGGTAATGGAAACTCTAGAACGGTTAGCACTTCGCTTAGTTCATCAGGGATCGCCAGTTGGGACGACAGAATCACAATGTTCTTGGGCTGTGACTTCAGCAACCGTGCCAGATTACGCAGCTTGCGCGAGATTGCCACATCTTCTAGAAAGCGGTGAAAGTCCCGCAGCACAAAGACTGCTGCGGCTGTTGCTGGCAGTTTCTCGACAAATTCTAGCGCTTGCAATGGGTTGCGCTTACCAAAGCCAGCATCGTTAGGATTGCCCTGATAGCCATCCACAAAATCCCAAATGTAGACACCGCGATTGCCCTGCTGTTTGGCAGAGTGGGCGATCGCAACCTCCAACCGCTCTTCTTCGCGAGTGGGGATATAAATCAGCGGATACCGTGCCCGCAGCAACAACTCAAATTCATCGCTGAAGCTCATGACAAACCAACTAAAGAATGCAGCAGAAATAGGACAATCTGCTTTAACTTAGCGCGTTTGCCTGATCAATTGCGAAGCTGATTTTTGAGCGATTCTAGAGAAGCCCAGCGGCGATCGACCGATGGCGCAGGTGCATTCGTGCCTGACAGCTCTATGCCGGTACAAGATTGATCACAAAGTTGCCTCTGTGGCAGTTCCAGACACAACTGTTCGTAAAGCCAGGTTGCGGGTTCAAAGTGACCTTTGGGCGGTAAGGTCTCAACCAGATCCTCCGGATCGATATCTTGGTCAAGTGGCAATACTTCAGCTAAGTCAGCGGTTTCATCCAGCCAGATCAGTTCAGATGGCGCGATCGACAGGCGATAGTTATATTGCTGCAAGCAGCGATGACACACGAGCGTCACAATGGTCTCTGCGTTTGCAGACACTTCAAGGTAGCTCCCCTGATGCGTTACTCTCAACTGCCCTTGCACCGGAGTAAGCGTTTCCAGCCCTGGAATTGCCTCACCAAAGTCAATTACCTCAGTCTGTTGCGGCGCTTTAGTCAACTGTGGAATGTAAATAGCGTCCATCTGTTTTACTCCCTCCTCTCAACGCGGTTTTCCACGGAGTCATTTCGCGCTGTATTTACCAACGCAAAACTGTATGTTTTTCTCAGTTTTTTTGGATCGCGGGCAACGATCGCGTCACACTAGCTTTGCAAGGGGCGAATCACCAGCCGACGATCGGGTTCCTGTCCACGACTGAAGGTTTCCAGGTCTTCGTATTCCTTCATCATCGTGTGTACCTGACGACGTTCAGCCGATGAAAGTGACTTGAGTTCAAATTCTTCGCCACTTTCCCGCACATCAGCCGCTGCCTGTTCAGCAATGGTTTTAAGTTCAGCATAGCGACGCAGTCGATAACCCGCCAACTCAACCGTAAAAGCTTTTTGCTGTTCACGCTCCTGACTCAGGTTCAAAATAGCGTTTGTCAAATACTGAATTGAATCCAGTACAGAACCGCCAGTCCCCGTAAGAATTTGTACCTGTTCGGGTAGCAGCGCTGCTTCAGTGATCGTCAGCCAGCAACTCTCTTCAGCAAAGCTTGCATTCATCTCGGCTGTCACGTCGGAGCTAAGACCAGCCAGACGCAAGAGGGTTTCTAACCATTGCTGTCCACGCTGCATTTGATCGACATCCACTGGCAGCACCTCAAGCTTCTTTTTCGGACGGTTCTGCGGTCGGCAAAACGTCTGCGCTCTCATCAACGGCAGCACTCTTGAGTTCTACGGTTGACTCAGCGTGAGCGATCGTTGGCTCAGAACGGTTAACTTTAGACGTTGTACTTACCTTCCCAGGGATCACTTCAACCTTAACGTCCTTCGACTTCGCGTCTCTAACTTTAGGTTCCTTCGCTTTAGATTCTTTCGCCTTTGCTTTTGGCTCCGAACCCTTCTTAGAAGGCTTGGCTTCAGCGTCTTTTTTCGCACGACCTGGCTCAAACGGTAGAACAGCCGCTTTACTTTCGATCGCCTTTTCTTCAGCCTCTACTAGCTTTTGAATTTCTTCAGGCAAGGGTTCGCGAGACAGGATAAAAGTCTGAGCCGTTTGGAACACGTTGGCGATCGTCATGTACATTAGCACCCCAGCAGGCAAGGGGAACCAGAAGAACATCCCTGAGAACAGTACAGGCGTAATCTTGTTGATGGTTTCTTGCTGCGGGTTCGCGTTGGCACTCTTGCCCTGACCCGAAAGCAACTGGTTGACATAGAGACTAAGACCGAAGAACACGATCATGCCCACAATGTCCCAATGGATGACACCATCTGGATCGATCGCGCCCACCCGCCCAAGCTTGTCGATAAACAGAAAGCCTTTATCGGCTGCCAAACCCGGAACAAGGCTCTTGATCGTCACATCACCGGGTTGCAAGGCTTCGATCGTGCCATCGTCGTTCAACTTGACTCGTTCAGCACCGCTTGCCACTTCAAAACGAGGCGCTAGCTTCGTGTCAGGATATGCTTCTAAAAGTGACTGTAACGACTTGCCTTCAACCGTTTGAAAGTCTACTTTTGTTTTTTCACCAACCGCTAATTTGTTACCACCTGGAAGAATGGCTGTGATGGGTGCGTGAACGCCATCCGAAACATAAATATTTTGTGGCGCAGTCGCAAAAGCCTGGGGTTGAATTTGCTCAACCTGCTCTTTCGGCAAAATCTGGAGGTTGATGGAGTAAGGCACATCCGAGAAGGGTGATCCTCGCAGTGTGGCAAACAGAGCAAACAGAATCGGCATTTGAAACAGGAGCGGCAGGCATCCAGCCAGTGGATTACCAAACTCCTTCATGACCTTGCCCATTTCTTCTTGCTGCTTCGCAGGATCATCCTTGTAGCGATCGCGGATCTCCTGCTGGCGCTTCTGCATCACAGGTTGAACGACCTTCATGCGGCGCATACTGCGGATGGAGCCAGCACTCAGTGGATAGAGTGCAAAGCGAATAACCAGCGTCAGAGAGACAATGGCTAAGCCGTAGCTTGGAACGATCCCGTAGAAAAAATCCAGGATCGGCAGCATTATATTGTTGGAAATAAACCCAATACCAAAGTCCATGCGCCGAATGTAGCCTCTCGTACGTTGTGCAGTTTGAATTTCAAGTGTAGCTAATCTTAACCAGCATACCTATAGGCAGATGCAACAAACGCTAGCGACTGTTGGATACCATACCAACTAACACGATCGCTTCTCGCATCCTGCATTATTTCTTGCTGCCTAGCGCCCCACTGGCAGCCTGAGCTTTGGGCGTTAGCTTCTCGTTGATGTAATCGTACGTTGCTCGAAAGTTAGGCATTGAGCGCAGTTCGATACGGCTGCCATCTTTCAAGGTAAGCACCATATCGCCCCATAGCCCTAAGCCACGAGGAACCGTTACGACTTTGGCAACTTCAGAATAGATGATATCTGCGCGATCGCGCCCCATCCAGCCGCCAATGACAGAAATCCGCCGACTGGTAATGCGATAGCGCAGCCAAAACGCTCTGACGATGGAGCCGACCGTCAGCGGCAAGCAAATCACCGTAAAGCCTAAAAGTAAGTTGAAAATGAGATCTCCTACATGAGGTCCACCCTCGTAGTAGATATCTTCGCTAATCCCCATCGCATACCTCAGCGTTTATCAGCAACTGCTCTAATTCTTGCAGAAATTGTCGATAATCGCACTGTGTCGCTTCGGGCTGGACGAGCACAACGATATCCCACCCAACTGGAAACTTCCACAACAACGATCGTGCTGCTACTTTTAACCAGCGCTTGAGGCGGTTGCGTACTACAGCACGCTTGCTTACTTTTAGGCTAATCGAGATCCCTACCCGCGTGGGTGTCGCTGATGCAAGCTCAGGCGTTAGATCAGACGTTAAACACGTAGGAACATTACCTGACATCGCTTTCTTTCCACGCGGTTGCCGCAACGCAAGTAACGTCAGATGGCTGCTCTTCCGCCGAATACCTCTGCGATAAACCGCGTTAAAGTCCTGTCTAGACCGAAGACGATTGACTTTGGATAGCGCCACGTCCTAGAACCCAGAATCATGGGATCAGGCAGCCGCTAGACGGATGCGCCCTTTTGTTCTGCGTGCTTTGATGACACGTCGCCCGGTTGCAGTACGCATACGAGCGCGGAAACCAGAGGTACGTTTGCGTTTGCGACTGGTGCCGCCTAAAGTTCGTTTTGTCATGGTTGATATTTCCCCAAGTTCCCAGCAAAGGCTCTCAAAGCCACAGCTTTCGATTGTACCACCGCTTTAGTAAGCTGAGGCACATTCGTCATGATTTCAGGTATCCGTCAGCGATTCAGGTATAAACCAG
>JBGTJW010000353.1:0-2698 GCA_041744955.1 Stenomitos sp. | reverse complement strand
TAATGGCAATCTTCTGTCCCACCAGATAGTTCATTAGTGTTGATTTCCCAACATTCGGGCGACCAATAATGCCAACAAAACCCGATCGAAATCCAGGTGGTGAGGCAGGAATGAGTCCCGATCCCGCTTGATTATGGTCGTTAAGCTCACTCATTCAGTCTCTAACCTGTACCTTATTACTAAAAAACGCGATCGCTGCTCTGTCTGTTACTTTAGTCTACGCACTAACACTCGTCTGGCAGCGCCCAAAACTCAAAACGTTTCCTACCCTCATGACTTTAATCTTGACCAATGACGATGGTATAGACGCACCTGGAATCCGATCGCTGCTCCAGGCTGTTCGTCAGATTGATGACAAAACAATCATTGTGGCACCCCAATTGCCTCACTCAGGCTGTGGGCATCAAGTAACAACGACGACCCCCATTCACGTACAGCGGCGATCGACGGTTGAATATGCTGTCAACGGTACTCCGGCAGACTGCACCCGCATTGCCCTTAACCATCTGGCTAGTGATACTCGCTGGGTGCTCTCTGGTATCAACGCAGGCGGCAACTTGGGGGCAGATGTCTACATTTCCGGTACAGTGGCGGCTGTGCGCGAAGCTGCGCTGTATCGTATTCCTGGTATTGCACTGTCACACTATCGTCAGGGCAGACGGGCGATCGATTGGCACCTTGCTGCACACCTAACGACTCAGGTTCTACTCACCCTTTTTTCTCGTACCTGGGAACCTGGAACGTTTTGGAACGTCAACTTGCCACATCTAGAGGCAACAGCAGCAATGCCAGAAATGGTTTTTTGCCAGCCTTGTACGCAGCCGCTGCCCGGAAACTACCACATTGAAGGTGATTCCTTTCAGTATGCAGGAGAGTACGCCCAACGGCGGCGAGATGCGGGGAGTGATGTAGATGTCTGCTTCTCGGGTCGCATCGCCATCACCCAAATCACACTTTAAACGGCTTTTTGCTGCCCCGCAGACAGTCTCTCCGCTGTCTGCATGAATGATTTACCTCTACTTTGATCGCAGTAGGGTTGATGGGTTAAAAGCCCAGGTACATAACTTTATTCATTTCTTTCCGCCTCCGTCCTTGACTTTCTCGCATCTTTAACAGAACTTTATTTTTAGATAAGCAAAGATAAATTCACGTTTCTTAGAGAACATATTTAGCCCCGATACCAATTGTTAAAGACGTTTTCTTGACGTTGATAACCGACTTGATTGTATTAGCAAGGTTTCGAGTCCTACCATGATTCTGATTCGTGAAATTGTCGAACATGCTTTTACAACCGGATGCCTGACGGTCGAAGCAGAAGAGCAACTGCGGCAACTTCTGCAGAAAAAGTATGATGCCAACGACTTGAAAGCGTTTATGCTGCTGCAACAGGCGGCAATGTCTGGTTCAGTTAAACAAGAATCACGCGAACAGGCATTGTATGAGTGTGCCGCCTCCAAGCGCATTGCATCCGATCGCGCTATCTTAAGCTGTGGTCTAGCAGACCGCACGACTGCCACTCGTAGCAAGGCATAATGCAAAAAGTGAGGCGCTATCACTAACGCCTCGACTCAATTTGCTTTGACTAACGTGCTTTGATTACGAATACCGCCACTAGCTTACGATGCAATGACAGCAGTACGTCGACCGCGAGGAGCTGCCTCTCGTACAGGTGGCTCATTCGGTGTTTGGAGCAGAAACACCAGTAACGGATTGCTTTGCAGATCTCGACGCATCATCCGTTGAATCTCGCGTTCAATCTGTGTTTGTAGACCAACCCAGTCAACTTCAAGCTGTCCATCCGTGCCAACGGGACGAGCAAATTCTTGCCAGCGATCGCGCAGTGCGCCATTAATCGCTGTTTCAACTGCTGTTTGCAGTTTTGGTCGCTCTAAGGATGTCACTACACCGCTCAGATGTACCTGTGGTTTTGCAATCACTGTACCAGCCCAGTCGATCGCCGTAGCCACCGTAACAATACCGTCACCAGCAAGCTGCTGACGTTCGCGTAAGACCTTATTGTTAACCACTCCAGAGCGCGACGTATCAACGAGTTCAACACCAGATGGCACTTTGCCTGCTACGCGCATGGTAGTTTCAGTGAGTTCAACCACATCACCGTTGTCAATAATCACCATATTCTCGGCTGGAACACCCACACTTTGAGCCGTCTGAGAATGCTTGACCAGCATCCGATGTTCCCCATGAACGGGCAAAAAGAACTTGGGTCGGGTTAAGCCCAGCATGAGCTTTTGGTCTTCCTGGCAACCGTGCCCAGAGACGTGGATGCCATGTTCCTTACCGTAGATCACCTTGGCACCCTTCATCATCAGCTTGTCGATCGTGTTAACAACGGCGATCGTGTTGCCAGGAATCGGGTTTGCCGAAAAGACGACTGTATCGCCTTCACGAATTTTAACCTGACGATGCTCACCGTTCGCAATGCGAGTCATCGCTGACATCGGTTCACCTTGTGAGCCAGTCGTGAGGATCAAAACATGCTCATCCGATAGCTTTTGGAGTACGTGCAGGGGTTGAAATAGGCTGTCTTCGCACTTGATGTAGCCCAGGGTACGAGCATGAGCGATCAGATTCAGCATCGATCGCCCAACCACTGACACCACACGCCCGTTCTTTTTCGCCAGTTCCAGGATGATGTTGATACGGTGGACGGACGAGGCAAACGTCGTGACTAATATAC
>JBGTJW010000352.1:0-7249 GCA_041744955.1 Stenomitos sp. | reverse complement strand
GACTTCCCAGATCTAGTGGCGACTGACCACCAGTCAACGTTTATGGTTGAGGCAAAAGCAACCACTGGCTCCGTAGCTCAGATCAAACAGGTCGTTGAAGACGAACTGTTCCGCATGGCAAGGCATGTCAGCGCCTGCACCACTCTGGATGTGCGCCCAGTCGTTGGTCTTTTGATCGGGACGGCTTTGCTGGAGGAAACCCGGTATCATGCCGTGATCACTGAGGTGCGAGTATGAACCGAGTCGAAGGCTTCTCCCAGGAAGAACTCCTCCTGCAAACCCTGACGGACCTGATTCTGGCAACTGAAACTCAGGAGGCAGTATCTTACAACGCCATGATCGCTGAGTATCTGGGGGAATTGATCAAAGAACGGTTAGTCAAACTGGCAGAAGCAGAAATGGCGTGGACAACGCGCGGTTGGCTGCTAGAGCAGGCATATGCGGAGGCGGTACGTCGGCTACAACAACGTTTGGCATCCCACGAACGCCAGTTTAATTTCAGGCGCTACCAGGAAGCGGTTTGTGAGGAACTGAAACCTCTCGCGAAAGAAGCAGCGGCAATGCAGGGAGCCTTGAAGGAAGCAAGACGCACTGGAAAAATCCGTTTCAAAGTGCCGATCGAAGTCGGGGCACAGTTGGCATTTCAAATCTTTGAGGTGGGTAGTCCCCGTGATGGTGAGACCGAAGCATTAGTAGCAATGCCAACGAGCCAGCAGTGCTATCTGGATTTACATGCCATCCAGGAAGAGTGCAATATTAGGGGAGCATGGTTTCCCTTTGAACTAATTTACCGAAACCCTACGATCGGAGAACTGGCTTTTGTGGTGGATCAGGATGGCTCCATCGGGATCTACACCAATAACTTTCCCACAGAGATTCTGCGGCGAGTCAGGGTGATCTTGAAGGCGATCGCAGGCAAATTGTACAGTCAGGATGCCCCAGACGAAGGTTGACATCCACCAGACAGGCTTCCATTGCTTTGTGACCGATCGCGCTATAACAAGCGTGATCGATCTGATGACCAGTTTTGTGAATCAGTTCAATCCAGTCAACCTTCGCTTTGCTCTGACTGTATACCCACATCTCATTTGCATAGGGTAACTATCGTGACTGAACACTCAATGATACGGATTGCCTTATCGTTTATGATTCATCATCCTTGATCACTAGCAATAGCAATTCAGAAGCCATTGGTGACAGAGCTTCTAGACTTCGTGGGGTAATAGCGAGGGGTTTACAGGACGTGATTTGCCGTCCTGTACTAGTGCTCTCAAGGAGGCTAATAAGCGTCACTTATAAAAGCCTGTTGAGGCGGTTTATCCCCTACTTTTCGCTAAAACAGTAAGAACGAAAGTAGGCTCTGTTATAATGCTAGCAAGCATTTCAGAGTTTCCCTCTTACTGCTTTAGGACTAAATGATGCATTAATGCTTGTAAGTGGAACTTTTGGACACTAATAGCTTGTTAAAGGGGGCATGAGGTACGATCACTCCAACGGCAGAATCAGCCTTTGAGCGATCACTGTGGACACTAATAGCTTGTCAAAATTGCCACTTAAAGATTGTTGTCCCAGTCCGTGGCGAAGAATTAAATGTCAAAACGAAGCATTATTGGTCAAAAGCGAAGAGTTACATATCAGTCTTGCGAAGAACTGCATGTCAAATGATAGGAATAGCGAAGAATTAGATGTCAACTCGTAGGTGAAGCTTGAAGAATTAGATGTCAATTTGTAGCTACAGAAAGGCATATATTCTCAAATCAGTGCGCTATGGAGGAGCAGAATGATTTGAAGCAAACGCCTGAGCGTTTAAGATCTTTTTGCTTACCGTAATTTGGCACCGCTAAATGATGCACTGCAACAATCAGTACACAATCATGCAATTGAGATACGCCTTTCAACTCCCTCATCTAAATATAAGTGGAAGTTTGAAAATTGCGCTGACCTTTTGCATACTGCTCGAATTAAAGCAAAGGGGTTCTGTCTTGTGCTACGGCAGCTTTTAGTATCTTTCCTTGAAAATAAGTAAGCAACCACTATTTTATCTTTTAGCAGTGCACATTACTTTGTAGTGCTCTCGTGTTGCAGGGGCTTATTAGTCCTTTCAACACTTCTACATCCAAAGGTTTATCGTGCTTAAAGAGTAGACAGTCAGAGCGAACACGATGGCTCTTTCAACACCTCTACACCCCAAAGGGTTATCGCGCCTTGAACTCCTGACTTCTGACATGCCATGCAAGCGCTCCTTTCAACGCCTCCACATTCAAAAGGCTATTGCGCCTCTATGTTCGACTCACAGTGGCGTTTAACCCCGCTCTTTCAACGCCTCTACATCCCAAAGGCTATTGCGCCTCTTGGCTTCGAAACCCTTATCGTGACTTGCTTGAACGGCAGAATTTGTCAAACCTACTCACCAATCTGATTTCTGGGATGATAATTGAATGAAATCAGATAAGAGAAAAAGTCAAAAGCATTAATGGAAGGGGGTTTCAAGGTTTTGGCAGATCTGCCAGGGATTATGCCCTAGCTTAGGTTTGCCAAAAATGTGGGGGAGTTCTCACTGACTTCAGTGAGCGATTCGCACTGCCACATATCTTCGCCATCACTGGTCTGATACGCAATCTTTCTTTCCTGAACGCAATCAACAAGTGTTTATCGACTTACAACAGTAGAGATTCACAAACTCACCATATCGGCAAATTGTCCTACCTTGCTTAGGGGTAGCGTGAGTAAGCGGGCAGTAGCAGGGACGGAAAGCAATCAAACTGTCCCATTTCCTAAAATTGCGCCGTAGCGCCACCTAGGTTTGCCGTTAGAGTGATTGTACTATAAAAACCAAAACTTCTCATTATTTTGAAGGTTTTTTAGAGCGAGCTTTTTTAGGCTTTTTCTTGTTCTGAGATACCGCGATCGCCATCTGCCTCGCTTGTTCTTGAGAACTGCCGTAAATTGGTTGCTGCCCATCTTGAACCAAAATCCCTTCCTTTTGGGCGTAATTGCGGATGTATCCGATTAACCGCCCGTAACTCCAAGAGTTGTGCTTTTTGTTTTGGGCTTTAGCAAACTTCTTCTCAACTCCTTTCCAGCCAAAACATTCTTGCTCTGCAAATGCTGCAATTTCACTTTGTCTTCGCGCCCTGTAATCTTGCATATCAGGCACGACAATACAGCCTGAATGATAATTCTTAGCAAATTCAATCACTGCGTTTGCTGTATGTTGGTCGATAGTGTCACCTAAGTTTGATTCTCCAAACTGGCTATTTGCACCTCGCTGCTGGTTTTCAGTACGGCGACGCTCGTCTAGCTGACGTTGAAACTGCCTGCGGTTGACAAGTTTATAGTTTTTGCCAAGCAACTTCTTAAGTCCTTTGCATTCCAAAACCTTACCTGAAGTAGTATCTATGACTGTTGCTGTCACCAACCCGCCTGAGCCAAGAGCAACCCCGGTAACAATATGAGAATGCCCTGCATAGGGTAATTGACTTGGACGCTCATAGTTATTGTTATAACTATCTATGCGTCTCAGAGTTCCCGTCTGTCGGCTATGGTTCGCTTTACGAGTTTGTGCTGATTCACCTTTGTTTTCCGACTCAGCGATTCTCACTTCTAAAGTCTGAAGCGCTTTGACGATCGGCTGCCTCTGTTGCTCGATGACGAGTTCGGTGCCCTCCTGACTCAAAAACTGAGTTTCTATCGTGCAATGTAGAAACAGTTGATAACGATTCCAGGGAAACTCTGGATTGTAGAATTCAGGAGCAGATTGAATCTCAGAGCTATTGATGGTGGCTTGATCCGCACACTTCGCTCGCTTGTTTGCAGCTTTTCGGCGACGCACAATTCTATTTTCGTTTTTCTTGTACTCTCTCCAAATCAACGTCCCTGATCGCACTAAAAACAGTTTAGATGTGTTGCTCTCTACATCTTCCTCATAAATCAGACGTTCCTTTAATGCCTGTTGGATGATGTGGAGATGGCGACGATCAACAGATGCCGTAAAAGCATACTTCGCATCAAAACTTTTGAAGCGGATACAGACTCGTTTGCTAGATTCAGAGTTGGAATTGCCTTGATCTACAGTCTTCACGTCATTAGGGAGAGCACATTCATCCCTAAACCAGATTAGGTCATCACTGCTCTCGAACAAGATTGGATGTGGTAGAAAAGTCTGCCGTTTGAGCAGTGCCGATTCAACTAAATTCCATTCAATTTCATTTTTAACAGTACCAATGGACTTAATCTCGTCCAGAACATCTTTTCCAACCCAGGGGCGACCTTTGGGTAAGCGGCTTTGCAACTGCTTCTGAAGGATCTCAATCTGCTTTTCCTTACGATGGATGAGATTTCTAAGCTTCTCAATATCTTCTTCGGTTTCTTCACCTCTGATCTCGAACCTATTCTTAATCAGATATGCTACCGCACATTTTTCTTGCGCGTCAGTCGTTGTACGATGCTTTTTATACAGAAGCTTGTAGATACCCCCATCGATCGCCTTTTTGCTTTTTTTCGTCTTGCCAATGCTAGCAATTTGGGCATTCACTTGGCTCAAAACATCTTTTGCCTTACTACGTAAGGTATCCAGACTGCAACCACTGATTGCTGTTAACTCAACATCTGTCTTGAGGACCTCAAGAGAAGATGAGAGCTTCTCCAGATTTTCTTGCCGCCCTGCTTGTAAAGCTAACCAGGAGGAATATGTATTACTAATGACTAATCTTGCCGAAACAAAAGCACGGTCGGGCATCGTGGCAAATTGTGAGTCTTCCTCAAACGATCGCCAAAGGGCTTTCAACGCATCGGCATCCACTTTATTATTGCTTCGCCAATCAGCAAAGTCACGATGTTGAGCTACCTTGAGGTTTAATTGATTGATCAGCGGAGTATGCTGTTGGGTCATTAATTCCCAGTAATAGCGTCGAACTTCCTCTCTATCTTTAGGAGTTGCACCCAATGCATCCAGGCGAATAGGGATTGCGATTTTGCTCATGGTAATTGTCCTAATCATTTTTACTTATGCCAATGTTTGAGTTTTGGCAGACAGTCGCACAAAATTATCTGCGCTCAAAACAGATCTGTAGCTCTAGCCGATTAACATCAAGATTCGTTAGTTGATAGCTACGTTCTTTTAAGAACAAAGAGCCTATAGAAATAGTTCATTTCATATAAAAAATTTTAATCGCCAATATTTTGGCAATGAAAACAGCTTAATCCTTCGCTGAATTGGCATTAAGGGTTGAGTACACTTGAACACCATCTTTTGCCGCCTTTTCAAGCTGGAAAGGGGTAGTACTTAGACTTAGAACTTGAGGTGCTTTCAAGCCAACCCCATTTAGCTGCTCAACGTAGAGTTGTTGAAACCATCGAGCGAATATTTATCAATAGCGTCTATAAAGCGCACAGCATCCTCACCCTGAAGCATCGTTTCTTCATAACCTGAAGCCCAGAAGATCAAAACAGTTAAAGGATCGGGGCTGATTTTAATCATTTGAATCGCTTCAAGATTCAGAATGAAATTGGTTAACGTTAGAAAGGCTGCCATGTTAAATTCCCACCTCGTAAGAAAGTGAAGCCTTGCTGATTCGATGAGTGCTCGACTCAAAAAACGATCCAGGAGCCGTCAGCCATCACGCTATTTTGCGCTAGCGTCAAATTGATTGCGCTAAAGAAGAAATATGAGAAGTAAACCCCTTTCGTTTAACATCTTTACAATTTCTTTGCCAAAAGAAGCATTTTGGATTCAATCATTGCCTGGTCAAATTAGTTGCGCTGCTCTCATACCTCAAGGCAAGGGAATTACAGCCTCTCAAAACTCTGCAAAAGGAGTGCCAGATTGGTTGCGCTGCACTAAGCAGACGTGACTGATTAAATCAAATGGCGTAATGGATGCAATTGTTATCTTGATGCAGTTTTCAAATCATTGACGCAGCCTATCAAGCTAGTCCTGTTGTGGCGTTCGCAGATAAGGGCATAAATGATTAACGCCTTTAGACCTATAGCTCTGAGAGCACTTGGGGACTCGAAGTGAGTCCAGACTGCCATCGCTCTAAGCGTGTTTGAGTGCGAGCATGGGGATGCAGTGATTGATTGTATTCGTCCACAATGTACTGCTCTAGCAAACAGTCTAACTGTGCAAAGGTTAGACGAGAATATCCTTCTACCTGTTCTGAATGCCCCGTGTGTCTATGTGGGGGAGATTCGACTCTACTACTAAAGTCCTCGACAAACCGTCTGATGTTTACGTCTGCTGATAATGTTGTCTGCCGAACTAAATTAATGCCAAGCTTGTTGAACGCATGACGCAGAGGAGCGAGGTTATTTGCGGTCCAGAGTGTAGAGGCATCGACCACTGACATTTCAGGCACTTCATAAACAGCCTCATCACCCAATAAGCCAGCTTCGAGAGGATAATGCTTACGAAGGATAGAGTGCTGTAAGGCTGCCACTGCAATCAGCGGGTTTGGTGCTCCAAAACCTAAGTAATACCCTATAATGACTGATGAATAGAGATCAGAAATCGCTGCTAGTAAAGGACGACCGATTATCGTGCCGTTCTCATCCTCGACAGCCATGTCAAGAAGTGAGAAAGCTAAGCACCATGTCTGATTGCTGTGCTGTACTTTAACTGACTGACTTGGGTTCTGCACCATTAATTTCTCCTTAGATTTCTAGAGCGTTTTTCCTGCCGCTGTCATCTTGATCAACTGCTTACAAAAGCGTTGGAAATTAAGCAAACAAGACTTTAGTATCAATAGCCTGGTGGCTCTCTAAAACGGTTCTACAAAAATAATTTGCAGACCCTTGCCTTTTTCAACCAACTCTTGAGAATCAACTACGACCTCTCTGCCTTCTTGTGGAAGGTAGGTAAAGGCTTAGTGCTAAGCTCCATCATTAGCCATTGAAGCTCCTATAGCAAGCATTGATTGTTCATTAATGCTGCCCATAAGGAGCAAAGCGTCCTCTCCAGAAACGATAGATTCTTCATAGCCTGACGCCCAAAAAATTGAATCAGCAAGGGGATCTGGACTGAATTTTATCTGCTGCACATAGTCAAGATTAATGACGGATTCTGATAGCTTTAAGAAAATTGCTACGTCAACTCCTTACTCCTTACGAGTGGGCACTGGCTCTCTAAAGGGTGATCGCTAGAATAGGGGTAATGCGTGCGTTAGAGCCTATGAAATGCCCCCATTGCGAGAGTTCACAAACCGTCAAAAATGGCACAGTGAAGTTGCAAGATCAGAGCCTTCAGCAACGC
>JBGTJW010000351.1:0-3569 GCA_041744955.1 Stenomitos sp. | reverse complement strand
ATCCTGGACATTGTTCGTGTCCCCAGTGATCTGAACCCAGGCTAGGATCGCCAGACTCTTGAGCACGAAGGCAACCAGTCCTACTCCGACGCCGATCAGGAGCCAGCGTCCGGAGGTTCGACGCACGCCGAAGGCACTCAGAGAACGAATCCGCAGCCGCGCAGCCACCGCGAACGCGATCAGCGTGGCGACACCAGTCCATGCAGTTAAGATCAAGCCGTAGACCACGGGGTCAAGACTGAGTTGCTTGAACAGCGAGACGCCTCCGAACCCTACGATTAAATAGACGACGAGTCCGACGATAATCTCGGGCCAGCCCGGACGGGAGGTCTTGCTAGACCGAGCCGAGGACGCGGAAGGGGGCTTTCCCGACTCCCGCAGGTGATTTGAAGAAACACGAGGCATGATCATTGACTCCTTTTATCGGGTTGCTGACTTCAATTGCTGATGGGTTCGGGATTTGCCGGGGTCACCAACGACCCTTCTGGTGGCTCTGGGAAACGGATTGGGGCGACTCCTGCTTGAACACCTTGTAGGCGATCGCCAGAAACACGGGGACTATCACCAGCACTGCTAGCGCCCCGTAGGTCGCGTGATACTCGCTGATGGTGAACAGAGCGGGTGAGGGCAAGGCACTTCCAGTAATGTTGAACAGGAGTGCCCCGCCGATGTTGTTCGCGAAGTGTACGCCGATGGCGAGTTCGGTGGTGCCGTCAATCAACGAGACCACAGTCCACACCAGACCTGGAACGAAGAAGTAGTTGGAAAAGACCGTGAGCCAGCCACCTGCGATCGCCTCCGGGTTAAGGAGGTGCGGCAGGGTGAAGATCACGGCTGATGCGATCGCCAGAAACACGCGGTTGCTCCAGATGAGGCTCGCACCCTGCACAACGTATCCGCGAAAGAAAAGCTCCTCGGTGGTCGTCTGGATCGCGGTGAGAACCAGTGCGATCGGTACAAAAAGCGCCAACGTTAAGAGGTCGGAGGTGAAGGAGAAGGTGTCGGGGTAGAACAGATACTGCCCCAGCCCACCTATGAGGCAGTACGGCACGAACCACGCCACAAAGCCGTGACCGACACGCCGCCAGTTGATCCTCTCCCGCGCCGTGACGAGCGTCCGGGGGTGGCGGCGGTGGACAAGGGAGACGGCGATAAGCACTCCCGCGAAGAAGCACAGGAAACTCGCCATGACAAACAGGTAGTATTCCACGGGAGCGAGCACCGAGGGGTCTGCCTGTCCGCCGAGGGCGATCGCGACGATTACGCTGGCACCACTACCGATGACCAACCACGCAAAGAGGATGATCACCAGTCCTAGAGGATACCGCCACCCCCGATACTTACCCCATCCGGCAGCCTCGACGTAAGTTGCGTCTTTCTCTTCCGTTCTGATTCCCGTCTTTCCTTTGGTTGCTTTGATCCTCATCGTTGTCTCCTTTACTCGTGCAGGGATGTAGTACTTGGATCTATCGCTAACTACCTGGGAGAACGCTGACACTGAATGGCTTTTACGTTTCGTAGATAGTTCAACTCAGGCTCAAAATTCGTAGGACAGAAAGCATACACAATGTCTTGAGGTCGGCTAATGACTAAACGGTAAGCGGGTGGAATTCCTTCAGAACTTTCAATCACTTCAATTCTGGGAATCACTTGTGAACTAACTTGAGCCAGGGATGGAACACTGAACAGCACCAAGAGGCTGAGTAGGATTGTTGCTGAGATAATTCGCGGCGATCGCTGAAGTTTGGACAGAATCTTGTCCATTAGAAGTTTCCTCATGAGTTTTTTCGGAAGTTTTTCTGAATGATTAGAATTTCCAGGGGAGTGGCGATCGATAGGGATTCTCCCGCATGTCTAGCACTTCCCAAACCACAGGGTTGACCTGTCCTGTGACGGGGATGTTGTAACGTTGTTGTAAATCTCTCACCGCAGACTCTGTAATCGCGCCAAATATACCATCAACAGCAGCACCATTTGGATTGCCTAATCTCACACCTGCGGCTCCTAAAAAGCCATTGTCAAGAAGAATTTGCTGCAACATTTGTACGCTTCTACCGCGATCGCCCCGTCTTAAGGTTGGCAACGTAAGATCCGTGTAGGCGGTTGCAACGAGAATAGGAGATTGTTGAGGTGGAGAAGTGGCGATTAGCGCAGAGCGCAACTCCGAAGGAACCGCTGGATGCATTTGAAAAACCCCAACCACTCCCGTTGTGACGATGATTGACAGAGTGGTTTTAGCAAGCATGGTAGTGACTTCAGAAATTGAGCGTTGTGTCGTAGTCAATGTCATCATCTTTCTCCTATTTGTCGTTATGAATTCACCGGACTCTAAACTGGCTCCATGCAAAGCTATACCCATGCAATCGTGTTTTCTCTGAGTCCTATTCACTTGAACTATCTTCACTACTTCAGTGCTGCTGTTGCTTCAATCTCAACTAACGTTTCTGGAGAAGCGAGTGAGGCAACACCGATACCAGTCAGTGCTGGGCGCGACTCTCCCAGATACTGCGTTAGAATCGGTGCAATACCCTTAAGGAACCCTCCAAGTTCACCCCGAATGTAGATGCGAACGCTAAGCAGATTCTCGATCGAGCTTCCTGCTGCATCTAGGACGATGGTTAGATTCGTCAGCGCTTTTGAGAGTTGCCCCTCGACGGTATGGGATGAAACCTGGTGGTTCATGTCCCAGTCCACTTGACCTGAAATGTAAACGGTGCCCGTTTTAGTATCGACAACAGCGTGGGACAATCCGTGCGGTCTTCCATCGTAGCGTTCTGGGGGATTAATAAGTTGCTTTCTCATTGTGTCCTAAGTCCTTTGAGGTGAGTATGAACATAGTCGAGTACTTGCAGGCAAAAGCTAGCCATCAGAACTAGATAGCTCATTAGCAATCGCAAACAAGTCAGATGTGAATTGGAATGGAAGTAGGGATCGGGTAGCTCAACGCCGTGCAGCAATCATCGCTGCCATCAACTCCGTCGTTCTCCAGTGCCCGATATAGCGATTTCCATTGATAAACAGGGCTGGGGCAGTTGTCACTCCACTCTGTATTCCACCTTCGATATCTTCATGGATGCGATCGCTATGCACTGGTTTAGACAACTCTTTGAGAAACTGAGGGATATCAAGCCCTAAATTGTTGGCGTACTCTACAAGATAACCATTCTCCAACTTCTGTTGATGGGCAAACAAAGTGTCATGCATTGACCAAAACTGTCCCTGGGCAGCGGCGGCTTCAGCAATTTCGGCGGCTCGTTGAGCCTGAGGATGAATCTGTACTTGCGGAAAATGACGGAAGATGAAGCATAAATCATCCTCTCTAAACGAAGCACTCAGCTCTCGTTTGATCCCTTTAATCAGCTTGTAAACGTCCGCACTTTTATGGCACTGATAGTCTCCATACATCACCAGCACTACCCTGGCACTCAGCGCACCTTGCATCCAATCTTGGGTTGAAGGCGGGACAAGCAAAAAACTGTGGCTGCGATCGTCGTTCATTTTTTCTACATTTGCAGCAAGCATAGAATCTTGCAATTGACTTGCTCAATCCATTGACTGCATCTCGATTT
>JBGTJW010000350.1:0-2967 GCA_041744955.1 Stenomitos sp. | reverse complement strand
ATTAAAACTAATCATTGATGTTTACCTCTTGCGTACACTGCCTGTCGTTATTTTTTCCCTGGCTTGTGAATGTTTTGTGAGCCTGAAAGTGAATGAATATAGAAATGGTGAGGGCTATTCCCAAAAGAATGCTTAAGAGAGTGTTACTTGCATTGCATCTAGCAGCTTTTTTAGGTCTGATTCCTTGGAAGCTACTTCCTTGGCTTCATCATTAATTTGAGCGGCTTGAGACTCCAAACCCTTACCGACATTAATGAAGTGAGCTAGAACGTTTTCAGCCGTTGCAAGCTTTTGTTTGCGATCGCCCAGTGCGGTTATCCGTTCAAGGTTGGTTTGTTCCATGTCTTGAACCTTTACCGCAAATACGGTTAGAAGGTCTAAAATTTCATCCTGTGATCCGTTCAAATCAACCTGTGAAGGTTTATAGACTTGCATCGACTCAGCCATTGCAGCAAGGCGATCGAGTTCACTGCATTGGTCAGGATTAAGAACTTGAATGGATGAATGAGGAATGACTTCAGTAGAGCTGAGAGATACGTCGTTCTGCTTTTGAGAGATTGATTCAATTGGAGCCGGATACTGCCGTCGCACCTCTATCAAGAATTTGTCTTCACGACCTTCAGACTTGGCAACTAGAAAAGCTTTTAGTACTTCTAAACCAAATTCGCTGAACTCAAAAACAGGTTGATCATCGCGGTTGTATCGAGCGATCGTGCGTAGTGGGGTAGGGCAGTACTTGAAGGCTGGCTCAACTTTCTCTTGCCAGTAGCGACGGCGTAGGGTCGATTCGTTGCACTTTAGGATTTTGGATGCCTGTTTGAAGGTGAAAGTGCAGTTTTGTCCACTACCCTGTCCGTCATCTGTCCATTGCTCGTCCGTTGCCGTGTCCGGCGGACTGATTGAGGACGTGTCCGGAGACTGTCCGGAGAGGGGGATGACAATCGACTCCGTGTGCCCAAACGGGGGCATAACTTGGTTTTTCATTTGTTGTACTCCTTAAATCCTGTAGGGTTCTGGTGCTTGTCCGCAACCTACAACTTAAAGTAGCATAAAATTGTAAATATGCAATAATGAGTTGCATAATGAGACATAGGCTCTACCAAGGAGTAAGATGAGGAGGCAAGATCGATGTCTAAATCAATGGCAAAACGAGTATTTGCAAGCGTTCCTGACACAGTTGCAGATGAATTAGAAGCATGGGCAGAGAAACAGGGGCGTTCTCTGTCGAATCTAATTGGCTATCTTTTGGAGAATGCTGTTAAAGAGGCAAAGGAAAAAGGAGAATTTAAACCTGATTTAGCAAAGCAGGATAAGTAGCAATACTACTTTTTTAGGAAGTACGAAGGGACCAAAATGATCAGTCTTAATCAAAGAGTTTCAGAATCGCGTCAAAAACTTGCAGACTTGCCATTAGAGGCGATTAAGTCACTAACAGATTGTTTGCTTGAAGAATTAGGCGATCCACCAATTGAACTAGAGAAGGAAGCGTTACGATCGCTACAAAGTGGTGACTACGACACCGCTAAACATTTTTGCTTGTATGATCCTTGCAACTCCTATCTAGCTGCAATCTCCTGTATTGCCAGCGCCTACCGTTCTCCAATGGTGGCTGATTCAGTGCTTGGGGACGCAGCGAGACATACATCAGACGTTGCCAGGAAAAGCGCTGAAACTCTTATCGCTAAACAGTTTCAACAGACTCTACGGTGAATTTCACTCTGTCAAACGAGGGCGATCGCTATGCACCAAACAACCACCCAACGACTCACATTTGAGGAATACCTAGCTTATGACGACGGCACCGACACCCGCTATGAATTGGTTAATGGGGTTCTAGTTGCTATGGGTGCTGAAAGTCCGCTGAATCTCGACATTGCTTTCTTTCTCGGAGTCTTCTTTTTTCAGATAGGGGTTCCAAAGTCACGGATTGGGATCAAGAATTTGATTGCAGTAGATTCTGCTAAAGTCACAGCACGAGAGCCTGACCTGACCGTTCACTCTGAAGCCTCAAAACGTGCGATTAACCAGGAGAAACAGGCTTTTCTACAGCCTGATATGCCCGTTCCATTGCTGGTAGTGGAAGTTGTTTCGCCAGGGGAACCAGGCTCAGACAACTACAATCGGGACTACATTGATAAACGTCAGGAGTACGCCAAGCGAGGCATCCCTGAGTTTTGGCTAATTGACCCGACGCGGGCTGTCGTATTGGTATTGTCTTTAGTTGGCAGCAGTTATGAGGCAGCAGAGTTTCGAGGAAGCGATCAGATTCAATCTCTAACCTTTAGAACAATTAATCTGACGGCTTATCAAGTTCTTACAGCCGGGGAGAATGAGTAGCGATGTTTGCTCGAACTGATTTTCAAGTTATTGGTCAATCTCATTACAAACAGCAAGGTAAATAGGGGCGATCGCCATGTACGCAACCGTCACAAAACCACTAACCTTTGAAGAGTTCCTAGCCTGGGATGATGGCTCAGGCAGGAACTTTGAGTTACTTGATGGGGTTCCTGTGCCATTATCTGAGCCAAACGCTAACCACGAGGATTTGATCCAACGGCTATGTACCTATCTTGAAAGCCATTGCCAAGCAAATGACTTACCTTATATCTCTCGGCAGTCTAAACAGATTCGGCTAAAGAAAGAGCCAGATGAGAAAGAGCGAAGCCGAAAAGCGGATATTGTGGTGTTTGACAAAGATGAGTGGCAACGAATGAAGGGTAGATCTAGCTCTGCTGCTGCCTATATTCCACCGCCGGGAGTCATCGAGGTTGTCAGCACCAACTGGAAAGATGATTATCTGACCAAACTTGCTGAGCACGAAGATTTGGGCGTTCTGGAGTACGTTATCGTGGACTACGCAGCTTTCGGAGGCATTCGTTACATTGGTTCTCCCAAACAGCCTACCATCACAGTTTTTCAACTCGAAAATGGAGAATACCAACCAGGAAAAGTATTTAGAGGGCAAGA
>JBGTJW010000349.1:0-3326 GCA_041744955.1 Stenomitos sp. | reverse complement strand
ATCAAAATGAAGCTCAATCCGCTGAAAGACGTGCTGGCTGGTAAGCGCGTGGTTATTGTGGATGATTCGATCGTGCGGGGCACCACCAGCCGCAAAATTGTCAAAGCACTACGCGATGCGGGGGCGACAGAGGTGCATATGCGCGTCTCCTCACCACCCGTCACCCATCCCTGCTTCTATGGCATTGATACCGACAACCAGGATCAGCTCATTGGCGCGACCAAAACCGTTGCCGAAATCGCTGATCAAATCGGCGTTGACTCCCTCAGCTACCTGACTTGGGAAGGAATGCTAGAAGAAACGCGCAGTGATCCTAACAACTTTTGCTCTGCCTGCTTTACTGGCAACTATCCCGTCCCTGTGCCGGAACCTGTAAAGCGATCGAAGCTGCGGTTGGAGACGATCGCAACGCTGGAGACAGTGGCTACGGGTTAGCTATGAGCTGAAAGCTAGCCATCACTACGGTATCTCCGCCAGTGGTTTGATATCTGCAATGCGAAAGCCCATTTGGCATTCAAACTGGTGAGGCTGTGGCTCGGCTGCGTTGCAGTCTGTATCGTTGCAATCGCTGGCGTTACGTAAAGCGTGACCGCAATAAAGTTTGCCGCCTTTCCAGCGAGGTTTGCCGCTTTGGTCTGCCATCAAACACGTTGAGCAAACCAGGTGCGGGGAAATCAGTTGATTATCCATCAGGATGACTAGCACGCAACACCTCCAGTGAACGTCCAAGCCTTGAATTAATGTGCCCTAAACCCATTGTATGGGGCAGTCGAGTGTATGCGGGAACACTCATACAGAGCTTAATATGCTCGGTTAACGCTTACTGTATGCACTGACTCATTTTGAGCGAACCATCGCTCCGAGCGCCTGTAAACAGCGTTATTATTGTTTACCTGGGACGGTTTTCTTTGCTCAAGCTTCTGGCTGGTAGAGTGAGAAAATATGCGTCTTGCCGACAGACTGCCCAACGTTTATTGCGCTTTTAAGAGGTTTGCTCCTGTGACTCGAACCGATTTTGATTTTCTTGCCGAAACTGATCCCGCGATCGCCACGATTATCCAGCAGGAACTCCAGCGTCAGCGGGATCACCTGGAGCTGATTGCCAGCGAGAATTTCACATCTGCGGCAGTGATGGCAGCGCAAGGGTCTGTACTAACAAACAAGTATGCTGAAGGGCTACCGGGCAAGCGTTACTACGGTGGCTGTGAATTTGTCGATCAGGCTGAGGCGATCGCAATCGATCGTGCCAAGCAGCTTTTTGGTGCCGCTCACGCCAACGTCCAGCCTCACTCTGGTGCCCAGGCAAACTTTGCGGTGTTTCTGAGCTTGTTAGAACCCGGCGATACAATTATGGGCATGGATTTGTCCCACGGTGGGCATTTAACCCACGGATCGCCCGTTAACGTGTCGGGCAAATGGTTTAAGGCGCAGCACTACGGCGTGAGTGCTGAAACAGAGCAATTAGACTACGACCAGATTCGAGCCTTAGCGCTGCAACACCGTCCCAAACTGCTGATTTGCGGTTATTCTGCCTATCCTCGCGTCATTGAGTTTGACAAGTTTCGAGCGATCGCCGATGAAGTGGGTGCCTACCTGCTGGCAGATGTAGCGCATATCGCTGGACTCATCGCGACAGGGCATCACCCCAGCCCGATTCCCCATTGTGATGTTGTCACGACTACGACCCACAAAACGCTGCGTGGACCGAGAGGCGGCTTGATTCTGACCCGTGATGCCGAATTGGGCAAGAAGCTCGACAAAGCCGTTTTCCCTGGTAACCAGGGTGGTCCCTTAGAGCACGTCATTGCGGCGAAAGCCGTTGCCTTTGGCGAAGCGCTGAAACCTGAGTTTAAAACCTACAGCGGTCAAGTGATTGAAAATGCTCGCGCTCTGGCAGCCCAACTGCAAGCACGGGGGCTGAAGACCGTTTCTGGCGGGACAGATAACCACTTAATGCTGATGGATTTGCGTTCCATTGGCATGACAGGCAAGCTGGCAGACCAGTTGGTGAGCGGCATCAACATTACGGCAAATAAGAACACGGTGCCCTTTGATCCCGAATCGCCCTTTGTCACCAGCGGGTTGCGGTTGGGTTCGCCTGCTATGACCACTCGTGGCATGGGACAGGCAGAGTTTACAGAAATTGGCAGCATTATTGCCGATCGCTTACTCAGCCCTGATGATGCTGACGTTACGCAAGCTTGTCGCCAGCGTGTGGCTCAATTGTGCAGCCGCTTTCCGCTCTATCCGCATCTCAGCGTTCCGGTGCCAGCGTTGGTGTAAGGGGTCAATCGCTAGTCATTAGTTATTGGTCAGCATGAGGGGCTACTGACTACTAACCAATGGCTACTTAAAGAGAAACAGCCAGAGTGGGATGGTAAAGAGAAGCGCGATCGTGGTCAGGGCAATGCTGCTGGCGATTAGCTCTCGATCGAGTTCGTACTCTTCGGCGAGAATTAGTCCTGCAAAGGCGCTGGGCATCCCTGACATCAACACTAGCGCCAGACGGGCATCGCCGGAGAGTCCCAATAGCTTCGTGCCAAGACCAACTGCGATCGGTAGAATGACCATCTTGAGCAGCGTCGGCGGTAGGGCAAGCCGAATGCTTTTCCAGCCGTGAAGCTGGCTGAGGCGCATTCCCATCAAGAGAAACGCGCCAGGAATAACAAACCAGAGTGATGCGTGTAAGCCCTGTTCGACGGCTTCGGGAAGGGTCACAGATCGCGTGAGAGAGCCGATGGCAAATGCCCACAAGGACGGTACTGTAAGCACGTCGCGTAGCTGCACAAACCAGTGATTTTGTTGCTGCGATCGCCCGTAGTAGCTGGCGAGAAAGACACCAATGCCATAGGTGCCAATAATGTTGTGCGTCACGCTGTAGAACACCGCCCAGCCTAAAGCCGATGGATGAATGAGCGCAGGCACCAGCCCCAGACCCACAAAGCCTGTATTGCCGATCGTCGCTGCCAGAATGAAGCTACCCCGTTGCGCGCGGTTAAGCCCAGCCTGCGTCAGATCATTTGGTAGTGCGGTGTCGAGGGCGATCGCTCTTTCATCCGTTGGCATAGGTAAGATCGGCATTGGCGCAGCCTCTCTTTGAGAGCCTTGCGAGTTTTCAGCCGAGGGCAAGCGTGCCAACCAGCGCTGATACACCTGTAGGCTGACCCATGCCAGCAGTAAACCCAGCACAAGGGCAGCGATCGTTACAGCAGGAGCCAGCCCAAGCGTTTGGGCATAGTCAGTTTGCCGTGCCAGCGCCAAAATTTGCCAGGGCACACCCACCCAGTAGAGCGATCGACCCAACAAGCGAGGAAGAGCTTGCGGCA
>JBGTJW010000348.1:0-19190 GCA_041744955.1 Stenomitos sp. | reverse complement strand
CGATCTAGATCATTCACAACCCGCTGGTCAACGCCAAGCTGCGGCACATGGAGATAGGCTTCATCCCGGTCGCTGAGGATGGCAGCAAAAATTTCTCGATTATCAACGACGGGGATGTCGTCATCCTGCCTGCCTTTGGAGCCAGCGTGCAGGAGATGCAGTTTTTGAATGAGCGAGGCTGCACGATCGTTGATACCACCTGCCCGTGGGTCTCCAAGGTTTGGAACACCGTCGAGAAGCACAAGAAGGTAGACTACACCTCCATCATTCATGGCAAATACAACCACGAAGAAACCGTTGCTACTAGCTCATTTGCAGGCAAGTACCTGATCGTGCTGAATATGGCAGAAGCCGAGTATGTGACCGACTACATTCTCAATGGCGGCGATCGCACTGAGTTCATGACAAAATTCAGCCGCGCTTGCTCTACTGGCTTTGATCCCGATCGTGACCTCGAACGAGTGGGGATCGCGAACCAGACGACGATGCTTAAAGGTGAAACCGAGCGCCTGGGCAAACTGTTTGAGCACACCATGATGCGGAAGTATGGTCCTGACCAGCTCAACCAGCACTTCCTGAGCTTCAACACTATTTGCGATGCGACCCAGGAACGCCAGGATGCCATGTTTCAGCTTGTCGAAGAAAAAATGGACTTGATGATGGTGATTGGCGGCTATAACTCGTCTAACACAACGCACCTCCAGGAAATTGCAACTGAGCGCGGCATTCCCTCCTATCACATCGACAGCGCCGATCGGATAGCTGGCAACCGCATCGAGCACAAACCCCTGAATCGCGACCTGGAGGTGGTTGAGAACTGGCTGCCCGCAGGTTCGATCGTCGTGGGGATCACCTCTGGCGCATCAACACCAGACAAAATTGTGGCAGATGTGCTGGAGAAGATCTTTGAGCTAAAGGCAGCAGCGACCGTGGCATAAGCCGTGCAAAAGCCGTGCAAACCGCAGAGACGCAGCTTTTTGAGGTCTTCAGCGTCTCTACGGTGATTGCTTTTGTCTAGGCTTTGTCTAGGCTAATTGTGACTAAACCGAGACGATGTACGGCGAATTGATCGCAGTCGATCGCCCTGCCTGGACAAGTCCCTGGTAGACGATCGCGGCGACTTCTGCCCGTGTTGCCTCGCGGGTCGCATTCAACTGCCGCAGGTTGGGAAAATTCACGACGATTTTTGCTCGTGTTGCAGTTGCGACTTGCACCTGAGCATTCTGGGGCACCGTGGCGCGATCGTCGTAGGCATTGAGCAGGCTGAGATCACCAGCAGGCAACCCCAAACCACTTACCAGCGAGAGCCAAACCTGAAGCCGCAGCACATTTTGACCCGGCTGAAAGGTGCCATCGGGAAAGCCAGAGATAAAGCCACCTTGATATGCCTGGTCGATCGCAGGCTTTGCCCAAAAGTTAGCCGGAAGATCCGCAAAATTGGATGCAGGACGCTTGGGCGGTGGGTTGAAGGCTTTAGCAATAATGGCGGCATACTGTGCGCGGTTCATGGTGACATCCGGCTTAAAGCTACCGTCTTCAAAGCCGCTAATGAGATTTTGGTTTGCCAGGCCGATGATGAAAGCGGCAGCCCAATGTCCTTGAATATCCGTAAAGGCAGACAGCGGCACATCGGGCGTAACGATGAACGGAGAGGCGATCGCCGGTACGCGGTTCAACGCTACGAGCGTCTGGTAAATAATCGCGACGACCTCGGCACGGGTGCTATCCCGCATGGGTTCTAGCTGGCGGACGTTGGGATGGTTGACAATAATGCGGCGTTGCGTGGCGGTTGCCACCGTTTCAGTGGCATAGCTGGGGATCTGGGCACGATCGCTGTAGACCCCTAACACATCCAACACGCCGCCCGTCAGCCCAACGCCACCAATCAAGGAGACAATCAACTGCGCGCGTGTCAGGTTCTGATTGGGACGAAACGTATTGTCAGGGAACCCGGCAATAAAGCCCATCTGGTTCGCTTTAGCGATGACCGCCGCTGCCCAAAAGCTTTGCGGTACGTCACTAAAACTCTTGGCAGGCTGTTTGGCAGGCAAGTCAAAGGTTTTAGCCAGCACGGCTGCATACTGGGCGCGAGTAATCGGTGCTTCCGGCTTAAAGGTGCCATCGGGGAAACCACTGATAAAGCCTCGGCTGACCAAGCCTTGAATAAAGCTCTCTGCCCAATGCCCGCGTGTGTCAGTAAAGCCCGCTGGGGTGGCTGGTGGTTGTGTGGGCGCAGGGGTCGGCGCGGGAGTCGGTCCCGGAATAGACGTAGGCGCAGGAGTAGCCGTGGGCGCAGGAGTCGGCGCAGGCGTGGGTGCAGGCGCAGGAATCTCGTTGCCAACAAGGTCGATCGCCCCCTGCACTTTAGTCGGGTCAACCTGATTGCCCACCGAAATCAGCGTTAGTTTCGTGCCGTTTTGGATATCAAACTGTCCATTTTGCCGAAAAATATTGCCGCCGGGAGCCTGACTGCTACCCAAATCCGGTAGGGCTGTTTCAGTTACAACCAGACCGGTTTCTGTATTGTTCTGAACAACATTGCCACGCAGCACCGCTTTTGATTGCTTGTTGATCACAATGCCAGCGCGGTTTTCAGAGATCTGGTTTTCTGCCAGCAGCGGCGCAGCACTATCCCCAACGGTGATCCCAAACCCGGTTTGACGACACACATTCTGCCGCCACTCGCCTTTGGAGTTGCGGGTAATGGAAAAGCCGCTGGCGGAGTTTTGGATCGCAACGTTGCCGATCACTAGAGGATTAGCGGTGCCTGTGGCAAACACGCCCTCTCGCTTGCAGTTGGTAAACGTATTGTTGGCGATCGTCGGATTGCTGGACTCAACCCATACCCCTGTCCCACGAAGCTCTGAATTTGTGACGGTCACGCCCTTTAGTTGGGCGTTGTTTGCCAGTTGAAAGGTGACATTCTGATTTGCAAAGGTAGGGCTGGGAAAGATGCCACTACCAGACACCAAAATGCCGCTACCCTTGTTGGCTTCGTTGCCCACAACCGTTACGCCAGCAGGAACTTTGATGGGAAAGGTCTCACCAGTAGCAGCGCTGTAAGTGCCTGCGGCAAGTTGAATTGCCGTGCCTGCTTGAGCGCCCTGAAGCGCACGGGTGATCGTTTTAAAGGGAGCCGCCTGGGTTCCATTGCTGCCGTCATTGCCCGTTGTTGCGTTGACAAACCGTGTGATCGATGGAGTCGCTTGCACCATAATGTTTCCTTGTTCTCGCCTCATTCTCAAATGATTATTGCCTTCAATCGAAGATTCGGCGATACCACGTTGCATTCGTTGATATTTAGCCGCCTTTGTGCAGAACGACGGTTGGGAGGATGGAGACCGATCGACAGCGATCGCTCCTACAATAAGCGAAGGGGTTACGCGTGACGATCGCCCCTTTGTTTAGCAATCTGGGTCGCCCGGAAAAAGCGTTTAGTGGCTCCTTGCTGACCATGCCTGGCTTGCCATGAGAGAGTCACGCGCCGAAAGAAAAACGTACAGCAAGGGACGTTCAGCTATGTGGACAGTCGTCGTTGTCAGCAATCTTGTAATTGGGCTGCTCTGCCTGCTGGCAGCATGGCAACTGTGGCACCTTAAACGACGCTTGGCAAGGGCAGCAGACACTCTTCTAGCGTTTGAGCGATCGGTGCAGCGTGTACTCGAACGTGCCCCCGATACCATTTACAGAAAAGATGGTGGTATTCAGCAGTTGCGGGCAACCTATCAGGGGTTGGAACCACAGTGGCAGCGTGCCCAAAAAGCGCTGGCATTACTCAGCTTGGGGCAATCGCTGTGGCAGCGTCGCTTGATGTTTCTTGCACCCCGTCCACGATCGACCCGCCCAGCCGCACGTCGATCGCTTTAAAGTATGGTGTGTCGTAAAAAAGCACGCATCTGGCAAGCGTCTGCGAACCATCCGCTAACAGCCCTCACGCACAGGCGGCAAATGATTGGGGTAATGTTGGGGTAGATTAGAGGGGACAAGCCAAGCCGATGTTATTGCTGCTGTGTTTGTTTAGTCTGTTGGTCGTCAGTCTGTTGGTTATCAGTCTGTTTGTTATCTATGGCTTACCGTTACAGTGAGCGGCGGCTGTAGACTAAACACGTTGCTAACAGTCGTACTGTTCAAACGAGCGGTTTAACCAGCTATAGCAATAAGCTATCGTCGCGCATTATAACGAAAGGGAAGAAGCAAACGATGTCAAACAATCGCTCTGGCGCGTTTTTAGGAGGGTTGCTGGTTGGGACTGTGGTCGGCACCTTGACTGGCATTTTATTAGCCCCTCGTGCAGGGCGTGAAACCCGTCAGTTCTTGAAAAAATCAGCCGATGCCCTCCCCGAACTGGCAGAAGATCTGTCAAGCAGCGTGCAGCTACAAGCCGATCGCCTGTCTGAATCAGCACTCCGAAATTGGGATGGTACGTTAGTGCGCCTGCGAGAGTCGATCGCCGCCGGGCTGGAAGCGTCTCAGCAAGAGCAGCAGATGCTAGAGACGGTTGACTTCAGGCGATCGCCTGATAGCGAACCGCCTGTTCACGATAATTTGCGCTAGGCGAACCTGTGACTGATCCCTTGTTCTGGCTAGTCCTGTCTCTGTTGTTCGTCACGGTCAGCCTGACGATCGTGCTGGTAGTCGCCATTCCAGCGCTGAGAGAGCTTGCGCGTGCCTCCCGCAGTGCCGAAAAGCTGTTTGATACCTTGCGACGCGAGTTTCCGCCCACTCTACAGGCAATTCGCCTCACGGGTTTGGAGATCAGCGACCTGACAGAGGATGTCAGCGAAGGGGTGCAGAGTGCGGGTCAGGTGGTAAAACAGGTAGACCAGAGCTTGACCGATGTGCGCCAACAGACACAGCGCCTCCAGTCCAGTACCCGCAGTGTCGTTGTTGGCATCAAGGCTGCCTGGAGAACGTTCACACGATCGCCCAAACAGCCAAGTCCTCGCCGTCCTGTCGATCGCCTGCCGTCCCCCCACAGTGAAACTGACTTTAGCCCAGCGCTGCGAGAAAGCGATCGCATCAGTGAACCATTAGTGGACGGACGCATGAGTGAAAAGAGGGCAGAACCCTTAACAAGAGTAGAACCTTTAACAAGAGCAGAGCGATCGCGATCGTCCCATCCCACTCCACCCGCTATTCGGAACACGCTTCACCAACCCGATCGTCTCCTGGCAGAACGCCAGAGCCTAGACCCAGACGATCGTCCTGATAGTCAACTGCCCCCTGACCAGCCATAGCAGCAAGGAAGCAATCAAACCCTTTTCCCTAGACCCTACGAACTCGCTAGGATGGAAGCACGCTACTAGCTGCACCCAACTGCTTGTCACCTATGTCTGAGCCAACTCCAGCGTTAGGCGCGCCGCAAAGCCCCAATTCGCCAAGCTTCAGTCAATTCAGTCAAGAGCTTGACGAAGCCATTCTGGGCTTTGAAGACATCCAAGCAGAATTACACTACAAACAAGCGCAAAAGGCGCTTCACGATCTGGTCGAAAATCTGGACTTGACCCCCCAAGAGCGGCGTGGACTAGAGCCAGAAATTGGTGGACTCGAATCGCTGCTGGACAAGCTCGATCGCCAGGTCGTGCATATTGCCGTCTTTGGCATGGTTGGGCGCGGTAAGTCGTCCTTGCTGAATGCCTTATTGGGCGATCGGGTCTTTGAAACGGGACCGATTCATGGCGTTACCCGTGACTCTCAAACCGCAAGCTGGAACATCAAGCGCGAAGCCATTGCTGGCAGTAACCGCCCCATTCTGCGCGTTGCCCTACCCAGCGTTGGTGACTCTCACATTGAACTCATTGACACTCCTGGCATTGATGAAGTGAATGGCGAAGCGCGAGAAGCCCTGGCGCGACAGGTTGCGAAGCAAGCAGACCTGATCCTGTTTCTGATTGCAGGCGACATGACAAAGGTGGAATACCAGGCATTGTCGGAATTGCGCGATGCCAGCAAGCCCATCCTCCTGGTGTTCAACAAAATTGACCAGTATCCCGATGCCGATCGCCTTGCCATCTACCACAAAATTCGAGACGAGCGCGTGCGAGAACTGCTCTCCCCCGATGAAATTGTCATGGCAGCCGCATCGCCGCTACAGGCAAAGGCTGTTCGCCGTCCCGATGGTCGCGTTGCCGCCCAACTCACCACAGGCGAACCTCAAATCGACGAACTTAAGCTAAAAATCCTCGAAATTCTCTATCGCGAAGGCAAAGCACTCGTTGCCCTTAACACGATGCTGTTTGCCGACGATGTGAACGAGCGCCTAGTCGATCGCAAAATGGTCATCCGCAATCAGAGTGCCGATCGTGTGCTCTGGAATGGTGTGATTACAAAAGCAGTCGCGATCGCTCTCAACCCCATCACCGTCGTTGACATCCTCAGCAGCGCCGTGATTGATGTCGCAATGATCCTTTCCCTCTCCAAGCTGTACGGCATCAGCATGACCCAACACGGTGCCATTAGCCTGCTCCAAAAAATTGCCCTGGCAATGGGGGGCGTAACAGCCGGTGAACTACTGGCAACACTGGGACTCGGCTCGCTGAAAAGCCTGCTTGGTTTAGCGGCACCTGCAACCGGTGGTGTATCCCTCGGAGCGTATATGTCGATCGCTCTTACCCAGGCAGGCGTTGCGGGTGTCTCAACCTATGCGATCGGTCAAGTCACGAAGGCATATCTCGCCAACGGTGCGTCCTGGGGCGATGATGGTCCCAAAGCGGTCATTACCCGCATCCTTGCCTCCCTCGACGAAACCTCCATCCTTAACCGCATCAAAGACGAACTCCGCGCCAAGCTTGATTTGAATCGCAGAAAAGTGGAGTCACGAACGGCAAAAAAAGATTTTGGTGATAGCACGATTTGAAGCCTATTTACTATGTGCAGTTGCTAACCATTACAATCTCACCCTTACTTAAAGGCTACCAATAGATCTACTCTCGGTGAGAAAGTCACACAAAAGGTCATTTGCCTATCTACTGAAAATTAAGGAGATGAACAGCAAGGCTCTTTAGGATAAATTGTTAGGCTGGACAATGCTTATGGTGCTCTGAGAATCCACATTATAGTTTTATACTTGCGCCAGATCGATTCAGTTGAGTTAAGATTTTCTCAGTCTAAAGTGAAAATCCGTAATCTATAGAGATGACAGTTCCGTTAAGCCGTTTTATTGAGAAGACTGAGCTACTTGCAAAATCGGAATTTGATAAAGTTAGATTATTGGCGTTTTATTATCAGAATTGGCAAGATAGCTTCGAGTTTACAGTGGACTCAGTATGTAACTGGTTTGAAGCCTTAGGCTTACATAAGCCAAATCAATCTCGACTGAAGCAAAACTTAAACAAGTCGCGTTCTTTCGTAAAGGGTAAGGAGAAGGAATCATTCCGTTTGCACGCTAACGAAGTGCAGTCGTTTAAGCAAAGCTTTCTATTCATGGTCGAGAAGACCGAAGAAATAGAAACGGCAGATACTATCCTACCAGCTTCACTTTATGAAAATACTCGTGGATACATAGAATCCTTATCAAAACAAATTAATGCATCATATGAAAACAATATCTTTGATGGCTGTGCAGTTTTAATGCGGAGGTTGTTGGAAGTTTGTTTAATACTTTCTTATGAGAATCAAGGAATTGATGCAGAGATAAAGTCTCAAGGGAATTATAAAATGCTCTCTGATATTGTCTCGAACGCGATAGGAAACCCGAAACTTTCGCTATCGAGAGATACAAAGTCATGTTTAGAGGATTTTCGAGCAATTGGAAACTTTTCCGCACATAAAATTTACTATAACGCTAAGAAAGCAGACATTCGGAAAGTGATACTTGAATATAGAGCAGCTATTGAGGAGTTACTGTACAAGAATGGAATTAGAAAGTGAAGCAACGGTAATGACTAACCAAGCAAGGGCGAAAATCAACTTTAAGACAGGTGAAGTTGAATTAGAGGGATCAGAACAGTTTGTACAGAGCCAACTTGCTAACATAGATTCAATTGCGGAGTACATGGCACTACTTGCATCAAACAACTCGGTGGATGATAGAAACATCGTTGAACAAGAGGAAATAGCTGCTGTTGTAGAAGAAGAACAGGAAAAACTCATATCCGTTGGCGACCAAGGACTTCAAGTTCCAAATACTTTTGGTGAATGGTCTCACGGTTTCAAAAGTGATGTTAATGATCTAGAGAAAGCACTAATTACAGCTTATTATGTGCAGAAACAAGCGCCACAAGATGATTTCAAGACCTCTGAGGTTAATAAGTCACTCCAAGAGCATGGAGTTAAGTTAGCAAATCCTTCAAACTCACTGAATAGGCTTTCCGAGAGGAAACTGCTTTTCCAAACGAGAAGAAATGGAAAACTAAAGTATATGAGGGTTTCATCAGATGGTGTAAATCACCTAAAGTCATTGCGGAGGTAATGGCTTTAGATGTTTACACTATTAAACGCACCTTTTTTGTTAAAATCTCATCGTCTTAAGCTTCTTTCTTGTGTGCCACCTCAATCACCGTGTGGACATTCCCACGGGGTAAGAAGTCACCTTTGATTTTTACTTCTAGGGGATCGCAGGCGGCAACAAAGTCATCCAGAATTTGGTTGATCGATTCTTCATGGGAGATATAGCGATCGCGGTAGCCATTGATATACAGCTTGATTGCCTTCAGTTCGACAACCCGCTGGTTCGGCACATAGCTGAGATAAATCGTTGCAAAGTCTGGATAGCCAGAAAAGGGGCACTTGCAGGTAAACTCTGGCAGCGTGATGTGGATATCATACCGTCGCCCAATCCGGGGATTGGGAAAGGTAATCAGCTCGCCTTCAGTAATCAGACGTTCACCGTACTTCGATTCGTCGGCTTGCATCTGGACGTTCAATTCAGCAGTGGAAAACGGTTGTGTTTCGGGGTGGCTCATGGTCATGCGTAAAAATGTTTCTAGCTTTTTGAGAATTTCTTGGCGAAATTCGCTTCGATTACCCTAATTGCGGCTATTGTGAGCGTAGCTTATCGACTCTCGCGTTCAGACATAGACCTATGACCTCTAGAATAAACGCCAAGCAGCCTCTGCGAAAGGCTCAAACTGCTAGTTCTCCAAAAACTCCAGCCAATCCTCATTCGCCATCGGTGCCCATTTCGCTCTATCGAGAAGTTGCGACTGAACTGAAAGCGACCCAGGTAAAAATGGAGTCGCTGACCCAGCAAAACCAGCAGTTGACGCACCAAAATCAGCAGTTGCGTCTAGAGATCGAGCGAGTTGTGCAGTCTGCGCTCCAGCTTCGTCAAGTAGCAGATGCTCATCTGCCAACGCCGACGCTATCGGCATCCTCGTCTTCGCTGCAAGGGCTAGAACTACACTTTCAAAACCCGCCTGCTGCACCGCCTCATAGTACCGATGCGATCGCGCCCGATCAACCCGATCCGCGATCGATGGCACCCAAGCCTCTGTTTACAGAACAGGAAGCAAAACCGCGTCATGCGTCTAAAACAGACCGCAATGCCGAAAAAATGGGTGGTTGGTGGCTGGCGATCGTCATATGCTTTATTGTTGTGACGGCATTTGGCACCGGCTTTCTCATTGTTCGTCCGTTACTGCCATCGCGTTAACTGTTGGCAGAAAAGAGCAGAGCGATGAGATAGCAAGAGCTGATTGATCCCGCTCTTGCCAAAAAGCTTTGCTTGTGCCAGTCAGAAATTGTATCTCAGTTTACAAAACACACGCTTTTGACGGTGATAGAAAGTGTTTTGCTAGACAGAAGACCGAGTAGCTAAAAATAAGGAGTTGGGGAGTTGAAAAAAGTTGAAGCGATTATTCGCCCGTTTAAACTTGATGAAGTCAAAATCGCGCTAGTCAATGCGGGCATCGTTGGCATGACTGTTTCTGAAGTCAGGGGTTTTGGGCGGCAGAAGGGACAAACTGAGCGCTACCGAGGCTCTGAATACACCGTTGAGTTTTTGCAAAAGCTCAAGGTTGAGATTGTCGTTGAAGACGATCAGGTCGATATGGTGGTAGAGAAGATTATTGTTGCTGCCCGCACTGGCGAAATTGGTGACGGTAAAATCTTTATTACTCCAGTGGATCAAATCATCCGCATTCGCACTGGAGAGAAGAATATAGAAGCGATTTAGTTTAACGGTCAAGCCTCAAAGCTGCTTGGCGATCGACGATGTGAATCTGCTTTTAAGTGGCTCCACTCGTTTTAGAAAGAGGCGCTCCTGCTTGCCAGTGAGTGCCTCTTTCTTTAAGCGGCTTGTTAATATAGCTGCTTCTCTATAACTGCTATTTCTCGGTGGCTGCAAGACGTGCGCTCAACTCCACTCTTCTGCCTCCTGTGCCTCTGCTTGCACAAGAGCTTGCCTGAGGGCTTGCCAGTTCATCTGCGAGGCTGGGATGTCTTGCAGCAGTCGTCCTTGGTCAAGGTGAAGAACACGATCGCAACCTTGCTCCGCCAGCTCCAGTTGATGATTCACCATCAAGACCGTCATGCCGTTTACTTGCGTGGTGTCCTTGAGTACATTCAAAAGCAACTCACTCCGCCCGACATCTAACGCAGACATGGGTTCATCGAGCAGCAGCACACCAGGTTCTGTCACGAGCGCACGGGCGATCGCTACCAATTGGCGTTGCCCCACCGAAAGCTGTAGCTCTGTCCGAGACAGCCACTCTGAAGGGATATGCAAGCGATCGCTCCATTTTTGCACCCGCTCTCGAATCGTCTGTTTCGGCAGTTGGCGGAGGACGAGCGGATACTCCAATGCTTGCTGCACCGTCATACCCAGGAGCTTTGATTCTTGTAGCACCAGCACAATCTGCTGTCGTAAGGTCAGCGTCGGTATTTGAGTCAGCGCCTTTTGGTTGAAGAGAATGACACCACTCGTTGGCTCACTCAGTCGGTTCAATAACCTTAGCAACGATGTTTTGCCTGAGCCTGAAGCCCCAACGATCGCAATGCGATCGCCCTGCACTGTTTCAAACGAGATATCCTTCAGCAAATAATGAGTCTCAGCAGACACCAGACGCTGTTGCTGCTTGGCAGACGTATTGATCCCAGACGCAAGGCTCACCTCTTTTACGTCAAGCTGGTTAGTACAGACAGTGTGCATTAGTTCCCGCTCTCGAAGGCTCTTGCCCAGTTTACGATAGTGCGAAAAACAGCGCTAACCGCACACAACACGGCTTATGCCGTTTGGCTCAAAGCGGTCATGATCGTCCAGGCATCGATCGCTAGCAACAGCACTGTACAGCCCAGCAGAATGAAGTACATCCAGGGTTGCGCGAGTGGACGCACATTAGCCATGTCAAGGCTCGTTTCCGCCTGCACTCGCTGCACCATACGGTTGAAACCAGCCACCCGCATTGGCAAAAGATATGCCTCTCCAGATTGATTCACGAAATAGTAAACTAGACCACCTTGCCCAGTCGAACGGGGCTTCAATGCCGTCACGTCTGCCCACGGTAGCGACCCACCCTCGACGAAAAAAACGTGGCACCCAGGCAGCATAGGTTACTTGAATGCCGTCACTATTGAGTACAACCCGTTCGCTTAAGGCTGCATACAGCAAGATGCCACCCAAGCCAATTCCGACCCACAAAAACGGGGATGGCACTGCGGCTGCCGTCATCTCTGCCAAAAACGGTAATGGTAGCGTCAGAGACACGTACAAGAGCAACAGCGTCAGCCGAATCAGTGGCGAAAGCTTGAAAAGTGAAGCTGCCGGATCAGCGTTAACACGCTGCAAAACATCGTCTGCCGCTGCTTCAGAATGGCTGTCTGCCACAAGCTGAGATGATCGATCGTGTTCCACAGTTGCCTCGCTTTCACCTTTTCTCTAATCTATAGCCTTTTTTGTTTGCGAACCATTCCTTTACATACCCATCTAAGCATCGAGTACACGTAGCCTTTCTAGCACTCTACGATCGCAGCGGCATATTGAGCTTTCAAGCTTAGAGCGACTGATAGTGGAAGCGGCTTGCCTAGTGTGCTGAACACGAGCGAGTCTAGGTACGAAAGGTATGGAAAATGTCAAACTGGCAGCACCAAATTAGCACTTTAAGCTCATACCAAACAGCAAAGATAATGTAGAACAGACTATTTCACGCTTCCTTCTCAGTATATTTTCTAGGCTTTCTATAAAGCAAAGGTATTCAACAAGGACTTGTATACTTAACGCTCAAACAGTAGCTTTATCCTCCTTCAGAAGTAAATATTAAGCCTATATTTGAAGGTTAAGTATTGCTTCAAAAACAAGAATTGCCTTTTCATGCGTTCAGCTTTACGGCTCTAAAGTTACTGACACGCAGCCACTCAATGTATCCTTTGATCGCAATGAGCCTCGCTATCACTGAAGCGCTCACCAACGTTGCCAGAAAAAATTTGCAATGCAGCTTCTGATATAGCAATTTTCAACTCTCTAGACACCTCTTAAATAATCTTGATAAAAGCCTCAGTTCAAGCGCTTCAAGAGCAATATCAGCTCAAAGAACGCTCACTTTAACAGTTTGAGAACTGCAATCATGAAGAGTTTGCAAAGCAGGTTTAAAGATAGTGAAAACCTCTAAAACAAGCTATTTCAAGTTCAGCTATTTAGCGGATTTTAGTTAATTTATAGGGATGTTAGCTTTGCAATGTAGTGAAAGGTTTCTACTGGAAGTAGTTGCTCAAACTACTCAAAATGTCCAACGAAAGGTTGGTCGTGTGTAACCTAAATTGTCTTTGCAGTGCTAGAGAGTCACCTCAACAATGAACCATGATTTAGAGTGTGAGCGGCCCACCGTTCCTGAGGTAGGTGTTTACGAATGCGAAATCCATCTTAAATTTAGACTGATTGAGGAGAAGGATGCCTTAAACGATCGCGATCGTCTTCTAGAACTGCTCATTGACGCTTTTACTTGCGGCACCGATGAGTATCTAGAGCCAATTCAAATTGAGGTTGCCGCCAACGAGCTGTCTGAGACTGAAGCCTCACCCCAAATGCGACGGCGGTTGATTCGTTTACGCAACTCTAAAGATCTTGCTTGATTCGCACAACTCACCGGGGTAAGGAGCGCCGCCACCCATCACACAATGTCCTTATCGTCTGGTCTGGTTATAACGTGTGATCCCAGGTTGACAGATGCAGCAGTATTCGTTATTCTTATAAAGGTCTGGTCAATACGCCCCCATCGTCTAGAGGCCTAGGACACCTCCCTTTCACGGAGGCGACGGGGATTCGAATTCCCCTGGGGGTATCGGAAAGACTCAAAAAGGGGGAGAGCTATTAAGCTCTCCCCCTTTTTTAATTTGAAGGTCTGCGTTCAGAAGGCGCTTGTAGCGGTATATGACAGGTCTTACTGAGACAACAGTACGTCCGTGACTCAATGCCTTAACGTTAAAAGCGGCATTGCGCCTATCCAGGATTGTCTACCAACCATTAGCAGTCAAATAAATCGAGCGGCAAATGCCCAAAGGTTTCATTCACATCGCCATCATAGGCAGACTGGCAAGAAATAAGTACACCGCGATAAGTACCGTTGTAGGGCGCAACATGGCATGCATTGCGGTTAGGGTTGAATTTGACATAGACAGCACCATCCAGAGTGGGCACTTCAGGCAGAACTTCGTAGCCCAACGCTGTGAGATAACGCTTTAGAGCGATCGTTGCCTGGGCGATCGTGTCAGCACAGATGCCTAGTATCTGATAGTCAGAATGGGCTGCGACGAGCAAAAGTGCCTGTCGTACCAGGGGCGCTTGGGGCGTAACAACAGGCGATCGGTCATTACAAGCGAACTGGTTGAGGATATCTTGGGCTGCGTCCAGAGTGAGATTCTCAGAGTCAAGCGCTGGCATAGGTTAAAATGGCTTTCACTTTGTGCGTCTCATACATTACAGCAAAAGTTTTAGCTGATGTGATTGCTGAGTCGATGAATGCGTTTTTCATCCTTTCATGCTGTCGCCCGTTCCTCCGAAGCCCACGTATAGCAAAAGGATAAAGGATAAGAGATGAATCGAAGCCCTTGCTCAAAGGACGTTTCAAGGTTTATGTCTGTCCTAGCGTTCTTTTCGATTGCTATACATACTTTTCAGGATCCTTTAGGTTAACCACGCGCTTGCCCATGGCTCAAGCGTCAGTGTGAAAAAACACACTGTTATCGTCAGCAGGGAAACACGGCTGGCAAAGAAAGCGTTTTGCGGTAGGCTAGATCTAGAGTTTATTGATTAGATTTCTCAATAAATTGTTGAGCTTCACTATGAAAACATCATGAGTAAACCAGCGCAACCAGTAGCAGTATGGCATCTTGAAGGGCGATTTCTGAACTTGCTCGTTAAAGATGGTAAGCCTAAATACTTGCAGCTAATGACGGCTGATGGTGAATACTGCATTAAGCTAGCCAAAGAATTACGTGCTTCAGTCAGTGCAACCTTGATCCCTGGAGCCTGGATTCAAGTTTGGGGTGAAAAGAAAAGTGGCTATAAAAGCTACAGAGCGAATGCTACAAAGCTGAAAGCCTTTAGAATTAGTACCGTTACGCCTAGACAGGCAGAACCAGAGCTGCCCGTAAAAGCAGAGCGTCCAGCCAGCGCTACCATTTTGGTGTGCCAAAAGTCAGATTGCCTCAAGCGAGGCGGCAAAGCGGTTTGCCATGCGTTAGAAGCGGCTCTGAGCGATCGCAACCTTACTGATCAGGTAACGCTGCGGGGGACAGGCTGCATGAAGCAGTGTAAAGCAGGACCTCATGTTGTCTTCATGCCTGAGAAAGCCCGCTATAGCCGTGTTTCTGCCCGTGACGTTGCCGCCCTCGTTGACGAACAATTTCCGCGTGCCCCCCAGCAAAATTAACTGAAGCGAAGGCATTGCGTAATCGCCTCCGTTTCTGCAAGCATTGCGATCGCAAAGACCCTCTTACCCTTTTGCCGACCCACGCCTAATGTGGGCTGCTTAACGTGAGATGGTCTCAACGTTAGAGGGGAAGAGGGCATTCAGAACCAATCGTTCGCCCCGTGTGCGTAGCCGCGATCGCTAGACTTTGGGTGTGCCTCTGCCTAAAACCTGATCACGTAACGAGCCAAAGCTTTCGGCTAGCTCTTCTCGGTTAGAGGCACGCCATAAGTAACGATAGACAAACCAGGCGGTGTAGGCAAAGCCGATCAGCTCGAACGTTGGTGCCAGCAAAGGAATGTCGTTGATGGCATCCAGAAGCGCAAGGGTCAGCTTAACGGACACGATCGAGCCAAAAATAAGACCCAGCGTGATGAGAGGGCGCTTGTACTCGCCAAAAAAGTCTGACAAATAGTCAGGCAAGCCGGACAGAAACTTATAAATACGATCGACCACTTGCTTCAGTTGTTGGCTCGTCTCGGCTTCAGGGGCAGGCGGCAGCAACAGTGGATCATCCGTTGGCATACCTAGATCAGGAGCAAAACCAGAAGGGCTTGTATCGGGAAACTCAGATTCTTGAATGTCAGAACTCATACTTATAACCTGGAATTAACAACCTGGGCAACGCTGGAGCGATTTCAAGCACTCTCAACCGTAACGGGACTGATTTGACAGTTTTTTTAAAACTAACAACCTTAGGATCAGGTTTTATCATTAGTAAGACAGATTAAGCAAGAGTGCCTTCGCTTCAAATAGCACGACTGATCGGACATCTGCTTCTCAATCGCCTTGTTCTCAACCGCCTTGTAAGGTTAAAACGAGCTGATTGCTAAGGCGTTTAGCCATGAAAATCTCAGCTACAAGCGCCCGCATTGTACTGCTCAATTGCCCTTTTGCCTACAAAGGTGTGTCTGGCGCTGCTGCCATGCGTGGATCACTGGTATAGCAAAAGGATGTAGCTTGCTTCCGCTCGGCGGTAGGATAAGGGATGAATCGAAGCTCTTGCTCCAAGGAGGTTTCAAGGTTGATGTCTGTCCTACCGTTCGCTTCGACTGCTAGATAGAGACAGCCACTTGCCTGGGTTGATTTTCTTTACACTTAGGGAACGTTAAGAAAGAACGCTAAAGCTGTCGCTGATAGTATTGTGGCTGTAGTAAGCGGTCGCCAGGTTATCGCATAGCAGGCTCACTCGAACTGTTGTTGAGCCGCAGGTAGGCTGACACTCCTATCTATTGCTTTCTAGAGTCACATCGTCTTCTAGAGCAGGCGCAAAGCTGTTTAGATCGGTAGGGGCGATCGCCCGATCGCAGCACCGTTCTTGTCCAAAGAGAGCAAGGAAAATGACCCAGATTCTGGTGATTGAAGATGATGCACTCGTCTGCACTTTAATGCTCAAGCTGCTGAAAGCAGAAGCCTTTGAGATACTGATTGCAAATGATGGTGCTACAGGCGTGCAGCTTGCACAGATGTATGAACCAGACTTAATCATCTGTGATGTCATGATGCCTGAGTTTGACGGTTACGAAGTCTTGCGGCAACTACGGGATCAACCAGCGACAGCAACGATCCCGTTTATTTTCTTGAGTGCCAAAGCCGATCGTAACGATCTACGCCAGGGTATGGAACTGGGTGCTGATGATTATTTGACCAAGCCCTTCAAGCGGGCAGAGTTACTGGGTGCCATTGCCGCCCGCCTGGAGAAACGCGATACCCTTACACAGCCCTACATTCGTGAAATGAAACGGGCAGCCAGTATGTTGGGGCAAATGGCGTATGTTGATCCTCTAACAAATCTGCCCAATCGTATTTCCTTTCATAACCAATGCCAGACTGCCATTCAACAGGCACAGGAAGCAGGTTATAGTCTTGCCGTCGTACACCTTAATCTCAAAGATTTTGGTGCAGTGAATACGGCGCTAGGGTACTTCAACGGCGATCGCCTGTTACAAAAAGTTGCCGCACGGCTCACGCGGACTGTAGGCGAACGTGATGCGGTCGCACGGCTCGTTGGGAATGAATTTGGCGTGTTGCTCAACCAGGTTAGCGTCGAAATGAGCGATGAATCGGCGATCGCCAACCTGGTGCAGCACCTTTTGGCAAGCGTTACAGAACCCTATGAGCTGGATGAGCAGAGCGTGCCGCTTCAGGTAAGGATGGGCATTGCTTTCTACCCCAAGCATGGTAGCAGCCCGGATCAACTCTTTGACCATGCTGAAGTTGCCTTACGCTATGCCAAAGCGCAGGACAAGCCGTATCAGCTTTACTCACCGGAACTAGGTGTGCTGGAGGCTGAGAAACAGCTTATGCAGAGTCAACTGGCACTCGCGCTTGAGCGACAGGAGTTTCAGCTTTACTATCAGCCCCAGGTTAACTTGATTACAGGGCGGATTATTGGCGCTGAAGCGCTGTTACGTTGGAACCATCCAACGCATGGGCTAATCAATCCAGACGTTTTTCTTGCGGATGCCGAAGATCCTGCCACAGAGCTGGCGATCGGGCGTTGGGCGTTAGAAACTGCTTGCCTTCAAGCAACGCGGTGGCAGGCAACCATGTCTCTACCGCTGCGGCTGGCAATAAACGTTTCAGCGCACCAGTTCCAGCAAGAAAATTTGGTCGCTACTGTGAAAAATACTTTGCAGCAGACCGGGCTTTCTGCCGATGTACTGGTGTTGGAACTGACCGAAGCCTGTGCCATGTCTGCCGTTGAACTGGCGGTTTTGAAACTTAGGGAGCTTAAGGCGATCGGGGTGCAAATTGCCCTTGATGATTTTGGCACCGGCTTTTCGTCGCTAAACTATCTCAAGCGCTTTCCCCTCGACAGCCTGAAAATTGACAAGTCCTTCATTCAAAACATGATGACGGATACTGACGATGCCGCGATCGCCAAAACGATTATTGCAGTTGGGCAAAGCCTTCAGCTCAAGGTGATCGCTGAAGGGGTCGAAACAGTCGCACAGTTTAACTTTTTGCGCCAAAGTGGTTGTCATGCCATGCAGGGTAGTTTGTTCAGCCCTCCGTTATCAGGCACTGATCTCCAAGCACTGTTAGCGGCTGACAAGCGCTTCGAGCCGGGTGCTGCCAAGGACTAGCGTTCTGGACAAACGACTACGGCGCTTTCCCATAAAAAGCCACTTAGCCGCCTTTGCGCAGTGCGATGGCGTTGAGCAGATCACGAGTAGATCAGCTCTGATGGGATCGATCGCTATAATTGTGGTGAGCATTTTCTCTTTCCAGTCTTCAAGACATCAGAGGCTTTGTGGACTTTCTGGCTCTAGCACGACGATGGGGCAATGGGGCGATCGCCAGGAGTTTGCAAAACCCAGGGTCACTTAGCTGCTGCGAACTGAGCCACTGGGGTCGCAAAAGCCTTTAACTCAAGCAATAAAACTCGTGAAACCCTTTTTTAGCGTTCTCAAAGGATTTTTCGACGGTCGCTTTCTGGCATTGGTAAGGAAGGAAATCAACCAGATTTTACGCAATAAACAACTGTTAATTCTGTTGATTATTCCGCCGACTGTGCAGTTGTTACTCTACGGGTTTGCCTTAAATCCAGAGGTGCATCAGTTGAAGCTGGGTGTAGTGGACTATGCAAATGTTTCGGCAAGCCGCGAACTAGTGTCGGCGCTCACAGAAAATCGGATCTTTGTAGTGGAGTCGTATCCAGCGACGGAGCAAGAGTTGAGCCGTCAGGTAGAAACGGGCAAATTGACGGCTGGCATTGTGATCCCACCCACGTTTAAGCGCCATCTTAGCCAGGGCAAAACAGCAGAAATTCAGGCGTTTATTGATGGCGTTGATGCCAATACCGCCGGGATAGCCAGTGGCTACACGACGCAAATTCTGCGGCAGTTCAATTTCAGCCTGACTGGCACCCAACCCGCTCCGCCCGTGAAGCCAGAGGTCGTTTTTCTCTACAATCCGGGGCTGACCAGTAGCTGGTTTTTTGTGCCAGGGGTTATGGGGCTGGTGCTAACGCTGATTGGTAGCCTGGTTTCGGCAGTGACCGTCGTGCGCGAGAAGGATACGGGCACGCTGGAGCAGTTGCTAATGACACCCGCCGAAGCCTGGGAAATCTTGCTGGCAAAAGTTGTGCCGTTGTTTGTGCTGTTGATGGGTGATGTGTTTTTGGCACTCAGCCTGGGACGGTTGGTCTTTGGGCTACCGTTTCGCGGCAATTTATTGCTGTTTGTTGTGCTGTCGGGACTCTACGTTTTTGTGGGGATCGGTGTGGGCATTATGCTGGCAACGGTTTCTAAATCGCAACAGCAGGTTGTGCTGACAGCCTTCTTTATCAATTTGCCAATGGTGCAAACCTCTGGCGCGATCGCACCGATCTAGACCATGCCA
>JBGTJW010000347.1:0-2854 GCA_041744955.1 Stenomitos sp. | reverse complement strand
CTTTTGATGAAGATGCCTGCCGGATTCGCAAAGATCATGCGCCGCAAAACTTCTCACTGCTGCGCCACATTGCGCTCAATTTGCTCGGACAAGATGAAACAACGAAGGCAGGCATTGCCGCCAAGCGAAAGAAGGCAGGTTAGGATGATGACTATCTGCTCAACATCCTGTCTCAATGATTTTCATGCGTTTGCCCTACACGCCCATGCCTTCCGTGCGCACATTCAGCGCCAGAGATACTATCATTGACGATGTTCTTAGTCTTGCCATTGGTGTGCCCGTACGTCCATTAAATTGTTTGCCGCAGGCTTTGCACAAATATTTCTGGATCAAACTGTGATCGTGCAGGGTGATTTTGCCGTTTTTCACGATCTGCTTACTCTGGCAATTTGGGCAATGCATAGGCTAGAATCCAATCGCTGTAGTAATTCTAGCAATCATCCTTTAGAAGACCAGTGCCGAGCACATGCCAGAGGCGGTCAGCATTGAGGGAGCTTTAGGGTTTCAGAGCTTGCAGAACGAGTAGGTCAACATTCGACTGCCGCATAAGAAACCAAAAGGCAAGGCATTAACTGAGGCACAAAAACAGGAGAACCAGGAATTTAGAAAACAGCGGGTGGTGTGTGAGCCTGCCCACGCAGGGATGAAGCGCTACCAGGCAGTATCAGCGATTTATCGGAAGCGTGTGTTTGAGTTTGATGACCGACTGATGCTCTCAGCAGCAGGGCTGTGGAACTTTTATTTAGAGGTAGCTTAATCGAGATAGAGAAAGGAAAGGTAATCTCTGCGATACTTCCCAGCGCTCTTATTCAGCAACAAGTCTAATGCTAGAGAGGTTAAGGTAGTACGGACTGAATCAAGACGTTTGCTGATCGAATGACTGGTTTTTGCTAACTGGTTTTCTGCTAACAAACGCTTGAGACGAAGGGCGAACGATCGTGGTTGAGTATGGCAAGAATATTAATCAGGTGACAGCAATGCTAGACCCAACACTCTGTGCGCAAAGATCATTGACAAATAGTTGGACAAGCCTTTCCTGGCAACTTTTTGACTGGCTGACAACGCCTGCACTGGTGATTCCGCCGTTGGTGCTGCTGATTGTTTTGCCGTGGTTGTTTCGCCGTTTGCGCTGGCGACGACGTATTAGTGGGCTAGGCACTGTGCTGTTAGTGGCGTATTTACTGGCGCTATCACCAACAATGCTCAAAATTGGCAGTCGGGCGCTGATTACATTTTTGCCGTCTGATGTCGGTCAAACTGCGGATGCGATCGTGATCCTGGGACGCGGTACAGAGATGAGACCCCAACGGGTTGACGTTTCAGCGCAACTTTGGGAAGCACGTCGCGCACCGTTGCTGTTTGCGAGTGGCTGGGGCGATGCCCAAGAAATTGCCACAATGCTGGAGCAGAAAGGGATTCCTGCGGAGGCGATCGAGGGTGAACCGTGCTCTCGCACCACCGAAGAGAACGCTCGCTTTACCGCAGCCATTTTGCAACCGAGGAAGGTGCATCATATTTTATTGGTGACTGATCCACCCCATATGCTGCGATCGCTCCTGACGTTTCGCAGCCTTGGCTTTGACGTGACACCGTACACCAATCCGCTGCCCCAGGGTTTGAATGCTAGAACGAAAGCCTTTCTGGTCTTTCGAGAATATTTGGGCATCGTTGGCTACGGTTTGCAGGGGCGCTTTTTACCCCGCGAGCCATCCGCCGCTGATCTTAGCCCAACCGCGATCGCCCCGACGGATGCACTGCCCGACCAACTTGCTCCTTCGGTGTAATGCAAATGGTTTTTGTCCTTAGCCAAATGCTCGACTCTGATGCCTGCCCTCGGCTACGTAGCAAATGGGTCGTGTTTACCCAGCTAATTTCCAGACGCTTGACTCAACCGCTTTCTTTCTCAACTCGCGTTGCCTTGCTAGCGTTGCTCGTGCTGGTTGTGTTTTGGCTCGTGTGGCTGCTGCGTCAGCCCTCCAGACGAGAGCAATTTCGGCAATGGAGACGACAGTTTTGCTGGAACCGACGACGCACTCAAGTCATTGTGGCGTTGACGTTAGCTTGCCTTCTCATTACGTCACCACCAGGACTCGCCCTGGCAACACAGGCGTTGACGAGTCAAATTCCGGCTGATTCGGGTGCAAACGCTGATGCGATCGTGATTCTGGGTCGAGGTCCTCGTTTTATGCGCGATCGCGTGGATGCCACAATAACTCTCTGGCAGGCACAACGGGCACCGCACATTTTTGTCAGTGGGCGTGGCGATGCAAGATTTCTAGTGCGCCAACTACTAGAGAGCGGTATTCCTAGAGAGGCAATTAGCGGCGAGGACTGTTCGCTCACGACCGAAGAAAATGCTCAGTTCACAGCCGATTTGCTCTTGCCTCAAAACGTGAAGCGCATCCTTTTAGTTACAGACTCGCCTCATATGCTGCGATCGCAGCTTACGTTTGAGAGTCTGGGGTTTGAGGTCATTCCATACCCTAGCTCTGTGCCACCTGATTTGGGCTACCGAGAACGCTTGAACATTGTTGCCAGGGAATATGGCGGCATGCTTAGTTACGTTCTCAAAGGTCGGTTTGGTGAGCGCGAAGTGGCTATGGGCAGACATGAACCGTTAGCTGCACAGGGATAGGCTACTTGCGCGATCGGGTTTTCGCCTTCGCTTTCGGTTCAGCGGTCGCTTTTGGTTCAGCAGCAGGTTTCGGTTTCGCAGCAGGTTCCGTTTCAGGGGCAGCTTTGGATTCAACGATCGATTTAGGTTCAGCAGTAGAACCATTAGAGTCCGTCGATCGTGCCTGCCGTAGGTTTGCTGCTTGCGTCAGCAGCGAATCGGCAAAGGCAAAGGCAAAGG
>JBGTJW010000346.1:0-5583 GCA_041744955.1 Stenomitos sp. | reverse complement strand
AGGGTTGCGATCGCCCTTTTGGCTTCAAAGGGGTTGAAAGCGATCGCACATGAAAAAGCCCTCAGACTGCGATTAAGGTGTTGCGATCGCCCTTTTGGCTTCAAAGGGGTTGAAGGCTCTGCCGTTCAATTTCACCCAGGTCGGCAAAACTGCTGCGATCGCCCTTTTGGCTTCAAAGAGTTGGCAATGGGGACATTTGGTCTTAAGCCATGCCGCACTCAGATCCAGCCCTAAATTGATTGACCTAAAGTTCGGTTGAATGCAAGTTAGTAAACTGCACTTCCACAATCCCTTATGCAGGCGAAAGACAAGAATACTCAGATGGGTTGAAAGGAACGTCATCTTCCCAAATTCAGACTAAGATAACAACCTTTGAATTTGACAACAAATGTTTAAAACTGGTTTAGTCAAAGGTAAAAGGGCTAAATTGCCCCAAAACAGCCTAAATTCGTCTCTAAAAGACACTAAAGGTTTAAAACCGACAAATAAAGGTTTAATGGACAGTTCTGAAGTAAGCGGGTAATCGGACTCGAACCGACGACATTCACCTTGGGAAGGTGACGTTCTACCACTGAACTATACCCGCAAGACAAGGAACTCAAGGCTAAAGAGGCTGACCACGATCGCCCTGACCGCAGCCAGTGAGAGGGCAAACTCACTAATGCGCCTCATCCTTCGTATCAGCTATTATAGGCACGATTAGCAGCACTGTTGCGAAAGAAATTGCGATTGAAGGTTTCGCCCTCTCCTTTAGCCTCAACGGCTGCTTGCACTAGCCAGCTTAAAGCGATCGCTCACAGCATTCCAATTCACAACATTCCACCAGGCTTGCAGGTAGTCAGCACGACGATTTTGGTACACAAGGTAGTAAGCGTGTTCCCAAACGTCATTACCCATGATGGGATACAGTCCTTCCATCAGCGGATTGTCTTGATTCGGGGTACTCGTCACCTGGAGTTTGCCGTCTTTTGTCTGCACTAGCCATGCCCAACCGCTGCCAAAGCGCTTTGTGCCAGCGTCGTTAAACTGCTTTTTGAACTCAGCAAAGCTGCCAAAGTCTTTTTGAATAGCAGCAGCAAGTGCCCCGGTTGGCTCACTACCCGCTTTAGGCTCCATAATTTCCCAATACATGGTGTGGTTGAGATGCCCACCGCCATTGTTACGAACGGTGGTACGAATGTCTTCAGGCACATTGTTGAGGTTGCGGATGAGATCCTCAGCCGTTTTGCCCTTGAGTGTAGGGTGCTTCTCAATAGCATCATTGAGGCTTTTAACGTAAGCAGCGTGGTGCTTGTCGTGATGGAACTGCATCGTGCGTTCGTCAATATACGGTTCTAACGCGTTGTAGGCATACGGTAGAGGTGGCAGGGTAAAAGCGCCTGATGCAGTTGGCTTGGCAACCGCATCAGCAGCCCAGGCGAAATGAGGTGCGTAGATACTGGCGGCGATCACGCCTGTGCCTGCACCCAAGAAGCCCAAAAAATGGCGGCGGTTTAATGTCATGAACGGTAAATCCTTAGACTGTGAACACTATGTTGAAACGATCGCTGCTCAGGATGATTGAGTATGACCACGTTACATCTCCTTAAAGCGCTCTACTTCTAACCAAAGATTGGGTCGATCAAAGCCCTGCACAATGCCCTGGGCGTTTCCCATGCCCAACTGGTCTTATGTGCTGTACAGGAGGCGAAGCTATGGCGGTCAGTGCTAGCACGGTGGGATGCTTCAGAGCTTCGATCACCGTTCCTAAGCGGCGGTAATCGGTTTAGCCAAAAATTTAGCGGCGAGGGGCAGCAACCAGTTTTGCTAACACCCCGATCGCCTTACTGCTCGTCTCTGCGATCGACGTAATCTTCAGAGGAAGTCGGCTCTAGCTCCCAACGACGAGCATCGCGTTGTTCTAAGATTTCGGTGGTGCGAAGAAAGGCGCGATCGTCCATTTCTAGCCCCACAGCCGCGCCCAGTTCATCGACTACATCCATATCTGGCGTACTGACAGTACCACCAACTGACTCGTCGCCAACCGCATTTGCTTGCTCGTAGTTTGCGTCGATGTCGCCGCCAGTTAACGTCGCATCGGCTTCGTTAAATTCACTCTGGCGATCGCGCATCGTTCGTCCACCCGCTACATAACCCGGCATTTCCTGTACGCCCGTACCATAGGACTCTGTCAGCGCTTGCGGCACGTCGCCTAGATCCTCTTCCTCTAGCTCTTCAAGGTCAGCCTCCGGGATCAGGTCTAAGGCATCATTCGTTTGCAAATCCAAGTTTCGATCGTCAGCCATCGTCATGAGCATTGACTCCTCTGCAAGTCTTTCTCTATGCAGCCTAACTAACCAGCACTGCCTCAAAATCCTCAAATAGGCAGAAGTAAGGGCATGACAGCTCACGCCTCTACCGATAGTGAACGATCAGACAACATGGACAGCTTTACGAAAACGCACCTTTAAGCCGTCTTTGGGTCGGCGGGTTGGAATTAAAACAGGCTCTAACCGTTGCTTGGGCAGTAGCTCCCAGGCATAGCTTCGCAAGAGATGGGCGAGAACCAGCTTCATCTCCAATTTGGCAAACGCCAGACCAATGCAGATGCGCGAACCACCTCCAAACCCAATCAAGCTGAACGGCTTTTGTTTGGCTTCCTGCCGATCGGGGCTGAAGCGATCGGGGTCAAAGCGATCGGGCTGGGGATAAACATCGGCTTGTTGATGGGTCAGCAGGATGGAATATTGTAACAACCACCCGGCTGGGACGTGAAACCCGTTGAACTCGAAGGGCTTGATCACTCCTCGAAAACCGCCCGCGATCGGAGGATGCAAGCGCTCAATTTCGTTCAAGATCTGGTCAAGGTAGGGCATCTTGCTGATCTGTTCTAAATTCAGCGCACCATGGACGGCTAACTGGCGCTGTTCTTCCCTGGCGCGTTGCAGAACCTCAGGATGCCGTGCCAGTTCCAGACAGATCCAGGTGAGCATGGCAGTCGTCGTTTCGTGCCCAGCAAAGAGCAACAGCATTGCCTGCGCCCGAATTTCTTCCAAACTGAGACGGTTGCCCTCTTCGTCTTGTGCTTGAATCAGCAAGCTCAGTGCATCATCCGTCGGGTTTTGCTGACGTTGCTGGATGACAACAGTGAGGTGATCTAATAATTGGTTTCGAGCCGCGATCGCGCGTCGCATCCCTAGCCCAAACAGCCCATTCGTCAGTGTTGTAAAAAGTCGGCTGAGACGCACGGTGTCTTCACCAGGCGGAGTGCCCAAAAAAATCTGGCTGGCGATCGTAAAGGTCAACTGCTTGAACTCGTCGTACCAAACAAATGCTTGCTGCTGCTCCCACTTGCTCAAGTAGCTCTGGGTGATGTGTTCCATCGTTGCCACGTAGCGAGACAAGGCTGGTCCGTGAAACGCAGGCATCATCAGCCGTCGATTGCGTCGATGTTCGTCACCTTCCTGCAAAAACAGCGATCGTCCCAGCAGCAGCTTAAATGATTCGGGCCAGCCGTCTTGCCAGGAGAAGTGATCCATATGGCTGAACAACACAAACTCTGCTGCCTCTGAACCAATCATAAAGACAGCCGGTCTGCCCAACAGGCGGGTCTTAAAGATAGCACCGTACCGCTTGTAACGCTTTTCAGCAAACTTCGGATCGAACAGCAGTTGCAGGGTTTCACCAATGACAGGTAGACCCCTTTTGCCAGGAGGAAGCGGAAGGTTTGGCATAGGAAGGAAGGAAAGCAGGGGAGAGGGGGAGTAGTAAAAGGGGATGATACGAGAGCGTTTGGCTTCATTATAGGGAGATCGGCTAGGGGACGGCGATCGCTGCTTTGTGTTCACTCAGACGCGTTTGGGCATACTGAAGCCGAACAGTAACCAAAGCCGGACATTCTGTGAGGTCGTTGTGAAGCAGACGGAATCGATCGTCCTGTACTGAAGTTACTGGCTGACAAACTATTCAATCGGTCATCCCATAAACGTTATGTCTCGTCTTAACCAGCGTGCCTTCGAGATTCTCAAAGCTGAAATTTTGCGCTGTAGTGCTGATGATCCAGTCGGGAAGGTGCAGCAAGAGATTGCCCTGCGTCGGCTAGAACGGTTTCAGGCAAAAACAGGTACTCCGTTGACGCTGGAAGACTTGCGGGACGCGATCAACGACTTGTTTCCCGACTTTAGCGAAAAGGTTTTGAAAGCGGCAGCTCGCGCCAACTGCCCGTCTCCGACTGCGAATCGGTTTCGGCTGGCATCGGCAGTCTTGGTTGGCATCGCGGGTCTGGCTGGCGGTATTTGGCTACTGAACCTGCCCTATCCCCCGATTCGCTGGACAGTAGCACGAGTCGCGCCGATCGTCTTGATGCCTAGCTTTATCAGCATGGACAAAAACTATCGGCAGGCGATCGCCACTACCGAGCAGGCAGACCAACTGGTAAATCGAGCCACCAGCGCCGCCGATTTAGAGCTGGGCACCACTAAAGTGCAAACCGCGCAAAAAAGTCTGGATGCTTTACCTGTCTGGTTTCTAGGCTATTATCCACGGGCGTACTGTGGCTTGTTTCAATGTACATGGCGCTTTACGCTTGATGAGTTTCAAGGTGCCCGTAAAGAGGTTGCCCGCATGGATGCCAAGCTGTTTCAGGAGAATAACGCCCAAACGCAGCTCAATCAAGCCGATCAAGCACTTGGAACCGCCAAGCAGCAGTATCAGGAAGCACCCAATGCGGCTGAACAGCAGGCAGCGATCGACCAATGGCAGCAGGCGATCGACCAGCTTCACCAAATCCCTGATCAGACTCTCGCGGCTCGCATGGCACGACCAAAATTGATGGCGTATGAGCGAGATTTTCAACAGGTATCCGGTTTAGCCCTTGGTAGCACGCAAACAGGTAACTTAATTGAGGCAGCCAAGATCTTTGCCAAAACGGCTCAAGAGTTGGATTTAAAGGTTCCCCATAGCGAAATTGAGTGGGAGGAAAACCAGAAGCAGTGGGCAACCGCGATCGATCGCCTAGAAAAGATTGACTTTAAAAATCCTGATTATCAGCAAGCTCAAGTGCTGCTTGCAAATTATGGCAAGCGTCTCAGCAATGTCACGATTCGGCTGCAAGCAGAGCGAACATCCACACAAGCCTTTAAGGAAGCTCAACAGCTACGAAACTACTTATTTGACTCCACAGCCGGTAACGCCAAAGCGCTCAGCCCTGACCAGGCGAGGCAACTACACAGAATCGCAGACAAGCTCAGAGAGGTAAAAGCGGGAACCACCGTCTATGCCAATGCTAGAGTCATGCTGAAAGCGGCGGAAGCACGGTTGAAGTAGCAGGTGCGGCAGAGGGCGACTAACGTTTTGCCTTCTGCCGCACTCAATAGTCTTAGCTCAGCATTTACTTAACCTGAGTTCGGGATAAGAGACAGGACAAAAAAGGGGCAAACCCGATAGGCTGAAAATGCTAAAATTTCACGCCCAGTTTGCCCTCATGCTTAGTTTAGAAGAACTGTTCTGCTCCGTCGATGATTTCTGTGAAGGCTTTGAACCGCTATGGAAACAGCCGCTTTTGGGCTTTGGGTTGCAGCTTCGCAATCGCGCTCGAAGCCTGAG
>JBGTJW010000345.1:0-6977 GCA_041744955.1 Stenomitos sp. | reverse complement strand
GCCTCACCTGTATCTGATTGATCGCAGTGTAAAGTCCAGCCCCCTCTTTCACAAGGGTTTGAGTTTGTTCCAGTGTGCCAATTAACTCTGGTAAGGGAGTGGCTTGGCTGACAGCACTCTGTTTGAGGTAAGTAATTATTTGAGGCAGCAGCGTTTGTGGTTCCAAACAATCTTGCAGCGCTTGCGCGATCGCAGACCCGACTGCCAGCAGCCCTGCCTCTACGTCTGGTAAGCAACGCCAAAGCTTGACCGTTTGTAGCAGGCGTTGTTGCTGCCTGTTTAGGTCGTCATGAAAAAACAGGGCAAGGGGAAGTGTGGCGATCGTCAATTCCGCCGCGATCGTTTCAGGCAGTGCCTCGCCCGATCGCCGGTTTCCCGTTGCAACACCCGTTTCAGCCTCACTGCTGGCAAACTCTTTGCCGATCGCCGCTAGCGCAGGCTCATGCCAACCACCGGGATGAACCAGGGCGCGGGCGCAGCTAATTGCCATTCTGCCGCCTAACGACGGTTGACTGGATGAAGCACTTTCACGCCCCAGACCAGGATGCCAGTTCGTCAGACTAGCCGCCAGCCATGCCACCGATTCCGAGCCATCGGTTCTGTTTTTGGCGATAGCTTGCCGCGATCGACTGTACGCTCCCAACTCATGACCCAACGCCGCTGCCCAAAAAGTACCCTGAAAGCGGCTTAATAGTGAATAGCGCATCGATCGACGATCGCTCCTGTTACGTGTTCATCAAATCAGTAAGGAGATTTAAGAAAATTTCTCGTTGCATTAATCCCGTCTCACCTATAGTAGCTCTAGGGTCAATTGACTGGCAGGAAACCGCTACGATTAGCGTCTTCTTCCGACGTACCCGAACATGAAAAATTACTGTGTGTCACTGCCGACTGTCGCCGCTTCTCGTCCCAGCAGGATGATAGAGGCGGTCTTTCACTGTGTGTGGCTTCTTACCAAACCGCGATCGACTTAACTGCTATATAAAGGACTCCAGCAATGGGTAGTGATGTAAGAGCGTATGCAGCTAAGACTCAAACAATTAATGGTTGGCTGGTACGTCGAGCCACGTTAAGCCTACTGAGCAGGAGCTGGCTCACCGTCGCCCTGGTTGCCCTTACGTCAGCAACCGCGTTGAGCCAGATACCCTCCAGTCAAATCACCGTCAGCCAGACAACGGGTGCCGCCACGCCTGAAGCGTCTGGAACCACACTGCTGCGTCCGACCTTAAAGCCTGGTAGCCGTGGCTCTGACGTGACCGAACTGCAAGCAACCCTGAAACTGTTGGGCTATTACAGTGGCACAGTCGATGGCATCTATGGGCAGAGTACCGTTTCGGCTGTTTCTCAATTTCAACAAGCCGCTGGCTTAAACGCAGATGGTATTACGGGTCCAGTCACGTGGAATCGGCTCTTTCCAGACGCAGTGGAGACAGCGGGTGCTGCCCGCATTGCCCCAACTCCCACTGCCAATAACGCCTCGCCATTGCCAGCAACCAGCGGAGCGGCATCCTTTCCAACGCCTTCAGGCATTAGCCCTGCACCCGCCAGTGTGACTCCTGCTGCCAGCCCTCGACCCGCTGTAAACCCTGCCTCTAGCCCCCCAGCACCCAAGCCTAATCAACCTGCTAGAACGCGCCCAGCGGCAACGACACCCACTCCCAGTACAGCAACCCCTGAGACTGTGGCGTTGCCAGTTTTGAGACAAGGTATGAAGGGTTCAGCCGTGGTGGCGCTACAGGAACGGCTACGATCGCTGGGTGTTCTCAAAGGCACTGCCGATGGGGTCTTTGGTGCCGAAACGTTAGCAGCCGTAAAAGCGGCACAGCGTCGCTTTAAACTTGCTCCGGATGGCGTTGTCGGTGTAGGAACCTGGAGCGCACTACTGCGGTAATTACTGCTGACCACCCGGATGAAGCTGAAGATTCAGTACATTTCGCGGCGCTGAAAGCGTTGTTTTCTCCGTAATCTAAAGGGAACGATCGCAACAGTCCGTTATTTCACGGATTTTTGTAAGCAACAGTCTTTATATAAGCAACAGCCAATGAAGGCAGTCCCTGTAAGTGCGTAGGGATTGTCTTGAGTTGCATCCGTTTCGTAGGGTATACAACGTGCTTTTAGTAAGCCTTTCTTAAAAAAGTTTATGGTTAAGTATCTACAATCAGCAATAGCGGCTCACTTAACTCAAGGCAGCCTGCTGAATCGGATGACGAATCGCATTCGGCAAACGTTGGAGTTGCAAGAGATTCTCGCGGCGACAGTGACAGAAGTGCAATCGTTTTTGGACACCGATCGCGTCAAAATCTATCGGTTTCAGCCTGACGGAACAGGTCAGGTTATTGCCGAAGCAACGCGACCAGACCGCTTACCCTCTTTGCGGGGGTTACACTTTCCAGCGGGTGACATTCCGTCCCACGCACGCGAACTGTTTATCAAGGCACGGCAGCGTTCTATTATTGATGTTCCGTCGCAGCGCATCACACTTAGCCGTCTAGAGCACCCACGCACAACGGGCGATCTTACAGTGGATGATATCCACAACTTTCCGCTTGAGGATATTTTATCCCGTCCGGTTGATCCCTGCCACGTCGAGTATCTGACGGCAATGGGCGTGCAGTCATCACTGGTGATCCCAATTTTTCACCGTCAGGATCTTTGGGGGCTGTTAGTGTCACATCATGCGACCCCAAAGCGCTTCTCCGAAAAACGGCTACAGACTGTGCAACTGGTGGCAGATCATGTCTCGATCGCGATCGCGCAATCTCAACTGCTGACCAACGCTCGGGCTAAAGCCAGCCGTGAAGCCGTCATCAACCAAATTTCTACCCTGCTGCACTCGCCCATGCCGAGCTACGAAGTGCTACAGCTTGTTTTGGATCAGGCGGTTAAAGTCAACGGATGTGTCGCTGGTCGCCTTTATGTCGCAGCGAATGAAGCAGACGCAATCTCTCAGCTTTACATCACAGGTTCGCAGCCACAAAGCGCCGATCGCGAACAACCGTTAGAGACGACACCCTTCTGGCAGCAATTATTGGTCTCTGGTACACCACCGAACTACCCGGCAGAACAACTTCCTGAGGCGTTAACAGAAGCGGGTCTGACCAGCCACGACGAGGACTGGACGGCTGCAAAAAGCTCAGGTGTCGATCGCCCCTGCACAGTAGCCGATATCTATCAGGAGCCTCTACTACAAACCGTTTTGCCTGCTTTTAGTGAGACGCAGATTCGCGGTCTTTTAGTCATGCCGCTGCGCTATGGCGAGTTGCCCCTGGGCTGCTTAACCCTCTTTCGCAATGAGATCGACACCAATATTCTCTGGGCTGGTAGATTTGACTCGGATGAACGCAACCAGCGAGTGCGGCAATCGTTTGAAGTCTGGCAAGAACTCAAGCAGCACCAGGTGCAACCGTGGACAGCAGGCGAAATCGAACTGGTGCGATCGCTAGGCACTCATTTAGCCATGGCAATCATGCAAAATCGGCTCTACCGCTATGAGCGTGAGCAGCGCATTCTTGTAGAAATGCGAAACCGCGAACTCAACGTCGCACGGTCATCGGCAGAAGAGGCAAGCCGACTCAAGTCAGATTTTCTTTCCTCCACCAGTCATGAGCTACGTACCCCCCTTGCCTCCACGCTGAATTATCTTGAGCTACTTAAAGAAGGGTTGTATGACAACGAGGAAGAATTGCAAGAATATATCAATGTTGCCTACCAGTCGGCAGAAAATTTAGTTGACATCATTAATGACATTCTTGATATTGCCAAGATTGAAGCAGGGAGAATGTCTATCCAGTGGGAAACTGTCTATCTGCGAGAGCTTTTGCACCACCAGGAACGTCTTTTCAACCCAGAAAGCCGCCAAAAAGGCATTCCGCTGCTGATTGACTGTCAGGTTGAGTATATTCAAGCCGATCTAGTCAAATTGAGGCAAGTTTTGACAAATCTGCTGGCAAATGCGTTTAAGTTTACCAATGCGGGCGAGGTGCGGCTTTGTGTAAAACGATGCATCCAAACTATCAACCAGTCACCGCAGGCAGTGATTGAGTTCGCTGTTACCGATACGGGCATTGGCATCGATCGCAAAGATGTAGCCTCCTTATTTGATCCTTTTGTGCAAGCAGATGGCTCGATTAAACGGCGCTATGGGGGCACTGGTCTGGGTCTAACCATTTGCAAACGACTGGTAGAGCTAATGAATGGTCAGATTTGGATCGACAGCCCCGGTAAAGGTCAGGGTACAACAATTACCTTTACGTTGCCCGATCGGTTACTTTAACGAAGCTAAACCGTTCGCACAGCAATTTGTCGCTCGAGAACAGGAGAGAAAAGTGATGTGTAGTTGGAACGTGCTTTTGGTTGATGATGACGCACTACTGGCAAAAGGGGCTGCCAAATTGATCCAGCGGCTGGGGGGGCACCAGGTTGCCATTACTGATGAACCGACTGATATCATTTCGCACTGTCGATCGCAGCCTGTTGATATTGTGCTGATGGATGTCAACCTACCCGAAGCCGAATGGGAAGGGCAAGCGGTAAGCGGTGCTGACTTGGCGCACGTCCTGAAAAACGATCCTCTCACTGCTCATCTACCCATTATTTTAGTCACTGCTTACGCCATGATGGATGAGCGTCAGACCTTGCTGGAGCGATCGCAAGCCGATGCACTCTGCGCCAAACCCATTACCAATTACAAGTCATTGCTGGAACTGATTGATCGCCTGTGCCAAGGCACCGATCGCTCGAAGGATGAAGGCTAAAGGATAAAGGCTAAAAGTTTGAGTTTTGCTCTTCCCCACTCCTCTGCCTCCTGCCCTCTGCCCTCTGCCTCCTGCTCTTTACCCTTCCTCCGGCGCTTCAATCCACACCGTTACTGATGCAACAGCAACTAGCATTTCGTCGTTTTTGTCATTGAGTGACGCGATCGCACGACCCTGAACCACCATGCCGCCTGCTTCTACCTTGAGCGTCTTACGTCCAAAGGGCAGCACTGCCAACACCTCTGACTCGCGTACCTGATCGGGATACGGCACTGCCACCTGTACTTCGACAATCATCTGATCCGGATCGTTCAACCCAGCCACTTCCCAGATACCAGGGAGAGCATTGTGGGCGATCGCATTTCGTACCGCACGAGCCGCCGCCACAGTCGGTTCCTGACCGTGCTGATCGACCCCCATCCCCATCTCAATCACAAAGCGTTTGCGCGACATAAATTATTTGTCAATAAAGCTTGCTTAACCATAAGGCAGTTCAGGCAAAAGGCGACAAGCGAGGGGCAACAGGAGACTCACGCAAAGCTTTCAGCCTTCAGCCTTCTGTCCTCTGCCTTCATCCCCCATCCCCATGCGGTTTAAGCTGATCAGGGGTTTGAGCAATGAGTTGAAGGGTCGTTAGTAGTGCGGAACGGTCTGACGGCAGGCGTTGGCTCAGGTTAAGTTGAGTGGCGATCGCGTCTAGTGGTTTTCCGTGTTGCAGTCGATCGCTCAGCGTCGTGACTTCCGTCCAGGTCAGGTCGCTTTCGGCGTAGGCTTTGGCGATCGCGATGGGCAGATCAGCACGCTCATTACCTTCTGCCTTAGTCATCATGTTGTGTCCGATCGCCAAGGTGCGGTCAAAGCAGTGATACCAGCACCGGGGCTGCCACTTGAGAGCAGACTGAAAGAGTGCCTGATGTTCCGCACTGTCAACGGCGCGATCGCTGGCGCTTGATATCAGCAGCAATGGGGCAGCGGGCTGTACTTTGGCGCGATCGAGTACCTCCTGCCCCATCGCTAGAAAAGTACGCAGCGCAGGCATCTGAAAGCCTTTATAGCCAAAGCTAGTCACTCCAGGGTCTGGCTTCCATTCAAAGTAAACGTTCATGCGCTCCACAACCCAGTCTACAAGGGCATTTGTACCACTTAAATAAGGGGCAAACAGCAGACCACGATCGACCTGCTGGGGATGCTCTAGCGCCAGCCATGCGGCAAGGGTACTGCCCCCCGATAAGCCACCCAGAAGCACACGATCGCCCAGTGATTGAGCCTTTTCCAGCCAACTTTGCCCAAAGTCTTGATAGAGCAGTGGGGTTATGGGTAAGGGGGGTGGATTGTCGTCGCTCCATTCGCCTGCCTGCCCATGCCCTGGTAGCAGCGGAATCAAGACATTGTAGCCAGCTTGAAAAAACGCTTCGCCGATCGGCACAAATTGTTCTGGCAAGGCGGTAAACCCGTGAAAGAAGACAATCACTTTTGCAGTCGGATGGTCATGGAGCAGAAAGCGCGAGCGGCAAGTCTCATCGCGCAAGCCCAAGGCATCTTCCCGTCCTCTTGTCGCCTTAATCAATGCGGCGGCAGCATCGGCATAACCTGACATGGCACACTATCCTTATACGACGATCCGGTGCGCCCAGTAGCTTACTGCCAGTGTCACCATCGTTTCTATCTTAAACGGCGTGGTTTCTTGAGGAAACTTGCCCATGAGGGATTAGTTAGTAATCCTAATTATTTCTCAAGGCGGGTTTAGAACGTGGAGTACAGAAAATACAGGAAATACAACCGGAACTGCTGCTGCAAAGCACAAAGCGAGCAAAGCAAACACAAAGATGAAGTTTTGTAAAAGTTGACGATCTTAGTTCAAAACGGTATGATTAGATACAGAAAAGCAAATCGTTCATCTTGCGTTTCGTTCTGGAATCAGTTCTACTCAATTAGACTTCACGGTTTGAGAAGAGCCTTCCAGTAGCAGAAACCGGACGGAAGTAGGGAGTCATCCCGAAGGAACGCGCCTCTCGCAACACATCTAGGAGGCGAATATGAAACTCTCTTATCGCGGTGTCAGCTACCAATCCCATCCATCAATGCTCGAAGGTACTGAGTTTGAGATTGGCGGCAAGTACCGGGGGATCAATTCCAGCAGTCGCTATGTTAGACATATTCCTGCGCCCCCACCAGCGCCTAACCCGATGTATCGTGGCCCTGCCGCAGGCACTGCGCAACCAG